>DAOUGD010000125.1:0-5312 GCA_034429475.1 Anaerolineae bacterium
GGGAGGCGTGGGGGAGAGGGGGAGAGAGGGAGAGAGGGAGATTTCGGATTCGCTGATCCGTTGAGCCGCTGATCCGCTTTCTCGCTTTCTCGCTTTCTCGCTATTCGTAATTCGTAATTCGTAATTCGTAATTTGAAGTCCCATCACCAGCGCCAGGCTCCACATGGGGATAGCCGAGAAGATGAGGCGGCCTTGGGAGGACCAGGTAATCGTCGCCCAGCGGGTCCAGGAGACGAAGACGGCGGCGGGCCAGGCCCAGGCGAGGGCGCGGGCTGCGGTCATTGTATCCCAGGCGAAGGGCCAAAGCTTTTGGATTTTGGAAGGAGTGCTGAGGGTTGAGGGTTGAGGGTTGAGGGTTGAGGGTTGTTGGGTATGTTCCCCGGAATTCAGAACCCGGAACTCAGAACCCAGAACCCATAACCCAAAACGCACCACAAGGCCGATGGCGGCGAGGGCGGCGAGGAGGTTGAGAAGGGTGTAAATCCAGCCGGGCATGAGGACGTTGAGTCCGCCAAAGTTGCCCCAGTAGCCGGCGGCGAAGGCGTGACGTTCGGCCCAAAGTTGCGTGAGGTCGGCGGGCACGTCGCGGGTGCCGAGCACGGCGTAGAAGGCATTCAGGCCGAGCCAGTCGCCGTAGAGGCGGAAGTTGCGGTAGAACCACCAGCCGGAGAGGGCGAGGGCGGGGAGGAGGATCGCCAGTAGACGGGTGAAGGTAGACAGTAGACAGTAGACGGTAGACGGTAGACGGGACGAGGGGGAGGGGGGGGAGGGGAGAGGGGGAGAGGGGGGGATTTGCTCATTCGCTGATCCGCTGATTCGCTTTTTCGCTGCTTTGATTTCTTGCCACGCTTCCCAGGCGATGGTGGCGGCGGCGAGGGGGAGCAGGCCGATGGCGCTGGCTTTGGTCAGCAGGCCCAGGCTGATCACAACACCAAGAAGTAGGTAAAAGGGGATTGGGGATTGGGGATTGGGGATTGAAGATCCGCCGATTCGCTGATCCGCTGATTCGCTGATCCGCTGGTTCTTGACTCGCTTCACCATCAACAGCAGCGCCCACGAGCACAGCGGCACGACGAGGTTGTCGTTGTTGACGGACGCACTGATGAAGAGGTACATCGGCGTGAAGGCGTGAGTCGCGGCGGCGGCGAGGGCGAGCCAGGGCGGGCCGGGATAAAGTTCGCGGACGAGCGCCCAGGTTAGATACACGGCCCACGCGCCCAGGGCCACGGAGAACAGGCGCACGAGGTGGACGGCCAGCACCGTGCCCTTCCAGGGGAAACGCTCCAACGCAGGATTGTGGACGACGAGGTTGACGTTGCTGCCGTCGGGCGTGACCTCGCCGGCGGCGACGTGCGGGTTGAGATGGCGCACCTGCTCCATATCGCTCGTGTCAATCCAGGCCGTGAGCGCGGCGCTGAGGGCGTAGTAGAGCGGCGGCTGGCTGGCTTCCTGCCGCCACGGGCCGCTGGGTGTCCCCGGATCGAGCGGCTGCACGGGCAGCGTCCAGGTGCGGGCGAGGTGCTGCACCATCGGATAGTGCCAAAGCTCGTCGGATGCCTCAAAGATGGGGACGGCGACGCTGTAGACGATGCCTAAGATGCAAAAGAGGGCGATGATCGGCCAGGGGGAAAGGAATAGCTTTCTCATATTCATAGGTCTATATCTAGCCACTGAGCGGCCAGTTGTTGAGCCTGAGTGCAGAAATATGCTTTGATGGTTTCCCAGGCAATGGGAGTGAAAAGCTGCGGCTGGGTATCTCGCTCGGCATTCTCAAAAAAGGTCAAACTGCGGATGGCTTCCACTTCAAAATCGCGCGCATAAGGGTATTTCTGCACGCCCATGGCTAAGAGTTTGTCGAATGGTTGGCGCTGCGTGATGCAGTACAGATCATAGAAATCTTTGCGACTGGCGCGACTGATGAGCGCATCGAGTTTCATCAGGCCGATGTCGGTGATGGAAGCCAGGCGAATTTTTTCTAGCTCAAGTGTCATTTCCAGCAGGGGATAACTATAGCTGAAGAAGCCGGTGCGAACTTCGTTGATTTCCAGGACAAAATTGCCCCATGCACTTTCCAATACCTTCACATCTGGCGAGGATAGGTGTTTGAGGATTTCTGAATGCGTTGAGGGTGATACTTCATCCGTTTCTGAGAAAAAATCCAAATCTACAGAACTGCGGTGGCCGAGTTGTAACGCCAGTGCGGTTCCGCCTGCCAGATAAAATCGCATCATTCCTTCCCAGTGGCTTAACTCGCTCAGAACATCGTGCATGGAAGGGGTGATCGTATTCCAATGCGGTTGAGCTAATAGGGCCATACGCCCCCTTGTGGCCGTGGCCGTGGTTCGATGTGCAAAATCAAGCTCCAGAAGGGCAAATGTTTTTTGGGTAATCGCCACGCGCCCATGTCATAAAACCAGCGGGCGATGGTCTCGCGGCTATAGGTGTGGAATAACCAGCGTAGCTCCTGGCGGTTGCCATAGTGGAGAGTGCGCTCAATGATAGTGTCGGCATCCGTTTCGGGATCAAGGGTGGCGAAATCGTATTCCTGGAAAAACGGTTTTAGACTTGCCGGTATGGTTGTTGGACGGGCTATGGGGTTCGTGCCGAGCCTCCGGGGGTTGCGGTGAGTGTCGCAAAGAACGCTGCCGTGCGCGCGGCGATGGCGTCCCACGAGAATTCTTGCGCGAGGGCGACGGCGCCCCGGCCCAGCCGCGCGCGGGCTTCCGGATCGCGCCACAGGCGATGGATGGCTTCGGTCAGCGCGGCGGGATCATCGGGCGGGAACAGCACGACGTTCTCATCGTCGCGCAGTTGGAGCATTTCGTCCTGCGGCGTGGTGGTGACGATGGCGCAGCCGTGGGCCAGCGCCGCGTGGAGCGTGCCGTGCCGCAGGCTCGCGCCGTCGCGGTAGGGGAGCGCGCACACGTCCACGGCCAGCAGCGCGGCGGAGACTTCCGCCGGCGCGGCGAAGCCGGTGTGGTGGACGTACTCTTCCAGGTCGAGGTAGACGACAGCGTGGTCAATCTCATCGGCGTAGGCGGCGTTGGTGACGTCGCTGGTGCCCGTCCGCCCGCCGATGAAGAGCAGATGCGCGGGGGCTTCGGCTGCGCGCAGCCGACTGAGCGCTTCCAGCAGCGTCTCCACGCCTTTGCTGCGATTGAGAAAGCCGAAGAAGCCGATCAGCAGGTCTTCGGGGGCAAACCCGTGCGCCGCGCGCCAGTCGGCAGGGGTATAACCCGGCGGCGGCTCCGGCGCGATGTTGCTGCCGATGGGGATGAGCTGCATGGGCGTCGCCAGGTGGGCGAATTGTTGGGTCAGAGTGTCGTAGTCGCCAGGATTGGTGACGATGACGCCGTCGCTGCGCTGCGCCAGTTGGCGGACGCTCCATTGGCGCAGTGGGCCGGCTTTGGGGAAGAGGTAAGGCGGCAGCAGATCGTGATAGGTCACGACCAGCGGGATGGCGCTGCTCCGCTGCCGGGGATAGAGCAGCACTTGCCCCTTCATCTGATACGCGGCGGCCTGGTATTGCAGGTTCAGCAGCTCCGGCTTGACCGCCTCGACCCACTGGTTGATGCGCGTGTGGATACCCCAACCCCAATCGTCTATCTGCCGGTAAACGTTCAGCCCGTTTTCGGTGAGATAAGGTGGAGTGCTGGAGAGGCTGGTGGTGAGGATGTGGATTTCGTGTCCCTGCGCGTGCAGCGCGCGGCTCAACTCGTGGGTGAAGTCGCCCACACCGCCCTCCATGGGAGGGTATTCGCCGGTAATCATGCCAATGCGCATAAGGTTACCTCGCTTAGGTTAATACTACGTCAAACGTCAAACGTCAAATGCCTGGAGTTGCCCTGGTAATTTCCCATCATTTTACCGGAAAATCGTTTTTGGGGAATTGAGCGGAATGTGAGTATAATAATCCTTGCCCTGGCGCGGTCGGAGACCGGCCGAGCCTTAATTTTCAACTTTTAACTATTTTCGGAGGAAAGCGATGCCAGCCGTACAAGTGAAACCGGGAATTTATTGGATTGGGGTCAACGACCGCACCACCGACCTCTTTGAAGGGATGTGGCCGATCACGAGCGAGGGCGTGTCGTACAACGCCTACGTGATTGACGACGAGAAGAAAGTGCTGGTGGATATGGCGAAGGACCTTAAGAGCGACGCGCTGCTGGATCAGATTGCGGAAGTGTTCGATCCGGCGGAGCTGGATTACATCGTAGTGAATCACATGGAGCCGGATCACACCGGCGTCACGCGCACGATGCACCGGATCGCCCCGAAGGCGACGTTTCTCTGCACCAAGCGCGCCGTCCCGATGTTGGCCGGCTATTACCACCTCACGGATCAGGTGCAGGTGGTGGAGGACGGCGAGACGCTCGACTTGGGCGCGCACCAGTTGCAGTTCCACATCACGCCGATGGTGCATTGGCCGGAGACGATGGTGACGTATGAAACCACGCAGAAGGTGCTGTTCTCGTGCGACGCCTTCGGCGGTTACGGCGCGCTGCAAGGCGGAATTTTCGACGATCAGTGCGACGATCAGGCGTTCTACGAGCGCGAGTCGCTGCGTTACTATGCCAACATCGTCGCCCTGTTCCCCAAGCCGGTGATCAAGGCGATTGAGAAGCTGGCCGGCGTCCCCATTGACGTGATCGCGCCCTCGCATGGCCTGGTGTGGCGGAAGAATCCGGCGCGCATCATCGAGCTGTACCAGAAGTGGGCGAATTACGCCCTGGAAGGCCCGGACGTGGGCGTGACACTGCTCTACGGCACGATGTACGGCAACACTGAGCAGATGGTCGAGGCAGTGGCGGCGGGCGTGACGCGGGCCGGCGTCCCGCTGGACATCTTCGACGTGCGGCACATCCATACCAGCTACATCCTGCCCTCCGTGTACACGCGCAACGGCGTTCTCGTAGGCGCGCCCACCTATGAAGGCGAACTGTTCCCCTCGATGGCGCACGCGCTGGACATGATCGCCCGCAAGCGCATCGCCAACCGCAAGCTGGCGTACTTCGGCAGCTATGGCTGGAGCGGCGGCGCGCGCCGCGAGATCACCGAATGGGCGGAAAAGCTCAAGTGGGAACTGGCCGAGGCGTGGGAATTCCAGGGTGGCGCTTCTTCTGCGGATCTGGCGAAGGGCGAGGAGTTGGGGTATAGCTTCGCACAGAGTTTGAAGCGAGAACTAGCCACCGGACACTTTAAATAAAAGGGGGTTGATTGACACAGAAAACCGGGTAAAGTAAAGGCGTCAACCACTTTACCCAGGAGGTCTCTATGTCAACCAACCACTTATATCATAGCTGGTATGCCGA
>DAOUGD010000126.1:0-203971 GCA_034429475.1 Anaerolineae bacterium
AAGCCCCGCCACAAAAATCCCTTTTATCCCCGGCCTTCAGGCCGTATTCAGTAGCTGGACGCGGTCAAATGCGATAGCCCTGGAAATATTTTGACTTGACGATAGAACATTCGTTCATATAATAGGGGTAGGAGGCAAAGATGGACGCATTACATAAACTCCAATTGCTGGCGCCGTTGACGTGTTACGAGCCAACGGAAGAGGTGAATCCCCTGGGGCAGACGGCCGCGCCTCCCCCTGTGCCGCACGATTTGAAGGACTGTATCGCGCAGGCCACGTTGCCCGGCGGGCAAAAGATTCCTCTGCTCAAAACCCTCGTCTCTTCGTATTGCGAGATGGACTGCCGTTATTGCGCCATACGCGCCGGGCGCGACTTCCACCGTGAGATTTTCATCCCGGACGAGCTGGCCCAATTGACCGTGCAGCTCTACACCCAGGGATTGATTAAAGGGGCTTTTTTGAGCTCCGCGTTGATGGGTGGGGGGCCGCGCACGCAGGATCGCATCCTGGCGACGGCGGAAATATTGCGGCGCAAGTACCGTTTTCCCGGTTATCTACACGTCAAAATCATGCCCAACGCCGAGCGCGATCAGATTGCTGAGGCCATGCGCTGGGCCGACCGCGTTTCCCTCAATCTGGAAGCGCCTAACGCCCAACGCCTGAGCGACCTGGCGCCCCGCAAGGAATTCTCCGGCGCGCTGTTCCAACGGCTGCGCTGGGTGGATGAATTGCGCCGCGCTGCCACCGGTCCGGGGCGCGTCCCTAGCGCGACCACGCAGTTTGTGGTGGGCGCGGTCGGCGAGCCGGACGTGGAATTGCTCACGACTGCGGCCTACCTGTACCGGGAGTTGCGGTTGGCCCGCACCTACTTCAGCAGCTTCAGCCCGGTGCCGGATACACCGCTGTCCGACCACGCGCCGAGCGATCCGGTGCGCGAGCACCGGCTATACCAGGCGTCCTTCCTGTTGCGCGATTACGGCTTCGATGTGGAGGAGCTGCCGTTTGTCCAGGACGGCAATCTGCCTAGGGACGCCGACCCCAAACTGGCGTGGGCGCGCCTGCATTTGACTTACGCCCCGGTCGAGGTGAACACCGCCGACCGCGCGACGCTGCTGCGCATCCCCGGCATCGGCCCGAAGAATGCCGACCGCATTGTGTCCGCGCGCCGCCTGGGGACGCTGGCCGATCTGCGCGATTTACGCCACCTGGGGATTGCGACGCAACGCGCAATGCCCTTTATCTTGCTAAACGGCAAACAACCGCCGCGCCAACTCGGTCTGTGGGCAACGTGACTTTACATTGATGAAAGTCAATATATAATATAGACGAAACGTGGCACGTGAAACGTGAAGTTTGACTGTGAAGTCATCACATTTCACGTTTTATGTTTCATAGATTTGGAGGTCTATGTCTGTGAACAAGGAGCGTGAAACGATGGAGATGGTCATTTCTTTTCCCGGTGGGAAGCGCGTGGATGCGGCCTTTGATGGGTTTGTGGTTAAGACCGACCAACCACCCCAGGGTGGTGGCGAGGGATCGGCGCCAACACCTTTCTCTCTGTTTTTGGCCTCGATGGGGACCTGCGCGGGGATTTATGTCCTTGGGTTTTGCCAGCAGCGCGGGCTGCCGACGGAAGGGGTCACTTTACGCCAAAGTGTGGACTTGGACCCGGTGACGCACATGGTCACACAGGTCAACCTGACCATTGAACTGCCGCCTGACTTCCCGGAGAAGTACGCCACCGCTCTCATTCGGACAGCGCAGTTGTGCGCGGTCAAAAAGCATCTGGAGAACCCCCCGGTGATTAACGTCACCGCGCATTTGCCCTGATTTGGCAGGCCGACAAAAAATCCCCGATTCTTGAGAATCGGGGATTTTTTATAAGGCGTTTGACGGGGTTTTACGCCCGCTCAACTTCTTGCGCAGCGGGGCCTTTGCGGCCTTCGCCGGCGACGAAGCTGACGCGCTGCCCTTCTTCCAATGACCGAAAACCGTTGCCCGTGATGGCGCTATAGTGGACGAAGATATCGCCGCCCTTGTCGCGGGTGATGAAGCCATACCCTTTTTCGGCATTGAACCACTTTACTGTACCGGTTTCACGCTCTGCCACACCCATGTCCTCCTTTCATAAGATTTTTTGTTGAGACAGAGCGTTCCAAACCATTCTCTCGGTAAACCCTTGAACTGCATTAGAACGACTGCTCATACTCACTCTCTAGTTTAGCACAAGTTTAATGTTTGCCAACTGAAATGACTACTTGCCAAGATTGGTGAAGGCGCCCATCCCGGCGTAAACGCCCTGCATGTCCAACTCTTCCTCGATGCGCAGGAGTTGGTTATACTTGGCGACGCGGTCGGAGCGGCACGGCGCGCCGGTCTTGATCTGCCCGGTGTTGAGCGCCACCGCCAGGTCGGCGATGGTGGCATCCTCGGTCTCGCCGGAGCGATGGGAGGTTACGGCAGTCCAGCCGTGTTTGTGCGCCATCTCGATGGCGGCGATGGTTTCGGTGAGCGAGCCGATCTGGTTGAGCTTGATCAGCACGGAGTTGGCGGCCTTTTCCTGGATCGCGCGGGCGATGCGCTCGGTATTCGTCACCAGCAGGTCGTCGCCCACAATCTGGATTTTGTGACCCAGGCGCGCGGTCATCAGTTTGAAGCTTTCCCAGTCATCCTCGGCCAGACCATCTTCGATGCTGATGATGGGGTATTTCTCGACCCAACCCGCGTAGAAGTCCACCATCTCCGCGCCGGTGAGAACGCGGCCTTCTTTCTTGAGGTTGTACTTGCCATTCTCGTAGATTTCCGAAGCTGCCGGATCCATCGCAATCCAGATGTCCTTGCCCGGCTCGTACCCGGCCTTCTGGATGGCGGCAATGATGACTTCGATGGCCTCTTCGTTGGTCTTGAGGCTCGGCGCGAAACCGCCCTCGTCCCCAACGCCGACGCCGTACCCGCGCTTTTTCAGTACGGACTTGAGCGCGTGATAGGTCTCCGCGCCCCAGCGCAGCGCTTCTGCAAAGGAAGGAGCGCCGACCGGCATCGCCATGAATTCCTGTAGATCGGGACCGTCCACCGCGTGCTTGCCGCCGTTGAGGATGTTCATCATTGGGACGGGCAGAACGTGCGCGTGCGTGCCGCCGATGTAGCGGTAGAGCGGGAGGCCCACGGCCTGCGCGGCGGCCTTCGCCACGGCCAGGGAGACGCCCAAGATGGCGTTCGCGCCCAGGTTCGCCTTGTTGGGTGACCCGTCGAGGGCGATCATCATCTCGTCAATCCCCTTCTGATCGGTTGCATCCCAGCCGACCAGCTCATCGGCAATCGTCGTGTTGATGTTATCCACGGCCTTGAGCACACCCTTGCCCAGGTAACGCTCCTTGTCGTCGTCGCGCAATTCCAGCGCCTCGTGAACGCCGGTGGATGCGCCAGAGGGCACGGCGGCCCGTCCGACGGTGCCGTCATCCAACAAAACTTCCACTTCCACAGTGGGGTTGCCGCGCGAGTCGAGAATTTCTCGACCCCGGATCATTTCAATATAGTAGGACATACTTTTGCCTCCTGAGACTGTTTTGATAAAGGTTCGGTCATACTTGACCGGAAGTATGATACACCAAAGAGGGTAAAGCGCAAGGATAGTTTCATTTCTCACCGGATTGAACGGATTCAACGGAAGCTATCCGTGAGAATCCATCCAATCCGGTGCAGAGGGGATAGGTGAGGTTTATTCTGGCAAGGCGCCCGGTCGTGCGCCCAGCGTGATCGTGACGGTCTGGCTCTCACTGTCGCGTAGGATGGTCAGGGTCACTTCCTGGTCAGGTACGGCCTGGCCGATGGCGGCGACGAGGTCCTCAAAGCTGGCGACCGGCGTCTCATCAAAGCTGACGATGACATCCCCGCCCACCACGGTCTGCACGCCGTCTATGGTCACGGGTGTCTCGCTGCCACGCAACCCGGCTGCCTCCGCCGGGCCATCAGCGATGACTTTGATGACGAGCGCGCCGCGCTGCTCCGCGTCCAGCCCCATCGCCGTGGCTATATCCGGTGTGAGCGAGGTGCCTTGGATGCCGACCCAGGCGTGTTCGTAGCTGCCCTGCCCGATGAGTGCGGGCACGACTTTGGCGACAGTGGCGGAAGGAATGGCAAATCCGATGCCTGCCGACGAGCTTACCGACGAGATGATGGCGCTGGGCACTCCCACGACCTCGCCTTCCGCGTTGAGCAAGACGCCGCCAGAGTTGCCGGGGTTGATGGGCGCGTCAGTTTGGATGATGTCCGGGATGGTAAAGCTGCCGGTCGTGCTTTCCGAATTGACGGGCAGCGAGCGCTCCAATGCGCTGACGAAGCCCACCGTCATCGTGTTGCTCAGCGCGAAGGGGTTGCCGATGGCGACGACGAGTTGTCCTACTTTTACCTGCGTCGAATCGCCCATTTTCACCGGCGTCAGGCGGTCGGCCGGCAGGTCCACCTTGATCACGGCCAGGTCGCTATCCGGGTCGGCGCCGACCAGTTCAGCGGGTACGATGCTTCCATCCGCAAATTGCACAGTGATCTTGTCAGCGTTGGCCACGACGTGGTTGTTGGTGACGATGTGTCCCTCTTTATCCCACACAAAGCCGGAACCGGCGCCTTGTTGATACGGCAGCTCGGATGAATCGGGATCTATGTAGGGCAGGAAGGGGTTGTCACCCGATGGAATTTCAACCTTTTGCCCTACCTGGATGCTGACGACGGAGGGATTTACCTCTTCGTAGATAGCTGCCAGGCGCGCCTGTAACTCGTCCAGGATTTGATCCTGGGTCAGATTGTCAGCCGGTAAGGGCGCCGACGCCGGTTGGATTCCCACCGGGTTGGCTGCCGGTTGTTCCTCTATGGGTGTGCCGGCCGGCTCTCTTGAACCTTCCACAATTCGGCCTACCGTCGCACAGCCCATAGACACCATCAGAGACGCAATCAACACTAAAGTCAATCCCCACTTTTTCATAGTACACCTCCTAATACTTTTCGTAGCTTCATAGTATGCCTTAAGTATAGCGCACTTGGGCAGCAGCGTCTTTAAGAGTGGGTGTGGTTAACTTTAAGAAAAGATTAAGAGCTTGCGAATCGTTTACAAGATTTTAACAGCGGCCCTATTTACAAATTGGGCGACGGGCATATAATATCTATGGATGTGAGGGGGGCGCGGAATACATCCAACCAGGGCGGCAGTTAAGGTCCTGGCGGTTAACAGGTTGAGTATCTCGCCGAATGTGAGCGCCTGGTCATCAGGCTACCTGACAACGGGGGAACCACTATCGGGGCGAATCGCCCACGCTTGGTTAGTCGTGACGCAGCTAACCGGAGTGCGGCGTAGGGTCACTTCTTTGGCCCAAGTCCGACAGCTAACCTCGTAGGCGTGAAAGAAGGACACCCGGCAACGTGGCGTCCTTTTTTGTTGTGTTTGAAAGGTGTTCACGTTGACGGAGTTTGTCCCTTTCAGCAAGAGCATCAGTAAACACAGGAGGCTTACGATGGAAACTTGGTTTTGGGCACACTATGTAGCGAGCGTCATCACTGAGGAACGCATTCACCCCATGCGGCGGGAGCCTTTTCTCCTGAGCGACTTCAACTTTTCCTGGCTGAAGTCGCTTGCCCGCACTATCACCGGCTTGTTCCTATAGGTTGGTCATAAAAAGTGGCTCTTGATCCCCCTTCAAGGGCCACTTTTTCGTAGTCCGTAGTTCGTAGTTCGTCATTCGTCATTCGTAATTCGCAACGGAGGTTTCTGTGACCCTTCAAGTGGGGATTCTGGGGTTTGCACACGGACACGTCAACGCCTACTGCGCCCAGTGGCGCGATCATCCTGAATGGGGCGTGCGGGTGTCCGCCGGTTGGGATCACGACGCCGGGCGGCTGGCGCAGGCGGCGCAGGATTTTGGCGTGACGCCCTACGCGGAGGTGGACGCGCTGCTGTCGTCCGATGTGGCGGCGGTGGTGGTGGCGGCAGAAACGGCGCGGCACGCCGACCTGGTGGAGCAGGCCGCTGCCGCCGACAAGTCCATCATCGTGCAGAAACCGCTCGCGCTGACGTTGCCGGAGGCGGACCGCATGGTGGCTGCGGTGGAACGCTACGGCGTCCCGTTCACGATGGCCTGGCAAATGCGTGTGGACCCACAGAATGTGCAGATCAAGTCGCTGCTGGCAAGCGGGCAGTTGGGGCAGGTGTTCATGGTGCGTCGCCGCCACGGCTTGGGCACACACACCTGGCCCAACTTCACGCAGCTCTGGCACAATCAGCCGGAACTTAACCGCGATATCTGGGCCGACGACGCCGCGCATCCCATTGACTTCATCCACTGGCTGCTGGGCGCACCGGAGACGGTGACGGCGGAGATCATGTCGCTGTATGACCGGCGCGTGCCGATGGACAACGGCGTCGCCGTCTTCCGCTATCCGGGCGGGCCGCTGGCTGTCGTGGAGTGTTCTTTTACGTGTACGTCCGCCGAGAGTACCACCGAGGTGGTGGCGGAGAAGGGGAGCCTCGTGCAGAACTATGGCGACGTCCCCAGTTGCAACGTGCCGCGCCCGGCGGACGCCTGCGGCCTCAAGTGGTACACGCTCGAGACGGGGCAGTGGACATGCAGCGACATCGCCAGCCCGGCGCATCACGGCGCGCGTATTGCGGGATTGGCCGGCCCGCTGGCGGATTTCCTGCACGGGCGCCGGCCGGCGTTGGCTTCTGTTGAGGAGGGGCGCACGTCGCTGCGGATGACGTTGGCCTGTTATGTCTCTGTCCGCGAGGGACGCCGGGTGCGGTTGGATGACCCGGCGATTGGGGCAGTGTAGTTTGAAAACAACCCCGCGCCGGATGCATTTGGCGCGGGGCGAAGAGGAATACCATGACCTTCCCAGCGGGGGATCGCGCCCGCTGGGAAGGTCTGGCGGATGCTAGTGTTGACGCACGACCAGCGGCAAGTAGAGCTTGCTGATCACACCGAGCTTCACTTCATCCAGATAGAACGCGCCCGCGCTCCCGGCGGGCATCCAGAAGGTGTAGCCCCACATCTCGTTGAGGGTCAGCCCGTCGTTGGGCACGCCTTCTGCCTGTTCTGCGCTGCGGGTGAAGTCCGCAAACGGCAGGCTCATCTGCTGCCAGCCGGTGAAGTTGTCCGTGATCACCGTCTCAAAGCGTTCCGGCTCCGCCGGCGCCTGGTAGACGCGGACGTAATCCACGGACATCGTCTGCGGGAAGGTGGTGCTCTCATCGGGGTAGCCCGGCCATGATCCGCCCACGGCGACGTTCATGATCAGGAAGAAGGGATGGTCGAAAACCCAGTTGGCGCCGCTGGGGAGCATGTCGTGAGTGAGGGTGAAGTATTGCGTGTCGTCAAAGTACCAGCGGATCTCGTCCGGTTCCCACTCGATGGCGTAGACGTGGTAGTCGTTGGCTAACGCCTCGGTGTAGGTGTACCCGCCGCCGATCCCGCTGCCGCCGGAGTAGCCCGGCCCGTGGACGGTGCCGTGGACGATGTTGGGTTCTTTGCCGATGTTCTCCATGATGTCAATCTCGCCCGCGCCCGGCCAATCTACGTCATCAAAGTTGTTCCCCAACGACCAGAACGCGGGCCAGATGCCCTGTCCGTAGGGGAGCTTGAGTCGCGCTTCGGCGCGTCCGTACATGAAGTCAAACTTGTCTTTGGTCAGCAGCCGCGCCGAGGTGTGCGTGCAGACGCCGTACCAACAATCGGTGTAAGGGGTGGTGGCGGTGACTTCGGTGGTGGCGGTGATGACCAGCCCGCCGGCACCATCCAACGCCGAATTCTTGCGCTCGTTGGTGTAGTATTCCCACTCGCTATTGCCCCAGCCATGCCCGCCGATGTCATAACCCCATTTCGTCTGGTCGGGTTCTGCGCCGGCCGCGCCGTCAAATTCGTCGCTCCAGGTGAGGATCCAGCCGCTCGGCCCCGGATCGGGCGTTTTGTTGTCGAGGATTTGCACCGTGATGGTCGTCCCGGTGTTCATCCCGTAGAACCAGAAGTTGAAAGCGTCGGGGCCGCTCCAATCTTTGCTGCTGCCGAACTCGCGGGTGAAGCCGCCGCCGGCCTGAGCAACGGCCTGCCGTGCGGGCAAGTTGTACGTCACGCTCAGCACCGTGTTGAGCGGATCCTGATCCGGCAGCGCCAGCGCCGACGTGTCGGGAATCTCCACGGCGGTCACGGTGACGCCGCCGGTGGGGGCCAGCTCACCCGGCACGCCGCGCTCAAAGTCGTCAATCATCGCCGGATCGGGAACGTCGCGCACGACGACCGGCGCGGTGCTCTTCCATCCCAGGGCGGCGTTGGTAGGCGCTGAGAGCGTGACGTTCAACTGCTCGTCCCCCTCGATCTTGCGATCCTTCAACATAGCGACCGGGATGGTCTGGACGGTTTCGCCCGGTGCAAAGGTGAGTGTCCCGGAGGCCGTCGCGTTGTAGTCGTGCGCGGAGTGGGCCGTCCCCGCCGCGATGGCGTAATTCACCGTCGCCGTCGTGATGCAGGTGCGGTTGAGCATGACGCGCACGTTGGCGGTGGTACTCTCGGCGGCGGCGTAGGCGTAGGTCGAGAATTGCACGCGCAGCGGCATGTCGCCCGCCTCGCGCTCGCCGTAGAGTTCCACCTCGTCAAGGTAGAGCACCTGCGGCCCGGTCCCCGTTGCCAGCCCGAAGGAGTACCCCGATACTTCCGTGAGGTTCAGGTCGTCGTCGGGCGCGCCGCTCGGCTGCCAATCGGCGCGCCGCTGGAACAGCGCGAAGGGCAGGTGGAACTGCCGCCAGCCAACGTAATCGTCGCTGATGCGGGTGTAGTGCCGTTCCGCCGAGTCGCTCATCGTGCCGAGCGCCTGATTGTCGAAGATTTCCACCTGGATGGTCGTCCCGGTGTTGTTGCCGTAAAGCCAGAAGCGCAGCCCGTCATACGCGCTCCAATCCTGGCTCACCCACTCGCCGCTATCCGAAAAACCGTGGTTGAAGCCGCCCCACGCGGTGATGTCGTAGGCCGCGCTGAGGACGGTGTTCGTGGCCGGATAGCCGGGGATGGGGGTGATAATCGTCGTGGTTGCCAACACCGGTTTGTCGGCGGCGTTGCTGCCCCACGGCACGAGGCCGATTTCGGTGTTGAAGGCGTCGCGGAGGTAGGGCAGGTCGGATTCAAAGTCGTCAATGAGCTGGCTATCTGGAGCGGGGTCGTTGTCCAGAATGGTCAATTTAGCGGGGTTGTTGGCACTGCCGAGCATGATGGTGATTGTTCCGCCATCTTGATTAGAAAGCGCCAGAAACACCGTTTCTGGCTGTTCATACGCAGCGTCGTTACTAATGGGGATGGTAACTGTGATGTCGGTTTGCCCCGGCTCGAAAACAAGAACCTCGTTGACGGGCGTGTAATCCACACCGGCGGTCGCGGTTCCTTCGAGATCCAGGGTTTTACAGGTAACTGTAACCAAGTCGTTCGTCGCCGGCTCAAGTTTGACCGTGACGGTAGCTTCACTGACATCCTCGTTTACTGTATAGTCGGGATGCTCGAAGTCCACTTTGGGCTGTAACTCTACTACCCCGCCATAGACATTGATGTAATCTAACATCAAAGAGCCAACTGTGCCATCAAGAATAAAAACCCAGTTGTCTACTTGCGAAACGTCGTAGGGTGACGAGCCAAAGGTAGCGAAGGGAAGTGTGATGAGCCGCCAACCGACAAAATCGTCTACAAAGGTAGCGCGACGGTCATCGCCTGAAACGGTTTGAATCTCAAATTCATGGGTAGTGCTGAGATTCTCACCATAGAACCAGAAGCTGACTCCCTGCATCTCGCTCCAATCCGCCACTGGATTAAGCGCAGCGCCAAATCCGGCCCAGGTGGGCACATTGGCCGTGACTGACAGAACATCGTTGTTACCAATCTGACCGGTTAGGGCGAGGCTGTCAGTATCGCTGATGGTGGGGACTGCCGTGTCGATAGTAATGTTGTCCCAGTCGCCATATACAAACCAGCCAGCCGGTACGCCCCCTTCGAAGTCGGTGAATGGGGTTAGCTTGACTAGCTCCAAACGATCCATCTTAAAGGAGCCGACTGTGCCATCAAGGACAAAGACCCAATTATCCACCTGCGATACATCGTAAACACCGCCGGCGCCAAATGTGCTGAATGGCAGGATGATTTGTTGCCAACCGACAAAATCGTCTACGAAGGTGGCGCGGCGATCATCGCCCGAAACAGTTTGAATCTCCAGTTCATGGGTAGTGCTGAGATTCTCGCCGTAAAACCAAAAACTGAGCGCATCGTAGTTGCTCCAATCCGCCACTGGATTAAGCGCAGCGCCAAATCCGGCCCAGGTGGGCACATTGGCCGTGACTGACAGAACATCGTTGTTGCCAATCTGACCGGGTAGGGCGAGGCTATCCGTATCGCTGATGGTGGGGACTGCTGTGTCGATAGTAATATTGTCCCAATCGCCATATACAAACCAGCCAGCCGGTACGCCCCCTTCGAAGTCGGCGATGATGGGGAAAGCGGTAGGTGCTTCGATGGCCGTCGCTCCGCTGACCGCCGACGCGCCGAGGGTCAGCGTCAACAGGGACAGTAAGGTGAGACTGCGTAACAGAATCCAAAATTTTGCTTTCATTGAATATCCTCCATCTGAAAGTGAACGAAAAAGTTTCAATTAACCGTTGTGCTGCTTTTGAGTATGAGCGATAAGCGCCTCCTTCTACTGCGGGTAAGGAAGCGACGCATCAGGGGGATGATGCGCCACATGAGTCGCGGATAACCAGTTCGGTCTCGAGAATGACGCGCCGGGGCGGCTCACTGCCATTTTGCAGGATGTCGAGCAGCATTTCGACGGCCTGTTCGCCGAAGCGCAGCACCGGTTGATGCACTGTGGTCAGCGGCGGCTCGGCGCTGATGGCCGGCGGCAGATCGTCGAAGCTTACCAGGGCCATATCGTTGGGCACGTGTATCCCGGCCTCGCGAAGGGTGCGCAGTGCACCGAACGCCATCGCATCGGAAGCCACGAAGACAGCGGTGGGCCGGCGGGGGAGGAGCTGCTGCATCGCCTGGCTGCCGCCGTTTTCGGTGAAATCCCCGGTGACGATGAGCGCGTCCTCTAGCGGCAGGGCGTGCTCGCGCAGCGCCTGCTCGTAACCCGCGCGCCGGTCGAGGGCCGCGGTGGTGTTGAGCGTGCCGGTGATCGTCCCAATGTGCGTGTGCCCCAGGTGGATCAGGTGGCTGACGGCCTGATACGCGCCTTGGACGTTATTCACGTCAATATAACTGACCTGCGCATCGTGCAACGGGCGGCCGGCGACCACCAACGGAATATCTTTTTTCAACAGCAGGGTGATGAGTTGATCGCCGATCTCACCCACCTGGATGATGAGGCCGTCGAGCAGTCCTTTTTGCGCGATGCGTGGGTAGAGCTTGCTCTCGTCTTCGGGCGTTTGGAGCAGGAATAGGCCCAGCGTGTATTCGTGGGCATTACAGGCCTGGGCGATTCCCTGGATCAGGCGTGGAAAGTACGGATCGGTGAAGACCACGTCGGAGCGGCGCGGCAGCACGAGGCCGAGGATGTGCGTGCGTTGTATGGCCAGCGACCGCGCGACCGGGTTGGGGTGATAGCCGGTTTCTTCAATTACCCGCTGCACCCGCTCACGGACTGCGGGGCGTACATTGGGTTGGTTGTTCAGCACGCGGGAAGCCGTGGTGCGGGAAACTCCGGCGAGTCTGGCGATTTCGTCAAGGGTTAAAATTTCCATGGTGTCTTTACACTTTTTAAAAAATTGGATTTCCCGATAAGGCCCCAAGACCGGTGAAAACGTGATTCCTGGGTTCGGTCGGGCGGCAATGACGGATTGGAAGCGCTTCCAGTCCTATGGCTATACTATACTTCCATTACCAGGGTTTGTCAAGGGATAAAAAGGGATTGCGTTTTATCGAGTGGATGGCTATAATGAGAATTGCACTGGTTTTGCAGAATGCCCTCATAAGGGCTTGTTAAAATCTATCACAACCAAAGGAGATGCTATGACTGAGTATGATGATCATGATTGGGAAATGTTGTTATTTGCTCCATTGTGGAGTTTTGTGGCAGTTGCCGGCGTAGATGACAAAGTAGACCAGAAAGAGTGGGATGCTTTTACGGCGGAACTGGAAGATGCGTCCAGCTATAACAATCCCCTGACGCGCAAAGTTCTCCGGGAACTGAATAACAATTTCGATGAAATCTATGAGGCATTTGAGGAGGATGAGACCGAGATCGAAGATGGGTTGGATGAGGTGCGGGACATCCTCGACGACAACGAGGAAGAGGATACCGCTTACGGCTTCAAGACGGATATGGTGTGGCTGGCCTTGACCGTCGCCAATGCTTCTAAGGGTGGGCTATTGAGCGCCACCATCAGCGACAAGGAACAAGCCGCTGTCGCGTTTGTGGCGGATGCGCTGGGTCTTGATGAGGACGATATGGAAGCGATCATCGAGAATTGGAACGATCAGGAGTAATACATTCCGGTGGTTTGTAACTTGGACGCAAACGCCTCTGAAGAGCAATCTTCAGAGGCGTTTTGGGGTGTGGCGGAACCTAGCGGCACCGGACGAAGCGCCGCAGGCCGGCCGCGCGAGCTGCTTGTAGCGCGGCCTGGTATTCGGCTGACGTGATGGGGCGATCCAGCGGCATGTGGTCGTCGGCGCACTCTCGCGCCCGGTAAGCCGGGTGATACTGGGACATCACGTTGAGGTAAGTATCCCTGGAAATTTCATCGGCCAGGAAACGCGCGATGGTGGCGGTCCCGGCCAGATCGCCGGGCAAGACCAGGTGGCGGACGAGCAGGCCGCGTCGGGCCAGCCCTTGGGCGTCGGTTGCCAGGTCGCCGACCTGCCGGTGCATTTCCCGCACGGCGGCTTGATTGATTGCGGGGTAATCTCGTACCAGCGACAATCGTTTCCCGATGGCGGCGTCGGCGTATTTCATGTCGGGCATGTAGATGTCCACCAGGCCGTCCATCAAAGTCAACGCCTGCGGCGCGTCGTAGCCGCCAGTGTTGTAGACGAGGGGCAATTGCAGCCCGGCGGGAATGGCAAGCGCCAGCCCCAAGACGATATGCGGGACGACGTGGGTGGGGGAGACGAGGTTGAGGTTGTGGCAGCCCATCGCCTGGACATCGAGCATGATCGCCGCCAGCTTCTCCGGCGTGGCGGGGGTGCCGCTCACCCGCTGGCTGATGTCGTCGTTCTGGCAATAGACGCAGTGCAGGTTGCATCCCGTGAAGAAAATCGTGCCGGAACCGCGCCAGCCGCGCAGCACGTCCTCCTCGCCCAGATGCGGGCCGTAGCTGGCGACGTAGGCCGTGGCGCCGATCCCGCACGGGCCGGCGCGCTGCGTGCGGTCAATGCCGCAGTCGTTGCCGCAAAGATGGCAGTCGCGCAGCGCCGCCTCCGCCGCCGCCACGCGCTCCGCCAGCCGGTTCTCCTGCATCAGCGTGAGGTAAATGGGGAACGGCGTCTCCGGGGTGTCTGCGGGGTTTCTCTCCATAATTTCATTGTATGCCCAATTTACTCGCTGCCAATAACCCATAATCGCGGTGCGACGCTCGATTCGCTTGCAGATTCACCAGGCGGGTGTAAAGTATTTCCAAGTTTTCAGCACCCAGCACCCAGCACCCAGCACCCACTTTCCCATCACCCTTCAGTATTCTTTGAGGAGACAACGTGAATCCGATAGCCCCTGTCGTGATTGTCATTTTCGGCGCGTCCGGCGACCTGACGCGCCGAAAACTCGGCCCGGCGCTGCACACCCTGGCCTGTGAGGGACTGCTGGCTCCCCAGACGCGCGTCATCGGCGTCGCGCGCACCCCGTTGAGCGATGCGGCGTTCCGTGAGCAGATTTACGAGGGCGTAGCGTCTTATGCGCGCCTGGAACCGAGCGTCTGCCAGTTGTGGGGAGATTTCTCCGAGCGTTACACGTATCTGTCGGGCGCGTATGATGACCTGGAAACTTATCGTCGGCTAGCGCAACGCCTGGACGCGCTTGAGGGCGCGGGCAACCGGCTGTTTTATCTTTCGACACCGCCCGCGTTGTATCCGGTCATCGTGGCGCAATTGGGCCGCGCCGGATTGCATCGTCATCCCCAGGGCTGGACGCGCCTCATCATCGAGAAGCCCTTTGGACACGACCTGGCGAGCGCGCAGGCGTTGAACGTGCAGGTTCACGCCGTTTTTGACGAAGACCAGGTCTACCGCATAGATCATTACCTCGGCAAAGAAACCGTGCAGAATATCCTCGCCTTCCGCTTTGCCAACGCCATCTTCGAGCCGTTGTGGAACCGCAATTACGTGGATCACGTGCAAATCACGGTGGCGGAAACAGACCTGGTTGGCGCGCGGGGCGGCTATTACGATCAGGCGGGCGTGCTGCGGGATATGTTTCAGAATCACCTGTTGCAACTGCTCACGCTGGTGGCGATGGAGCCGCCGGCCGCATTCAACGCGCGGATGCTGCGCGATGAGAAGGTCAAGGTGCTGCAAGCCGTGCGCCCCAGCGAGCCAGAGGACGTGACACTGGGACAGTACGCGGGTTATCTGGATGAAGAAGGCGTCGCGCCGGGGTCGCGGACGCCTACGTATGGTCGGGTACGCCTGTACCTTGATAACTGGCGCTGGCGGGGGATGCCCTTCTACCTGGAATCCGGCAAGGGGTTGGCGCGCAAAGCCACCGAGATCACCCTGCAATTCAAACCGGTGCCGCATTTGCTTTTCCCGGAGAATGAGGATTTGACCCCCAATCGCCTGACGTTGTGCATTCAACCCGACGAAGCCATCCATCTCAATTTCGCCGCCAAGCAGCCTGGCGCAGGGATGCGGGTCAAGCCGGCAGCGATGAAGTTTGATTACACCCACGACTTTGACAACGTGGCGCTGCCGGAGGCTTACGAGCGATTGTTGTTGGACGCGATTCAGGGTGATGCGTCGCTGTTCACCCGCAGCGACGAAATCGAACTGGCCTGGCGCATCGTAGACCCGCTAACGCACTTTGACTGCGTTCCATCACCCTATGTAATGGGCAGCGAGAGGACGGATGAAGCCTTTTATCACTAATCTTCACGAATTACCACGAATCTGAGGTTTTATTTTCGTGAAGATTTGTGGAGATTCGTGGTTTGTTTGAGGAAATGTTGATGCAAGAAAGACAAGATGACGAACGGATCAATCAGGAAAAAATTCTGAATGACGCGAAATGGCGCGTCGAGCGCGATTCACTGGGCGAGGTGCGCATCCCGGCCGACCGGCTGTGGGGGGCGCAGACGCAACGCGCGGTGGAAAACTTCACGCTCTCGGCGCACCGGCTGGGGCGCGGGTTTATCGGCGCGTTGGGGCAGGTGAAGAGGGTGTGCGCGCAGGCCAACGTGACGTTGGGCTTGCTCGACCCACGCCTGGGCGACGCCATTGTGATGGCGTGCGTGGCGGTGGCCGCCGGTGAATTGGACGACCACTTCCCGGTGGACGTTTTCCAGACCGGGTCGGGCACGTCCACAAACATGAACGCCAACGAAGTCATCGCCAACCGCGCCATTCAACAACTCGGTGGGGTGGTGGGCAGCAAAGCGCCGGTACATCCTAACGATCACGTCAACATGAGCCAGTCCAGCAACGACGTCATCCCCACCGTCATCCACGTGGCGGCGACGCTGGCGCTGCGCGACGACTTGTTGCCGGCGTTATCCGCCCTGCACGCGGCTCTGGCGGACAAAGCGCGCGCCTTCGACGCCATCCTCAAGACCGGCCGCACGCACTTGCAGGACGCCACGCCGATCCGCCTGGGGCAGGAGTTCGGCGGCTACGCGGCGCAGGTCGCGCAGGGGATGGCGCGCGCGCGACAGGCCATCGCGGCGTTGCGCGAGTTGCCGCTCGGCGGCACGGCAGTTGGATCGGGCATCAATTGCCCGCCCGGCTTCGCGGCGGCGGCGATTACGGCGCTCAACGCTGATTTGGATACGGATTTCATCGAGGCGCGCAATCACTTCGAGGCGAACGCGGCGCGCGACGCGCTGGTGGAAGTGTCCGGCCTCCTCAAAACGCTGGCCGTGAGCCTCCACAAGATCGCCAACGACGTGCGCTGGCTCGGTTCTGGCCCGCGCAACGGCCTGGGGGAACTGCGACTGCCGGCGGTGCAGCCCGGTTCGTCCATCATGCCCGGCAAGGTCAACCCCGTGATCCCAGAAGCGGTGATCATGGCCTGCGCGCAGCTCATCGGCCACGACGCCGCCATCACCCTCGGCGGCCTGGGCAGCTACTTCGAACTGAACTTGATGGCGCCGCTGATCGCCTACAATGTGCTGGACAGCATCGCCCTGTTGACCAACGCCGCGCGCGTTTTGACCGAGCGGTGCATCATCGGCCTGGAGGCGGACGCGGTGCGCTGCGCCGAGACCATCGAGCGCGGTCTGGCGCTGGCGACAGCCCTCGCGCCGCGCCTTGGCTACGACCGCGCCGCCGAGATCGCCCACGAAGCCTGGCGTACCGGGCAGACTGTGCGGGAAGTGGCGACCGCGTGGGGCGTTCTGCCGCCGGAGGAGCTGGACGCGCTGCTCGATGCGCGGCGGATGGCCGGCTGAGGGGGCGGGAAAGTGTTCATTTTGCGGCGGACATGCTATACTCACGCTGTAGAACATAAAACGTGAAACGTGGGGCCTTCATTGCCAGGTCAGCACATTTCATACCTCACGTATCAGAAAGGAAAGGGGTAACATGCTCAATTTTGACCGTGACGTGTGTTGTAACATTGGCAGTTCCTCGGCGCGGGAGTGGCTGGTGACGAATGGCATCGGGGGATACGCTTGTGGCACGATTTCCGGCATCCTGACGCGGCGGTATCACGGCCTCTTGATCGCCGCGCTGCGCCCGCCGGTGCAGCGCATCTTGATGTTGACCAAGATTGACGAGACGGTCACGTATGGGTCGGGCAGCTACACCCTGGGCGTCAATCGTTGGCGTTTTGGCTATATTGACCCGGACGGTTATCGCTGGCTGGGGCAGTTCAACCTGGAGGGCACTACGCCGGTGTGGACGTACCCACTGGGCAACGCCCGGTTGGAAAAGCGGGTGTGGATGCAGCCCGGCGCCAACACCACTTACATCCGCTACGACATGATCGGCGGCGCGATCCCTGTCGCTCTGGAGCTAAGAACCCTGGTCAACTACCGCGACCACCATTTCAACATCCACGCCGGCGATTGGCAGATGCAAATTTTGCCGGTGGAGCACGGCGTTCAGGTGCATGCTTATGAAGGCGCGCAGCCGTTTTATGTGCGCTGTTTGGGCGCGTTTGTCGAACCACAACACATCTGGACAGTTGATTTTTATCTGAGCCTGGAAGAATATCGGGGATACGATCCCTTCGATGACAACCTTCTCGCCGCGCGTTTTGTCGTCACGCTTGCTCCCGGTCAATCTTGCACAGTGGTCGCCAGCACGGAGTTGGACGCCGGGCTGGACGGTTTCGTGGCGTATCAGGAGCGCCAGGCTTACGAGGCCGCTTTGCTCGACCGCGCCGGGACGCTGCCCGATCCCCGGCTCGAACCGCTGATCCTGGCCGCCGACCAGTTCCTTGTCCGCCGCGCGCTGCCCGACAATCCGGAGGGCCGCTCGGTGATTGCCGGCTACCCGTGGTTTGCCGACTGGGGCCGCGACGCCATGATCGGGTTGCCCGGCTTAACGCTGGCGACCGGCCGCCCGGAGCTGGCCCGGAAAATCCTATGCACCTACCGACATTTTGTGGATCAGGGGATGTTGCCCAACTGCTTCTTTGATGCAGATCGCTTGCCGGATTACACCACCATTGACGCTACCCTGTGGTACTTTGAGAGTGCGCGCGCTTACTACCAGGCCACCGGCGATCTGACCATGATGCGCGAGCTTTATCCCGTGTTCGAGGACATCATCACGTGGTTCCAGCGTGGGACGCGCCACCAGATTCACGTTGACCCCGGCGATGGCCTGTTATACGCGGGCGAGCCGGGGCCGCCGGTCACGTGGATGGACGCGCAGTTCGGTGATTGGGTGGTCACGCCGCGCATCGGCAAGCCAGTGGAGATCAACGCGCTCTGGTACAACGCGCTGGGGGTGATGGCCGAGTTCGCCCGCCTGCTCGATGAGTCGCCGGATGCTTACGAAACGGCGGCGGCGCAGATGCGTCAGAGTTTTGCGCGCTTCTGGAACCCGGAGCGTGGCTATTGTTTTGACGTGCTGGACGGCCCGGAAGGCCATGACCCATCGCTGCGCCCCAATCAGCTTTTTGCCGTGTCTCACGCAGCCGATCTATTGACGCCGGAGCAACAGCACGCTGTGGTGGACGTGTGCGAGCGGCGCTTGTTGACGCCCAAGGGCTTGCGCAGCCTCGGTACGGATGAGCCGGCCTACATCGGGCGTTACGGCGGCGATGTGGGCACGCGCGACGCGGCGTATCATCAGGGGACGACTTGGGGATGGCTGCTCGGCGTCTTTGTAACCGCGCATTGGCGGGTTTATCACGACGCAGATCGCGCTCTGGCTTACCTCGAGCCGCTCTTCCAGAATTTGGAAGAACACGGGGTGGGCAACCTCAGCGAGATTTTTGACGGCGATCACCCGTTTTCCCCGCGCGGCTGCATCGCCCAGGCGTGGACGGTGGCGCAATTCCTGTGGGCCTATCATCAGATACGGCCTTTTCGGGGTGGGTAGAGACGCACTTTCGTCAACGGATTGAACGGACTTTAACAACGGACATCGTTCTGTTTAATCCGTTCAATCCGTTGAGAATATTTCGGGAGGAGGGCATCATGAAGAAGATCGCGGTTTTGACCGGCGGTGGCGATGTGCCAGGGCTGAATCCGGTCGTCAAAACTTTGACTTATCGCGCCTTTGAGGATGAACACAACATTATGGGTTTCTGCCGGGGTTGGGCCGGATTGCTTAATTACAACCCCGATGACCCGGAAGGGTCAAAGTCCTGGATGATGGCGTTGGATAAACTGAATACACGGCGAATTGACCGGGAAGGCGGCACCTTTCTGCACACTTCGCGGACGAACCCCGGCAAAGTCCAGGCGCAGCACCTGCCCGAATTTCTTAAGTCCTATGGGGAAGACGTTGCCCCGAATGTGACGCTGGATATGACGCCGCACGTTCTCAGGGTGTTGGAATCGCTTAAGGTGGATGTACTGATTGCCATCGGCGGCGAGGACACGCTTGGGTATGCCGCGCGTATTCATCGCGAGGGGTTCCCGGTGGTCAGCATCCCCAAAACGATGGACAATGACGTGTTCGGCAGCGACTATTGCATCGGTTTTTCGACGGCCATCACCCGTTCCGTCGCTTTTATCCACCAGTTGCGCACGTCCATCGGCTCTCACGAGCGTCTTGGCGTCATTGAGCTGTTCGGGCGGCACTCCGGCGAAACCGCGCTGATCGCGGCTTATCTGGCCTGGGCGGATCGCGCCCTGATCTGTGAAGCGCCTTACGAATCGCAGCGCCTGGCCGACTTCCTGATGACCGACCGGGAAGCCAATCCCAGTCACTACGCCCTCGTGGTGGTGTCCGAAGGGGCGCGCGAAGCCGGCGGGCAGGTGATACTGGCCGGCGAACCGGACGCCTTCGGACACAAGAAACTTGGCGGTGTCGGACAATACCTCAGCGATACCCTGCACCGATTGACCGGCGTGAATACCCTCTATCAGTCATTGGCCTATCTCATGCGCTCTGGCACGCCGGATTCTTTGGATTTGATGGTGGCGGTCAATTATGCCCACATGGCAATGGATTTGGTGGGGAAAGGCGTGTATGGGCGGATGGTGGCATTGAAAGACGGACAGTACACCAGCGTGGAAGCCGATATGCCGTTGCGCGGCGTCAAGCAGGTGGATGTCGCGCAGTTTTATGATGTGGATACCTATCGCCCGAAGGTAAAGCAGGTTCAGAATAAGCCCATGTTCTTGTACTAAAATTCAAACAGGAGTGATTCTCTATGCAACGTATAGCGGTTTTGACCAGTGGAGGGGACGGCCCCGCCCTGAATGCAGCCATCCGCGCGGTGACGCGGCAAGGAATCCAGCAGGGTGTGGAAGTGTATGGCGTGCGCTGGGGCTACCGGGGATTGGTAAATGATGAGATATTTCCTCTGACCAGCCGGGATGTCGGCGGCATCATGGGGCGGGGCGGGACGTTCTTGGGGACGGCCCGCTGCCCGGAGTTCAAGCAACTCCAGGTGCGGCAGACGGCCTTGCGCACGCTGAACCAGCATGGCATCGAGGGACTGGTGGTCATCGGCGGCAACGGTTCCCTGGCGGGCGCCCTGGCGCTGCACGACATGGGCTTCCCCACCATGGGCATCCCGGCCTCCATTGACAACGATGTGGACTGCACCGATCTGGCGGTGGGCGTGGATACAACGGTCAATACCATCCTGGAAGCGATTGACCGGATTAAGGACACGGCCTCCTCGCACCAGCGGGCGTTCCTCATCGAGGTGATGGGACGCAACTGCGGGTATCTGGCCTTGGCCGGTGGCCTGGCCGGCGGCGCCGAGTTGATCCTCGTGCCGGAGGCGAAAGGCCCGTCTATGGAAAAGATTGCCGAGACTATCGTAGACGCCTACGTGCGCGGGAAGCACCACTGCATCTTGGTGATCGCCGAGGGTTGGAAGCCGGGAACGCGCGCCGTGGAACAGTATTTGCAGGAGCACCGGGAGACGTTGGGCTTTGAAGTGCGGGTGACGATTCTGGGCTACTTGCAACGCGGCGGCAGTCCTTCTGCGACTGACCGGCTGCTGGCAACTCGTATGGGGAGTTTTGCGGCGCAGTGCCTAATTGCCGGGGATAGCGGTAAAATGGTGGCGCTGCGCGGCAACGAACTGGTGTCGTGTTCCCTGGCGGATGCGGTGCGGCAGTTGCGCCCCCTGGATTTGAGTTTGTTGCAACTGTCGGATGTGATGGACTGAATGTCTGACCCACCGTGATGGTAAAGCCGCCGTCATTAGACGGCGGCTTTGTTATTGGGTGCGTCCCAGGAGTTGTTGGGCCAGCACGTGCAACGCCTTGTGCGCCTCGCCGTCGCCGTGACTACGGGCCAGGGCCTCCAGGGCTTGTTGATGATAATGCTCGGCCTGGGCCTGCGTGTGCGCCTGACTGCCGGCCGCTTCCAGCAGGCGCAAGGCGGCGGCTACGTCGGCTTCGGTCAACGCGGCATCACTTTGGAGCATGGCGGATAATTCTGCGCTGTGCGCCATGCCATGCAAGATGGGCAGCGTCTTTTTGCGGCGGCGCAGGTCGGCGCATACTGGCTTGCCGGTATGCGCCGGATCGCCCCACAACCCTAGCACGTCATCCTGCATCTGGAAAGCCATCCCCAGCGCCGCGCCGAACTCGCGCAGCGCCGCCACGCGCTCCGCGTCGGCCCCGGCAAGGAGTCCGCCTAATTCGCAGGCCATCCCAATCAAAGTTGCCGTTTTCCCGGCGATCATCGTCAGATAGTCCGTTTCGGAGATGCAGCTTTGCGCCTCGAAGTTAATGTCCCGGCACTGCCCCTCAGTGATGTGCAAAATGCCTTCCGTAAAGGTGCGAGTCGCTTGCAAGATGCGTTCTGTGGGCACCGCCGCCGCATTGAGCTTGAGGATAGCCCGGTAGGCGATGGAGAACAACGCATCCCCGGCGTTGATGGCCTGCGCTTCATCCCACAGCGTCCACAACGTTGGACGACCGCGCCGCAACTCATCGCGATCTTCTATGTCGTCGTGGATCAGCGTAAAGTTGTGGAGCAGCTCGATGGCGGCGGCGGCGGGCAGCGCAGCTTGCCAGTCGCCCCCTTGCGCCTCGCAGACCAACAGCAGGAATATGGGACGAAGCCGTTTGCCGGTCTCCACCTGGAGTGGGTTGAATTGGGCGTCGGCCCAACCGAGATGGTAGTGGATCATCCCGTACAACAGCGGCGGCGTAGCAGCAGCGGGTTGACAGGCTTGCCGCATTTCTTTTTCTAACGCAGGCAAGTAACGCGCAAATGGATCCATGCTTCCTCCTGACCCTCTTCTTTCCCTGCGGAAAAGAGGAAATAAAAGAGGGTGTTGGGCACACGCTACGCCCAACACCGCATAACACAGCCTTGTGTGTACTATACCTGAGGTGGGGTGAGAGTCAACCTTGACTTTTATCTTGCTGCGGCTAAAATACTGAGCATGTTGTGAATGAACTTGTTCCCTGATTGGGGCTAATTATAAGGAGGCAAACAATGAACCTGGAAATTTACGCGAAGATCAAGGCCATCATCATGGACATCCTTGCCGTTCAGGAAGAGGCCGTGGTGCCTACCGCCAAATTCCGTGAGGATTTGGGGGCGGATTCCTTGGATCTGGTTGAGTTGATTATGGCTTTCGAGGATGAATTTGGCGGTCGCATTTCGGATGACGATGCGCGCAGCATCACCAGCGTGGGCGAGGCCGTGGCTTATATCGAGGCGCGCCAGGCTGTGAATCAGTAGATTTCTGATTCCATCTATTTGAGGAAGAAGGCCACCGTTCAACGGTGGCCTTTTGCAATTTTAGCCTATGCGCATTGGTTTATTGGCCGACACTCACGTCCCCTATCGCGCCGCGGCGATTCCCACCCGGGTGCTGACGGCGCTGCGCGGGGTAGACTTGATCCTCCATGCCGGGGATGTGGACGAACCCTGGGCGTTGACGCCCTTGCAGCAGTTGGCGCCGGTCCATGCGGTGCGGGGGAATTACCATCTGCTCGATGGTTCCTCCGGCGGAGCGACGCTGCCACCCTCGGTGGAAATTACCGCCGCCGGATTTCATATCGCTGTAACGCACGGGCATCAACTGGGACTGTGGACCCCCTTCTGGCGGGCTTACGTAACGTGGCGCAATTTTCGCGGGCAATGGCGTGTTCCGGCGTATGACGCCGCGCTTATCCGGGCGCTCTTGCGACGCTTCCCCCAGGCCGACGTCATTGTTTTTGGGCATACACATCGGTTTTACCAGGGATGGTGGGGCAACACGTTGCTCGTCAATCCCGGCGCTGCATTGGCTACAGCCTACTTCGCTCCCCCTTTTCGCCCTTCGGTAGCCTGCCTGACGTTGACGTCGGGCGCGCCGCCCGGCGTAGAGTGGCTGGATGTGTCGGAAAAAGAAGAGACCCCTTCGTTTAACCAGGTTGATGAATAGTTAAAAAGAAAAAAACCTCCTTAAAAATCTTGACGGAAAGGTTTAGGTGTGCTATAATTTCAATGTTGGCGGGCGACTGGAGGACACCTATGATTAGAGTAAATCTTGCACCCCTCGTCCACGCTGAATTGGGATTACGGGAATCCGTTATCCTAGACCTGAGCCACCTCACCTTTGAAGACCTGACGCTCAATTACCTGAAAGGCCCACTCCATTTCACTCGTGTTGCCCATGGTATTTTGTGTGAAGGCAGCCTGGACGCTGAGGTACAGATAGAATGTATCCGCTGTCTGACTCCTTTTTCTCAGCCGATAGTACTCGAACTTGAAGATATTATCAGCCTCCCCGGAGCGGATTTGACCCCTGAACGTCCTGTGCGCGTGACGGAGGATTATTGGGTGGATTTAGCGCCACTCATTCGTGAGTATACCTGGTTAGAAATACCTCATAATGCCGTATGTTCCCCCAATTGTAAAGGTCTATGTCCCGATTGTGGTGGCAATTTGAACTTGGGTGAGTGTGTCTGTGAGAAACAAGCAGTGCTGGATCCCCGCTGGGATGCACTCAAGGCGCTGTTGAAATAGCCTGACTTTCATCGTGGTTTTATCATTTGTCGGTAGAGTCTTTATCCGGCCATAAAGTTGATAAGGAGGCCTATGGACATCGCGACGGACTTATTGGAAAAGGTAGACGATAAAGGATACCTTGCAACCGAAGCTGTAGTGGATGCTTGCTCAACTTTGCCCGATGAGGATTTTGTGGATACCGTGGCGGAAGATTTGCGGGGCGCCGGCCTGGAGCTAGACATGGTCGAAGCCGCGGAAGATGAAGACATCCCAGAAGATGTTCCCGAAGATGTAGAGGGCATTGAAGACGTAGAAGCCATTGGCATTGAAGATGTAGAAGACCTTGACGACCTTGACGACATCGAAGATATGGAAGCCGGCGACGAAGACCTGGATTTTGAAGAGTTTTCGGATTCGCTGGATGATTGGAATAGTGAAGAAGCGTATGACCTGGACGGCATCGGGGTGGATGATACTGTAGCCCTCTATTTGCGGGAAATGGCGCGTGTCCCCCTGTTAAGCAATGAGGAAGAGGTCAATCTGGCCCAAAAAATCGAGCACGGTCGGGAAATCCAGTACCTCTTGCAGA
Source organism: Anaerolineae bacterium (assembly GCA_034429475.1). Taxonomy (GTDB): domain Bacteria; phylum Chloroflexota; class Anaerolineae; order B4-G1; family SLSP01; genus JAKQHY01. The sequence continues at coordinate 24,343 of DAOUGD010000126.1, forward strand.
ATAATGGGCATCACACTGCCGATGAGTTGGCCGACCTGCGGGAAATTGTGCGGGATGGCTTGGACGCGCGCGACCATCTCATCCGCGCTAACACCCGCCTGGTGGTGAGTATCGCTAAAAAATATATGGGACGCGGTGTGCCGTTCCTGGACTTGATCCAGGAGGGCAACTTGGGCTTGATGAAAGCCGTGGAAAAGTTCGAATACCAACGCGGCTATCGCTTCAGCACTTACGCTACCTGGTGGATTCGCCAAACCATCACCCGCGCGATTGCCGACCAGGGACGCACCATCCGCGTCCCGGTCCACATGAGCGACCGGATCCGGCGTCTCTACCGCCGGGCGCAGGAGATCGAGCAGGAGCGCGGCGTGCGGCCCTCCCCGGAGGAACTGGCGGCGGAGATGGGCCTGGAGCCGCGCAAGGTCCAATGGATGATGCGGGTGTCGTGGCAGCCGCTCAGCCTGGAGCGCCCTGTCGGCGAGGACGACGACAGCGAATTGAGTAACTTCATTGAGGATGACCACACCCCCACGCCGCCGGATACGGCTTATCAGGCAATGTTGCGCGATCGCATCGAAGAAGTGTTGAAGACGTTAAGCCCCCGCGAGGTGCGGATTCTGCGGATGCGGTTTGGGTTGCAGAACGGGCGCAGCTACACGTTGGAAGAAGTTGGCCAGAAGTTTGGCCTGACCCGCGAGCGCATCCGCCAGATCGAAGGCCAGGCGCTCCGCCGGCTGCGCCATCCGAGCCGCAGCCGCGATCTGCGCGATTATTTACATTAAGTTGTCAAATTTCGCGTTTTCTGTATAATGACCTTATCTCATTTCGGCTGAGGTTTTCCAATGGCCTGCTATCAGACTAAGAATATGACAATGCGTTACAGACCGTGGCGCTTAGAGAGCGAGGCCCTCTAAGCGTGATGGGCCGTGTGACGCCCGAAACACGTAAAAACCCCACCAGCCTCGCTGGTGGGGTTTTCATTTGTCTCACCCGGCCCGACCCATTACTCATTTCCCATTTCTCATCACCTGACTTGAAGGAGGACGAACATGACCAAGAAAATTCTCGTCGCCGTCGCCTGGCCCTACGCCAACGGCGATTTGCACATCGGACATCTGGCCGGCGCTTACTTGCCGGCCGACATCTACGCGCGTTACCACCGGTTGGTGGGGAACGACGTGCTGATGGTTTCCGGCTCCGACTCGCATGGGACGCCTATCACCGTGCGCGCCGACCAGGAAGGCGTCAGCCCGCGTGAGATTTTCGAGCGTTTCCACCACCGTTTCCTGGAAGCGCAGCGGGACATCGGCATTTCCTACGACTTGTTCACGCACACGGACACGCCCAATCATCACAAAGTAGCCCAGGATATTTTCACCCGCCTGTTGGAAAACGGCTATTTGTACGTCGAGAAACAGCAGCAGTATTATTCTGAGCTTTCCCAACAGTTCTTGCCTGACCGTTACATCGAAGGGACGTGCCCCCACTGCGGCTACACCGAAGCGCGCGGCGATCAATGCGACAACTGCGGGCGTTTACTGGATGCATTGGAACTCAAGAACCCGCGCAGCAAGCGGGACGGCTCGACGCCGGTGTTGCGGGAGACTGAGCATTTCTTCCTCGACCTGGCGAAGTTGGAACCGGCCGTGCGAGCCTATCTGGAAAGGGAGAAAGAGGAATGGCGTCCCAACGTGATCAAATTCTCCCAGAATTACGTGAAAGGGGGGCTGAAGGGCCGCCCCATCACCCGCGACATCGAGTGGGGGATTCCGCTGCCACTGGACAAATACCCCGGCAAGCGGCTCTACGTCTGGTTTGAGGCGGTGATCGGCTACTTCTCGGCCAGCATCGAGTGGTCAAAGCTGGTGGGCGATCCCGATGCCTGGAAGTCGTGGTGGTACGACCCCGCCGCGCTCGATGTCTACTTCATCGGTAAGGACAACATCCCCTTCCACACCATCATCTGGCCGGCTGAGTTAATCGGCATTGAGCAGCTCTACGCGGACGATCCGGCGCAGCGGCTCAACCTGCCCTACGATGTGCCGGCCAACGAGTTCATGAACCTGGCGGGCGCCAAGTTCTCTAAGAGCCACGGCCGCATGATCTCTGTGCCGGACCTCCTGGCCCGTTATGACGCCGACGCCATCCGCTACTACATAACGGTGGTGCTGCCGGAAACCAGCGACAGCGACTTCTACTGGGATGATTTCATCCTGCGCAACAACGGTGAGTTGGTAGGAGTTTGGGGAAACCTGGCCCATCGCGTGCTTTCCTTCACCTACAAACACTTCGGCGCGGTTCCTGAACCGGGCGCGCTGGCCGACGCGGACCTCGCGCTGCTGGCGCAGGCGGAAGCCGCCTTCGTGACGGTTGGCGAGCGCTTGGCCGCTCGCCAGTTCCGCGCCGGTTTGACCGAGGCTATGGCCCTGGCGCGCGAGGCCAACCGCTACCTGGAGATCAAGTCGCCTTGGTCGCAGATCAAGCAAGATCGTGCGGCGGCGGGCACCAGCCTCTACGTCGCGCTTCAGGCTATCAACGCCCTGAGCGTGTTGCTTTCGCCCTACTTACCCTTCTCCTCTGAGCAATTGCGGCGCGACCTGGGACACACCACACCCCTTTTCGGCGCGCAGGGCATCGAAGAAGTGACGGCGGAGGGCCAGGTCTACTCGGTGCTGCGATACGATCCCACCCTGGCGACAGTCCGTTGGGCGTATGAAGAACTGCCGATCGGGCGTTCGCTGGCGAAACCCGCGCCCTTGTTCAAGAAACTAGACGAGGCGCTCATCGAGGAAGAACTGGCGCGGATGGAGAAGTAGCCCACGATGCGGCGGTGGACCTCCGGCCTCGCGCTGACCTGGGCGCTCTTCGCGCTGCTGGTCTTGACGCTGGACGCGCAGTCGTTGTGGTGGGATGAGAGCATCAGCCTCCACCTGACGACGCTGTCGTGGCCGGAGATCGTCGCCAACCGCGCCGCCAACATCCACCCGCCGCTGTACTTCTTCGCCTTGAAGCTGTGGGCGGCGCTGGCGGGGCGGACGCCGTTCGCAGCGCGCTATCTCTCCGCGCTGGCGGCGACGTTGTTACCGGCGGCGGCTTACGCCTTCACGCGCCGCCGGGTGAGTGAGCGCGCCGGGCGGGCGTCGGCGTTGTTGGTGGCGCTGGCCCCGCCCTTCTTCATCTACGGGCAGGAAGCACGCGGCTACGCCTTCCTGCCCCTATTGATGCTGGCGCTCCTGGCGCAGGTTTGGCCGGCAAAGAGGCAAGAGGCAAGAGGCAAGAGGCAAGAGGCAAGAGGCAAGAATCCTCAGCCCTCAGCTCTCAGTCCTCAGTCCTCAGTCCTCAATCCTCAGTCCTCAGTCCTCAGTCCTCAGTCCTCACTTCTTACTCCTCACTCGCTACTCCTCGCCCTAACTCAGGTCGCTTTCATCCTCACGCACTACGCGGGCGTGGTTGCGGCGGGGTGGGCGAATCTGGCGCTGTTGTTGCGCTGCCTGCGGGCGCGTGACCGGCGTCTCTGGCGGACGTGGCTGATTTCGGTGGGCCTGACGGCGCTGCTGGCCGCGCCGTGGGGATTGGCCGTGCTCGTGGCGGGCGCATCAGGCTTCCGCGAGGAGGCCGGCCTGAGCAACGCCCTGGCCGCCCCGCTCCCCGCTGATTACTTCCTGCGCCTCATCGGCATCTTCCACGCCGTCGGCCTGCCCCAGGCCCTCTCCGATCCCACCCTCTACCGCCCCGCCCTCCTGACCGGCGTTCTGCTTTTGGCAAGTTTGGGGTTCTGGGTTCTGGGTTCTGCGTCCTCAGTCCTCAGTCCTCAGCATTCAGCATTCAGCATTCAGCACTCAGCACTCAGCACTCAGCACTCAGCACTCACTCCTCACTCCTCACTCCTCACTCCTCACTCCTATCTCCTCCTCTCCTGGCTTCTCCCCCTGCTTGCCGCCCCCGCTATCTGGTGGCTCAGTCCCCAGGCGCACCCGCGTTATTTGCTGCCCTTTGTTTTGCCGGGATGGCTGCTGATTGCGGCCCTCACCGTGCAGCGCGGCGTCCCGCGTTGGCTGCGCGGCGGCTTGCTGGCGGCGACGTTGACCTTGAGCGTGCTGGGCCTGCGCGCCTACCTCACCGTCCCCACTTACGCGCGCAGCGACATGCGCGCCGTGGCGTCCATCGTGCGGACCGCCGCCACGCCGGGCGATATCGTGTTGCTGCCTTACACCGATTACTCGTTGACGTATTACGACACCGGGGCGGCGCGTCCGGTCGTGCTGACGTCCCCCGACGACGACGCGGCGCTGGCGGCCTTGCTCGCCCGCGAGGGGCAGCCGGGCCATCAGGTGTTCGCCATGGACTATGGGCGCGGCGCGCTCGACCCGCGCGGGCAGGCGCGGCTGTTGTTGGAGTGGGGGGGCTATCCGGTGGCCCGCTACAAAGTCCCTGGCGCGATTTTGCAGCAATACGTCCTTCAAGCTGCGCCGCAGATCGCGGATGCCGGACGGGTCTCTCTGTCGGCCTGTGTGGCGGGTGCGTCGCCGTGTCTCGCCGGGGCGACGTGGCAGTTGCATCCCGAAGGCGGCGCGGCTTTGCCCGTCATCCTGCAATGGCAGGGCGGTCCCGCGCCAGCCCGTTACGCGGTGGGATTGCGGCTCTATGCAACCAATGGCGCGCTGGTGGGCGGGGTGGATGGCCTGCTACTGGACGCGCAGCAGCGTCCCACCGAATTGTGGGACGACACATTCGTGACAACGTATCACCTGCTGCCGCTGCCGCCCGGCCTCGCGCCGCGCGCCTACCGGCTGGAGGTGGGCGTCTACGCGACCGACGCGCCGGATAGGCCGCTGCCGTTGACCGCGCCCGACCGCCCATCGGTCTCTGCGCTGGCGCTGGGAGACGTTGTGCCGGCGGTTGCGCCCGCGTTGGCGACCTCGCGGTACGGCCTTTCCGCCGGCCCCGCCGGGCCGACGGCGACGTGGGGCGATCTGACGCTTACCGGCGCGGCGCTGGATCGCGGGATGGCTTACGCCGGGCAATCCGTGTTCGTCACGCTGGCGTGGCAGGTAGGGGGCGCGCTGCCGAGCGAGCTTCCCGCACTGGCGCTGCGCCAGGGGGAGCGCGTGTTGGCGTCGGCGTCCGCGCTGGCGGATTTGCCGCCGCTGCCGGAGGGCCGCCCGGTGTTGGAACATTTGGCCCTCTCCATCCCGCCCGACGCTGCCGATGGCCCGGCGATGGTGGTGTTGGTGACGGCGGCGCAGGAAGTGGCGCTGGGGGAGGTGACGTTGAGCATCGGCGAGCATGTGTTCAGCGCGCCGGAAATGACGTACCCGTTGGAGGTGCGCGCGGGCGACGTGGCGACGCTGTTGGGCTACGATCTGGCGCCGGGCGAGGTGCGCGCCGGGGAGCTGCTCACGTTGACGCTGGTATGGCGCGCGGAGGAGGGCGCGTCTGCCCGCGATCTGACGGTGTTCACGCATTTGCTTGGCGCGGATGGGAGCATCGTGGCGCAGCACGACGGCTATCCCGCCGAGTGGACGCGCCCGACCGGCGGCTGGCTGCCCGGCGAGATCATCGTGGATCGCCACATCCTGGCGTGGCAGCAGCCCTACAGCGGCCCGGCCACCCTGCGCGTCGGCCTGTACGAGGCCGCCACCGGCGCGCGCGTCATCTGGGAGCACGGCGCGGACGCGCAAACGCTGGTTTCTGTGGCGGTAGACGGTAGACGGTAGACGGTAGACGGGGGGAGGGGGAGAGAGGGAGAGAGGGAGACAAGGGGATTCGCTGATCCGCTGATCCGCTGATTTTAACTCCTAACTCCTAACTGTCGTCCATCAGAAGATCGAGAAACAGGCTTTTGAGAGTTACAGTACATTTAGTGGTTTGAGCCTTACGTAGTCACTAAATGTACTTGTGGTTCATTTTCAGCATTTCTCGATGTCTTGATGGCCGACACCTAACTCCTCACTCCTAACTCCTAACTCGCCACTCCTTTGCTCCATTTGCTCTCTTGTGGTATATTTCCTTTACTCTTGATGGGATGAGGAGCCAAAAAATGTGGGGTGAACGTTTGCGCCGGTGGGAGCGCATTTTTTACGTCGTCATTTTGATCCTGGCGGTTTTCAGCCGCTTTTACATGCTGGGGGATCGGGCCATCAGCCATGACGAGAGCATCCACACCAAATTCTCGTGGAATTTCTTCGCCGGGCAGGGATTCCAACATAACCCGATGATGCACGGCCCGCTACTGTTTGAGGTCACGGCGTTGAACTACTTTATGTTCGGCGTCAACGACTTTACCTCGCGGATCTACACGGCGGCGCTGGGCGTGTTGCTGGTGCTGACGCCGGTGTTGTTCCGCAAATGGCTTGGCAAGCCCGGCGCGGCGCTGGCCGCGGTGATGCTGTTGATTTCCCCCTCCATTTCTTACTACGCGCGTTACATTCGCCACGATACGCCGGTGATGTTGTTTGCGGTGCTGTGGATTTGGACCCTCTTCCAATATTTGGACACCGGCAAAAAATCCTGGTTATACGGAATGGCGGCGTTTTTCTCCCTGATGCATGCCAGCAAAGAGGTCAATTACATCTACATTGCCATTGTCTGTGGTCTGATGGCCTTCCCTTTTGCGTGGCAGGTGATGACGCTCCCCTGGCAGCGCAAAGAATTATTCCAGATTTTCGTCTTTGCCCTGATTGCGATGTTGTTGTTGCTGGCCGTCTTCGCCGCTTCGTTTTTGGTCGCGGATGTGCAGCATCAGGATCTGGATGAGGCGGGCAACACGCGGGTGGCGAATATCGCCATTCCCATTTGGGGACGATTGGCAGCGGCGCTGGCGTTTGTCGCGCTGTTTGCGGCGCTGATGATGGTGTATTACGGCATCGGCGACGCCGCTATGCATCAGTTGCGGCTCTTCGATGTTTTGATGGCCGTCGGCACGTTGACTTTGCCGCTTGGCTCGGCGTTTCTCATCAAATTCGTCGCGGGCGTTGATATGGGCGTCGTCTATGAGGCGGTGCGCACCGGCAATTTCACCCAAATGGCCTCGCCCACCGTCGCGGCCATCCTCGGCGTGGTGCTGCTCTGTCTGGCTGTTTCCGTCGGGATAGGGCTGTGGTGGGATCGCCGGCGCTGGCCGCTTGTGGCGCTGATTCACTACAGCATTTTCCTGGTGACGTACACCTCCGTGTTCACCTGGGGCTTTGGCGCGCTCTCCGGGCTGGTGGGCGGCCTGGCGTACTGGATGGCGCAGCAGGGCGTGGAACGCGGCGGGCAGCCGTGGTATTACTACGGCGTTGTTGGCCCTCTTTACGAATATTTGCCAATCCTGCTATCCATCCCGGCGGGCGTTGGCGCGATCCTCTATGCTTTCCGGGCGGGAAGGGCGAATGACGAATCGGCGGATCAGCGGATCAGCGGATCAGCGGATCAGCGGATCAGCGAGTCGGCGAGTCGGCGAGTCGGCGAGTCGGCGGAGCGGCGGAGCGGCGAGTCGGCGCTCAGTCCTCAGTCCTCAGTCCTTAGTCCTCAGTCCTCAGTCCTCAGTCCTCAGTCCTCAGTCCTCAGTCCTCAGTCCTTGCTGCAACAATTTTTCCCTATCTTTCTGCTGGGCTGGACGGGCCTGGCCTGGATTGCCTACACGTATGCCGGGGAGAAGATGCCCTGGCTGTTGGTTCATATTGCGCTGCCGAGCATTTTCCTGGCGGCGTGGGGCCTGGGGCAATGGCTGGAACGTCTGGATGTGGGCGAAGGGACGCGGTGGCTGCCGCCCGCGTTCCTGGTCGCGCTGCTGCTCACGCTCACGACGCTGGCGGGGCTGGGCGGTGCGGTGGGCGTGTGGCGGGCGGCGTTGGCGAACGGCGTCTCGTCCGCCGGGCCGACGTTGGCGCAGTTAGGCCCGTTTGGGCAGGTGTTGGGCGGACTGTTGGGGACGGTGGTGTTTGGCGGCTTTTTGTTCTGGACGGTGGAGAGGTTGGGCGTGGCGCGCTCCCTGCGCTGGGGGGGCGTGCTGCTGGCAGGCGTCCTGGCCGGGCTGACCGTCCGCACGATGGCGATGGCAAACTTCGTCAACTACGACATGGCGACCGAATACCTGGTGTACGCGCACAGTACCGGCGACATTAAGGTAGCATTGAAGCAGGTGCAGGACATCTCCTGGCGCGTGACGGGGGCGCCCTACGACGTGCAGGTTGCCTACGGCGAGGATGGCTCGTGGCCGCTCACGTGGTACATGGTGGACTATCCCAACAACTATTTCTACGGCACGACGCCAGATCGCGCCCGGCTGCTGGAGTGCCCGGTGGTGATCGCTGGCAGTCCCCAATACGGTGTGGTCGAGGAGATTCTGGGGACGGACTATATCCACTTTGACTACCTGTACCTGTGGTGGCCGGTGGAGGATTACAAGGGCTTGACCCTGGCGCGGATCGTTGGCGCGTGGCGCGATCCTGAGATGCGCCGGGCATTGTGGGACATTTTATGGCGGCGCGACTACACCCATTACGCGCAATTGAAGAATCCCGGCGCGCCGTTCACCCTGCAAACCTGGCCGTATCGCAAGGAATTCCGCCTCTACGTGCGCCGCGATCTGGCGCAGGACGTCTGGAATTACCGGCTGGGCGAGACGGCGGCGCCGGTGGTGAAGCCGCAGGCGACCGTGGCCCCCGACCCTTACCGCGCCGGGGAACAAAGTTTGGCGACGACCGGCGTTGCGGCGCTGCCAAACGCGGCACCGCGCGGCATGGCAGTCTCGCCCGACGGCACACTCTACGTGGCCGATACGGCGCAACATCGCGTCTGGCATATCACGGCGCAGGGGGCCGTGTTGGGCAGCCTGGGCGGTTTCGGCGCAGCGCTGGGGCAGTTCAGCGAGCCGTGGGATGTGGCGTTGGACGCGCAGGGGAATCTGTACGTCGCCGACACATGGAACCACCGCATCCAAAAGTTTGATGCGGCGGGGCAGTATGTGACGAGCTGGGGAACGCTGGCGCAGGTGGCCGCGTTCAGCCCCAACGGCCAGAGCCTCTTCTTTGGCCCGCGCGGCATTGCCGTGGCGCCCAACGGCGAAGTGTTCGTGACGGACACCGGCAACAAGCGCGTCCAGGTGTTCGACGCCGATGGCAAGTTCCTGCGCGAGTTCGGCGGCAGCGGAACGTATCCGGGGCTGATGAACGAACCGGTGGGAATCGCCGTGAACGAAACCGAAGTCTTTGTGGCGGACGCCTGGAACCGGCGCGTGCAAGTCTTCACACTTCAGGGAGACTTTGTGCGGCAGTGGCAAATTCCCTCGTGGCGGCTGGACAACCCGGAGGAAAAGCCGTTCCTGGCGCTGTCCGGCGATTCCGTGTACGTGACCGAGCCGGGGCAGCGCCGCGTGCTGGCCTTTGCCGCCGATGGGACGTTCCGCTGGGCCGTCACCGGCGGCGACGCCGGCATGTTGACCTACCCGGTGGGCGTCGCCGTGTATGAGAACATGCTGTACGTCGCCGACACGCACGCCGCGCAGGTGGTGGGGTATCGGCTGCCGGAGTAGGGAATTGAATGAGCGATGCAAGCCATCAAACAGACCTCTCGTGAGGAAAAGCTATATCTTTACGGCAGTATCTACGTGCTACTCTCAACCATTATCTTTGGCGTTATCAACTATTTCACATGGTCGCCGGGGGTGGTTACAGAAGTATCTGCTCTTTTCTTGCTGTCCTGGATACCTTTATACCTGCCTATGATAGTTTTCAACCAATTCGCCGATTGGAGAGTCAGCGAATTTGGGTTTGTGGTAGATAAGCGGACGGGAATTGTGGCGGCGATTTCCTTGTTGTTTGGCGTATGGGTGTGTGTCAAAGAGCCGACGCTGTGGATGTTTGACCGAGGTTACTATTCTTTGATCGAAGCTTTTGCGCGTGTGGGGGAAGAACTATACTTCAGAGGGTTTATTTACCTCCTCGTACTCAAGCTCTTCAAAGCTGAAAAGAAGCCGTATATCTGGGCTATCGTTCTATCCAGTATCGTATTTGCGGCGATGCACACGCAGACTTTTCTGCCAGAGTATGGTACATCCCTATTCTCCGTATTTTTATCGGCGCTACTCTTGGCGTACCTGCGCCACAAAACCGATTCATTACTGCCTGGTATAACAATACACAGCTTTCTCAAAGGGAGCTTGCTCGGGATACTGTTTGGCTGGGCCATTTACGCACTTTTCGTGCTTTGGGACTACATCGAAAAGCGTCATATCGCGCAGATGAATCTGCCAATCCGCTGATCCGCCGATCCGCTTTCTTAACCTTTCAAAAAGGAGTCCATTTCCATGCCTCTTAGAATCGCCATGATTTCATCCGAATGTGCCCCGTTTGCCAAGACGGGGGGGCTGGCCGACGTGGTGGGCGCGCTGCCCCAGGCGTTGCGCGCGTTGGGCCACGAGGTGATCGTGATCATGCCCAAGTATGCCAGCATAGACGCTCAAAAGCACGAGTTGCACTCTTTCCTCGTGCCGCTGGGGGTGTGGATGGGTAACACGGAGGAATGGTGCGCCGTTCACGTCACCGAAAAGTACGGCGTGCCGGTCTACTTCATCGAATCGCAGAAGTACTTCGACCGTTCCGGTCTTTACCACGACGCCGACTTCAACGACTACCTCGATAACCCTCGCCGCTTCGCCTTCCTGTCGCGGGCGGCCCTGCAACTCTGCCGCGACATGGGCTTCGCGCCGGACATCGTCCACGCGCACGACTGGCAGGCGGCGCTGGCCCCGGCTTACCTGAAGGTTTGGCACTGGAACGACGCCGTGTTGGGCCGCGCGGCCAGCGTGTTGACCATCCACAACATCGGCTACCAGGGCGTGTATCCCGCTTCCCACTACGACTACATCGGCCTGCAATGGAGCAATTTTGTGTCGGACAAATTCGAGGCTCACGGCGCGATCAACTTCCTCAAGGGGGGTATCCAGTACGCGGACATGGTCAACACCGTCAGCCCGACGTATGCCGATGAGACCCGCACCCCGGAACACGGCTGTGGGATGGCACCGTATTTGAACAACAAGGGCGAGAACTACATCGGCATCCTGAACGGCGTGGACTACCACGAGTGGAATCCCGCTGTGGATCGGCTGATCCCGGCGCGTTACACACCTCAAGACCTGGCGGGTAAGGCCGTTTGCAAGCGGGAATTGCAGCGGCGCTTCAATCTCGCTGTGGATTCCCACATCCCCGTGATCGGCGTCGTGAGTCGCTTTGTGGATCAGAAGGGGCTGGATGTATTAGCCGGCGCTGTGGAGAATATCATCAAATCCATGCAGGCGCAATTTGTGATCCTGGGATCGGGCGACAAGACCCTGGAATGGTATTACGGCAGCCTGCCGGCGCGCTATCCGGGCTACATCGGCAGCTACATCGGTTACAGCAACGAGCTGGCGCACTGGATTGAGGCCGGCAGCGACTTCTTCATCATGCCCTCCCTCTATGAGCCGTGCGGCCTGAACCAGATTTACTCGCTCAAATACGGCACGCTGCCCATCGTCCGCGCCACCGGCGGGCTGGAGGACACCGTCCAGCAGTATGATGAAGCCACCGGGCGGGGCACCGGCTTCAAGTTTTGGGAACCCAGTCCTCACGCCATCTATTACACCGTCGGCTGGGCCGTGAGCACGTTCTTTGATCGCCCGTACCACCACCGACAGATGATGCAGCAGGCGATGGCTCAAGACTATTCTTGGGAGAACAGCGCCAGAGCGTATGAAGTCACCTACCAGCGTGCGCTGCGTAATCGGGGATAACCCGCTATCGCTTGCACGATCCTTTACTTTGCACTATCATAAGGAAGCAAAAAAGTATTTTCGCGGACAGCACCCTATCCGCGAAAATACGTCCCTACTCATCCGCCGCTTGAGCGGCTTATTTTTGAAGGAGGCACACCTATGGGTTTGTTAGGTAAGCGCGATATGGGATCCCCGCAGCAAATGCACCGGGTTCACATGGCGAATGATGTGCTCTGGCTTACCGGGGAAATGGAGACGTTGGGCAACCCACACAACTACATCAACCAGGATGGCCTGAATTTCATCCGCATCAGCAACCCCCACATCACTCCATGGGGCTTCACCGGTCTGCCGGCCAGTCATACGCCGTTACTCATTATGACGCGGGAGCGCACCCAGTTGATCATCTTCCCTGACCCGGCGACGCAAGAACAATTCCGCCCGCCGATGAAGACGGAATCCTTGATCATCAACCTCTCGCTGGCTGTGATCCGGGGAAAAGTGCCGTTTCTGAGCGAGGCCCAGGTTCACAACTTCCTGGATTTCTGGAAGGGAATCTTCTTTCCGGTGATGGATGCTTCCTTGTACTTCTTGACCGATGGCCCGGCAGAGTTACCCGGCGAGTGTGCGCTGGTTTACGTCAACCGCAACCTGATTCAAAGTTACATCGGCGGGTAGGCCTGGGCGCCGGTTTAATATGAAAACACCGGAGGGGCGGGAGTGCCCTTACTACTACGTGGACTATCATCGTCGGGCGATGTCGCACGAAGTTTGCCATCTCCTGGAAGGTCGTCCGGACGCCATGCGCTGGACGAGCGCGTTGTGCGCCACATGCGCCGTCCCCGACATCAAGCGGGTCAACGGCTGCCCTTTTATGCGCCTCCACATCTTCATCGGCAAACCCTGGTGGCGTTTTTGGGGCAAAGAATCCATCCAGTTGTACGCCGACTGCGAGCGCAGTCACAAAGTGGTTGAAAACCCCTACGTAGGATGTGGCGAATGTCACCCGCCGATGCAATTTGTCGTCGGCCAAGACCCTAAAACGTGAAGTGTAAAAGCGATTGGATGAAAAAAACTTTCTCAACGGATGTAACGGAATTTAACGGATATTTTCTCCGTTTAATCCGTTCAATCCGTTGAGGCTATTTTCAGGGGAGGTTTTATGAATTCTGAACCTGTGCGTATTGGCGTCATCGGAGGCTCCGGCTTGTACCAGATGGAGGGTCTTGCGCATCTGCGGGAAGCACATCTCTCCACTCCCTTTGGCGATCCCAGTGATGTTATCTTCATTGGCGATGTGGAGGGTGTGCCGGTGGCGTTTCTCCCCCGCCATGGTCGAGGCCATATTCACAATCCGACTGAGGTGCCCTATCGCGCCAACATCTTCGCGCTCAAGCAGTTGGGCGTGCAACAGCTCATCAGCGTCTCTGCTTGTGGCTCCTTGCGTGAGCACCTCCACCCTGGCGAGATCGTCGTGCCAGATCAGCTTTTTGACTTCACCAAACGGCGCAATAGCTCGTTTTTTGAGACGGGGTGGGTCGCGCATGTTTCGGTGGCCGAGCCTTTTTGCAATGACCTGTCCGCGCTGTTGGCCGACGCCATTGGCGCTGCCGGAGGGGTGGCGCATCATGGCGGAACGTTTATCACTATCGAAGGCCCGCGTTTCAGCACCAAGGGCGAAAGCTACGTCTACCGCGCCTGGGGCATGGACATCATCGGCATGACCGCCAGCCCGGAAGCGTTCCTGGCGCGGGAGGCCGGGATGTGCTACGCCACGATGGCGCACATCACCGACTACGACGTCTGGCACGAAAGCGCCGAAGCTGTCACGGTGGACATGGTGATCCAGTGCCTGAATCAGAACGTGCGCCTGGCGCAGGAAACCCTCCGTTGCCTGGCGCCGCGCCTTGCTGCGCGCGACATCACGTGCGGGTGCAGTCAAGCGCTGGCTAATGCGCTGATCACCGCCCCCGACCGCATCCCATCCGAAACGCGCGCTCGCCTGAACCCATTGCTGCCCACCGCCTGATCCTCTCTGTGGCGAGCATCCAAGCTGCATGAAAATGCCATTTTTTCGACCTGTTGCGCGCGAATCAACGCTGGACATAAAAACTCCTCAACTCCTGGCGAACTCCAGGCTTTCGCACTTGTTTGCGGCTTTATCCGGGCGGGCGCGCGGTGCGGACGGCGCTACCCCTATGACTCAGCCGCTCTTGCTCCTGTTGGCCGGGCTGTTTGTGGCGCTCGGCGGGGCTGCCCTGCACTTCTCTATGCACATTCCCCTTTGGCGGCTGATCATCCTCGGCGGCGGCTGGACGCTGGCCTGGGGCGCAAGTTTCTGGGTGCTGCGCGCCCGTCTCCCTGACGCCGACCCCTTCATTCTGCCCATCGTCGCGCTGTTGACCGGGTGGGGCTTACTGCTGCAAGCACGCCTGGCTCCGGCGTTTATGCTGCGCCAGACGCTCTGGCTTCTCATCGGCTGCGGTGCGCTGTGCGGCGTGGCGCTCTATCCCCGGTTGCCGCGCCTGCTGCGCCGTTACCGCTACTCCTTCCTGGCGGCCGGATTGTTGCTCCTGGGCGCCACCCTGGTCTTTGGCGTGAATCCCTCCGGCTACGGCCAGCAGCTTTGGCTGGGAGCGTTTGGCGTCTACTTCCAGCCCTCGGAGCTGCTTAAATTGCTCCTGGTGATCTACCTGGCCTCGTACTTGTGCGACCGCCGTGAGGTGCTGGCGCAAAAGAAGGTACACCATCCCCTGTGGGGCGTTGTCCTTGGTCCGATGTTAGCGATGGTGGGCGTCGCGCTGCTGCTCTTGGGGTGGCAGCAAGACCTGGGCGCGGCGCTCCTCTTCTACCTGACCTTCGTGGCGATGCTGTACCTGGCCTGGGGAAAAGTCTGGTACGTGGCCCTCAGCCTACTTGTCTTTATCCCGGTGGCGGTAGCGGGATACTTCATCTCTGACCGTGTGGCGCTGCGGGTGAGCATCTGGCTCGATCCGTGGGCGCCCGCACAGGCCGACCGCGCCTTCCAAATCCTGCAATCCCTCTTTGCCCTGGCGTCCGGCGGCATCTTCGGGCAGGGATTGGGACAGGGCGCGCCGACGTTGATCCCTGTCGTCCACTCCGATTTTGTCTACGCCGCCCTGGTGGAGGAGTTCGGTATGCTCGGCGCGTTGGCGCTGCTGGCCTTGATCGGCCTGCTGATCTATCGCGGCCTCCTGTGGGCGCAGCGGGCGGAGTCGCCGTTTGAAGCGCTGCTGGCCGGCGGCATTGCCGCCATTTGGGGGATTCAAACCTGGGTAATTTTGGGAGGCAATGCCAAACTGATCCCCATCACCGGCGTGACGCTGCCGTTTGTCAGCTATGGCGGTTCGTCCCTGTTGGTGATGTTGCTGGCCACCGGCTTGCTGCTCAACCTTTCGGCCCCGCATCCGGCGACCTTCGCCATCTCCCTGACGCCCGACAAGGCGCCATCCTTGGCGCGCACAGCGGGCCGGTTGGGACAGGGCCTGCTGTTCTTGTTGGTAACTGTGGCGCTCGATACCGGCTGGTGGGCAGTGCTGCGCAGCGACGACCTGCGCACGTATCTGGCGAACCCCCGCTACATCCTATCCGAGAGCCGGATTCGGCGGGGCCGCGTCCTGGATCGGGCGGGGGGAACGCTGGCGGACGTTCGCGTAGATGAAGACGGCTACGTCACCCGCGCCTATCCGGCGCCGTCGGCGGCGGCGGTGGTGGGCTACGCGACGCTCCAATACGGCGCCGCCGGCATAGAAGCCGCCTGTGACTCTCGACTGCGCGGCGACGTGACGCGCACGTCCTGGGATAGAGCGGTGGAGCAATTGCTGCACCACGATCCCATTGGCGAGGACGTGCGCCTGACGTTGGACGTGCATCTGCAACGCAGCGCGCACCAGCTTCTGGCGGAGTATCAAGGCGCGGCGGTGATGGTGGATGTGCGCACCGGCGAAATTCTTGCGCTGGCCTCATCGCCGGTGTACACCTCGGCAACGGTGGCCGAGGACTGGGAGACGCTGCGCGAAGATCCGGCGGCGCCCCTGCTCAACCGCGTCACGCAGGGCTTGGCGCAACCCGGCGCGATTTTGGAGACGGTGCTGCTGGGGAGCGCCTTGGAGCGCGGCGACTTGCCGACACCCACCCTGCCTTTCACCCAGGCCGTGATTTTCAACGGCGCGACGCTGACCTGCCAGCATCCGCCTGCCGGGGAAGATTGGGCAGCCGCGCTGACCGCCGCTTGCCCGGCGCCGTTTGTGGCGTTGGGGCAGGATTTGGGCTTACCGGCTCTGGCAGAGAGTTTCGCGGCCTGGGGGCTGACCGAGGCGCCGGCTTTGGAACTGCCCACCGTTGCCGCGCCCTGGGAGCCGCAAACGGCGGATGTGGCGCGGGAAGCCCTGGGGCAGGGCGCGTTGCTGGTCACGCCGTTGCAAATGGTGGGCGTCGCCGCCGCGTTGGGAAATGATGGCGTGCGTCCGCCCTTGCATTTGCTGTCCCGTTCGACGCCCGGCTGTGTCACGCCGGCGACCAGTGCTGAGCGCATCCTTGCATCGGAGTATGCGGCGCAACTGCGGGCACTGTGGCCGCGTTTTGGCGGGGCCGCCGGTCATCAGGGGCAGTCTTTAGCCGGCCCGGAGCGTGTGCAGACGTGGTTCATCGGCTTGGATTCGCCGGTGGCGGCGCATTACGCGGTAGCGGTGGTGGTAGAGAACGGCCATGATCCCCAGGCGGCGGCGCGCATTGGCCTGGCCCTGTTGGAGCAGGGTGTGGTGCCCTAAGTCCTTACCGTTTAGAGACAAACTGGTTGATTTCTAACCCAATCCCCATTTTAGGTTTGACAAACCTTTAATTTTAGCATATCATTGGGGATAGGGATGCATCCACAGATCGAATCAAACCTTTGCACTTCGGTCACAGTAAGTAGCACTTTTAGGAGCGAGTGATGAACGAAAATATTCTGCTGATTGAGGACGACGAGGCCCTGGCGCAATTGGTGCAATTATTGCTGGAACGCGCCGGTTATATGGTGCGTGCGGCGAATAATGGGGAGGCGGGTCTGGAAATTGCGCGCGCCCATCTCCCTGATTTGGTGCTGCTCGATATTTTGATGCCGGATATGGATGGCTGGCACGTTTATGAGGCTTTGCGGCGGATCACCGACGCGCCGGTGCTTTTCCTCACCGCGTTAGGGGACGAACACAACATCACTTATGGCCTGGGGCTGGGTGCCGATGATTACATTGTCAAACCGTTTGGGTACAAAGAGTTGGTGACGCGCGTCAAGGCTTCGCTTTCCCGCGTCCGGCGCGCGCGGGGCGAACAGACTATTTTCCAAACTGGCAACCTCTGGGTGAACCTGGATACCCATGAAGTAAAGATTGACAACCGAATGGTCAACCTCACGCCGACGGAATTTCAACTCCTGTCGGCCCTTATTCAGGACTCCGGGCGCACGGTAAATCACGATACGCTTTTGCGGCGGGTGTGGGGGCCGGAATATTCGAACCGCCGCGATTACCTCAAGCTCTATATCTGGTATCTGCGGCAGAAGATTGAAGAAGACCCGCGCCGGCCCTTGCGGATCGTCAGTGAACGTGGGCAGGGATACCGCTTACTGATCGAACCGCAAGAATCTGAGGGGTAACCGGTGCTGGCGGCGCGTTGCCTGGCAGAGGCGCCGTGGCGCTTCGATCTGTGGTCGGCGATCATTGGCGCGCTTCTGGCGTGGGGGATCGCGGGCTTTCTGTATACCCGCCGCGCGGCGATAAAAACATTCGCGCTGAAATTGTGGACGCCGCTGGTGGCGCTCCGCGCGCGGCTGCAATCCAGCCAGGAAGAACGCTATGTGGATGATTTGCAGGAGGCTCTTCGGGGTCTCCTGCTTTTTGATCCGGTGGAGCCCCAGCTTGTCTTCTGCCCACCGACTTTTCAGACGGCGGCCCCGGTGGTAGCGGCGTCCGTCGAAGGCGACAATTTCCTCGCGCTGCTGGAAATTCGCTTTGATGCCCTGCTGGAAGGTCACCCGCGCCTGCTGATTATCGGCCCCCAGGCTGCCGGCCGCACGACGACCCTGGTGATGGTTATGCGGCAGGTATTGGCGCAGGCCAAAGGCCGGAAACCCTATACCCGCTTCCCGGTCTGGCTTGACCTGAATTATTTCAAAGAACTCCCCAATCCGCAGGCTTCGGCGCTGGATAAGCTCGCCGCGCTGGCGAATCTTTACTTCCCCAGCCTGGCGCCCCAATGGGCGCTGACCCACCTCCGCCGTGATCCGGCGTTGATTTTGGTGGATAACTGGGAAGCGTTGCCTCCAAACGCTCGCGATCAGGCGGCGCGATGGATTGGGGAGCTTTCCCGCGAATTGCCGGACAGTATCTGCCTGGTTTCCAGTGGGACGGAAGGCTATGGGCTGTTTGTGGAGGCCGGCTTTGTCCCGCTCACACTGGTTCCGGCAAAGGGCGCGGCGATGGTCGAGTCGCTCTACGGCGGCTGGGCGACGCTGCTTCAGCGGCCGGGGGCGATGCCCCCAGAACTGCGCCAGCTCCTGCTCTGGGCCGATCAGGCCGGAGCTTCGTTGTTGGAACTCAATTTGCGCCTTATGTTGTATCTCCTGACCGGCCAGGCGCCGGATTTCCTCATCGAAGTCCTCGACTATCTGCTGGACATCAAAATCCCTATGCTGAATCTGGGCGAGGGGCAGGAGACTGTCGCCGAACACGCCCGCACGCTGGCCATTGCGCTGGTCGGTCAGATTGCGCGCGAGCATCGGTTGGAAGGGCGCGTCATTATGCGGCAGGCCATTTATGACCGCCTGACCGCGATGCTGCCCCCGGAGGAAGAGCGTCCGCCTCGGCTGGAGGGCGCGGCGCGCAAGCTCATCTTTGACTCCGGTTTCTTGATGCAGCGGGGCAAAGCCTGGGAACCCTCCCATTATTTGTGGGAAGATTTTCTGACCGCCTGGCATTTGAGCGGGGAAGACATCGGCCCGGACATGTTCAAGGCGCACCTCCACGACCCCAGTTGGAGTTTCCTCTTGGAGTTTTATGTGACGTTGGGGGATGTTACGCCGTTGGTTCACACGCTGCTTCAAGAGGCCGCCACGTATCAAAATGATGAGGCGGTGCTGCGCGCTGCGCGCTGGGCCACGCTGACGCCGGATGACGTTCCCTGGCGCAAGGATGTGATTAAAACCCTGGCGGAGGTCTTCGCCGATCCGGACTTGACGCAGGAATGGCGGCTGCGTTTTGGGCGCTGTCTCTCCCTGGTCGCCGGCGGCGAGTCGGCTGCCTTCTTCCTTTCCAGCTTGCGTCATCGTAATATCGGTGTGCGCTGCGCGGCGCTGCGGGGCATCGGCTGGGTGGGCGGCGAGCGGGAAGTTGCGTTGCTGGAAGGCGCCCTCAAGGAATCGGAGCTGGAGATCGCCCAAAGCGCCGTGGAGGCTCTGGGCGACATGGGAACCGCGGAGGCGGCCAAACTGCTCAATCGCGTGCTGCCAACGGCCAACGAACATTTGATTTTGCCCATCGCCCACGCGCTGGCTAAGATACCGGAGGGCCACGAACTGTTACAGCAGGCCGCCGAGAGCGAGGATTTCATGCTGCGCCGGGCGGCTGCGCATGGATTGGATTTGATTAATGAACCGTGGGCCGAAACTCTGCTGCAAAAGATGGCGCGCGAAGATGATGAGTGGCTGGTGCGTTCCGCCGCCGAAACGGCGCTGCACGCGCGCGAGGAAAAGGCCGCTCACAAGACGGTGGTTCCGCCGCCGCCTAAAGTGGACGCTCTGGAATGGCTCATTGCCTGGGCTGCGGAGCAGGGCGTGGGTCTGGGGGTGGGGACGGCCGCCGTACAAATGCTGCTGCGCGCCGTGACCGAGGGCGACGCCCGCGCCAAAACTCTCGGCGCATTGACGTTGAGCCAGATGGGGATTCCTAAGTTCCTGCCGTTGCTGGAGCCGCTGTTGGAAGATGAGGATTATCAGGTGAAGTACACTGCGGCTTATGCGGTGGAGCAAATTAAGCAGCGTTACGCTATTGATCAGGGGACGTGAAAAGGTCGGTAGTTTTTCATCGGTAGATTGAGCAGATTAAGCAGGTTTTCGGCTTAATCTGCTCTTTTTGTGTCAGTCATTTTTATGTCCTCAGTCGGCGGCGTCCAGTTGACCTCGTGGCCGTCGCCGCGCAGTAACTCCCACGTTAAAATGCGGTAGGCCAGCGCGCCTGTCGAGCGCGGCGCGTAGAAGATGCCCGGCTCGCCATAGCTGGGCGCTTCGCTGAGCCGCACACTGCGGGGCACGATGATGTTAAACACCTTCTGGGGGAAGTGCTGGCGCACTTCGTCGGCCACCTGCCGGGAGAGCGCCGTGCGGCTATCATACATTGTCATCACCAGCCCCCGCAGCGTCAACCCCGCGTTGAGTCCCCGCTGCACCAGGGTGATGGTGTGCGTCAATTGCGACAGACCTTCCAACGCCAGGTATTCGCACTGCACCGGCACAATCACGCCCTGCGCCGCCGCCAACGCGCTGACGGTGAGGACTCCCAGGCTGGGGGGCGAATCAATCAACAGATAATCGTAGCCGTTGAGCGGCGCCAAAGCTTGTTTCAGTTGTTCGGCGCGCTCGCGTGGATCGGTCATGCGATTCAACTCGACCGTCGCGCCGGCCAGGGCGGGGGTGCTGGGGAGGATGTCCAATCGCTGCCAGCGGGTTCCCCGGACAACTTCGGGCGTGGTTTGTGTCCCCATCAGGACATCATAGATCGAAGAAGACAGGATGCGCGGGTCAATGCCCAGGCTGGTAGTGGCGTTGCATTGCGGGTCAATGTCCACGACCAGCACGCGATAGCCCCAGTCCGCCATAGCCGCTGCCACGTTTACCACGGTCGTGGTTTTTCCCACTCCGCCTTTTTGGTTGGCGAAAACGTAAACGCGAGTCGGGCGCAGTTCATCCATGGGACAATCGAGAGGCGCAGAGCATCGCCTCTTCCGGGCGCGGCGTGGAGTCCAGCCCGGCGCGTGTGACCGAATACCCGGCCAGGCACGCGGCGTAGTCCGCCGCGCGCGGCGCGGGATTGCCGGCAGCCAGCGCGGCAAAGAAGGCGCTGGCGAAGATGTCGCCGGCGCCGGTGGGGTCAACTTCCGTCACCGGGAGGGCCGAGTACGTCTGAGCCTTGCCGTGGATGAACAGGGTGCCGCCCTGCCGGTTCTGAGTGACGACCAGGATCGGGGTCTGTCGGGCGAAGTCGCGGGCCAGCGCCCAGTCGCCGCCGATGTCGTCAATGCTGAAGACGACGGCGGACGCCAGGGGCAGCACGTACTCTGCTTCAGCCCAGGCGCGCGGTATGACGTTGCCGTGCGCGTCGTGCGTGCGCATCCAGCCCTGGGGGGTGATGCCAATGAAGGTGTGCCCGGCGAAAGCCGCTATCAGGGCGGGATCACATTCCGCCATCACCGGGCCAAGGTGCACCAGGGGACTTTGCTGCCACGCCGGGGGAATCTGGGCGGGCGTCAGGGCGGCGGCGACGGTGTAGATCATCTGGCGGCGGCATCCGTTGGTGTAGATGTTCTCAAAAGTGGTGCTGGACGGCGCCGGGTAATTTACGATGGTCACGGCGCCGTCAAACGCCGTGAGGCTGAGGTTGGTTTCAAAGCTGGTGAGGATGCCAACCCGACGGCCCAGCGCGGCCGCCGTCAAGGCGGCGTAGGACGCCGTTCCCCCAAGGGTGTGTCCGCCGCCTGGCAGCAGATCGCGTGTGATGTGCCCGATGACCAGGTAATCTACCGGCGTTGGCATCGTTATTTATCCAGTTTGCGGATGGGGATGATGGTGATGGCGCGGTTTTCACCTTTGCCGATGCTTTCTGTCTGGACTCGCTCATCCTGACGCAGAAGCATGTGGATCACCCGCCGGTCGTGGGCCGGCATAGGACGCAGCCGGATCGTGCGCCCGGTGTTGACGGCCTGATCGGCTTTCTTGCGGGCCAGAGATTCCAGGCTGCTGCGCTGGCGCTTGCGATAGCCGTCGGCGTCTATCACGACGTTGTAGTCGCCTTCGATGCGGTGATGGAGCAAGGTGCGGAACAGATATTGCACACTGTTGAGCGTCTGGGCGCGCGGCCCGACGAGCATATCCGCGTCGCGCCCGCGCAGGGAAATCCACAGGGTCACGCGCTCCTCCTGCCGCCAACTTAACCCCGTCTTGACGCGCAGTCCGGCGAACAGGTGTTCGGCCACTTCGTCGGCGACGGCTTCGATGGCCTGGTGATTCAGGTCGCCGGGCCGATGTTCCGCCTTCTCTCTGCGGATGGCGCTGGCAGGGCCGGACTCTGCCCGGGCACCGGGTGCCGGTGTGGCGTCTTCCCATTCTGATTCCTCGTCGGTTTCTGTGCCTTCTTCCACTACATTGGTAATTTCTTCAGCCATTTCCAGGATGGCCTCATCCTCTTTTTCTTCCGACAAGGCGGTTTTCACGGCGGGCCGCGATGTAACCGGTTCCGCGACCGGGGCGGGCGGCGGCGCGACGGGGGTCGGCTCTACCGGCGCGGCAGGGATAGGCGCGCGAGTGACTTCCACCAGGCCGACCGGTCGCCGGGTGAGGCGCACGCGAGCCTGGCGCGCGCCCAGTCCGAGGAATCCCCGGCTGCCCTCGTCGAGTGTTTCGATAACTACATCGTCGCGGGTGACGGCCATGCGGGTCAATCCTAAAATGATGGCTTCATCAACCGAGGGCGCGGTAATTTCCATTGAGTCTTCAACCATAACTACCTCCTACTGCGCCGCCTTTTTTTGCCTAGCGGCAAGGTCTTTCTTTGGGGTGTCTTTTTCTCCATTGCCGTCGGTCGAGGCAGGGAGATGGTAATGTCTGCGGAAAAGGAAGTATTGCAAGATGCTGACCAGGTTGGAGATCAGGAAGTAGACGGCCAGCCCCGACGCATACGTTGCTGAGAAGAAGCCCATCATCAAGGGCATCATAAGCAGCATTTGCTTGTTCATGGCCTCGGCCTGCGGGTCGGTGGCCGGCGGGGTGATGAGTTTTTGGCTGTACCAGGAGGTTAGCACCACCAGGATCGGCAGGATGAACAACGAATCAGGCAATGCCAGGTCGAGCCAGAGGAACTGACTCTTTAAGGGGATCAGGGTGTTGAAGCTCGCGGCCCAGGGGTAGATGTCTTTGGACAGTTCTAGCAGTTGTAGGGGCGTTGAGGCCAGCGAGCGGATGATGGCCTGATAGGCACCGAACATCAGGGGCAGTTGCAACAGCAATGGCAGGCAGCCGCCCAACGGATTGATGCCGGATTCTTGGTAGAGTTTCATTTGCTCCTGGGCCAGCTTTTCCCGGTCGTCCTTGTACTTGCGCTGAAGTTCATCCATCTTGGGCTTCATCTCTTGCTGGCGCCGCGCCATTTTTTGCTGGTTGAGCATCAGAGGCGTGATTGCCAGGCGGAGCAGCAAAGTGATGAGGGCCACCGCCACCATCGTTTCGTGTCCCAAGAAACTATAGAATAACAACAACAGGTTGATCAGCGGTCTAACTATGAGTGTATCCCACACGGTCCTTCTCCTGTGAACGAGTAAGAAAGTAATGAGTAATGAGAAATGAGTTGTCGGAAACTTGCACTGGTTACTCGTTACTCATTACTTATTTCTGATTTCCGTTTGTGACAGCGAATGGCTTACTTCGACTCCGCTACTGGGTAAGTCCAGGCAACTTTGCCGCTTTCCAGTTCAAACACGCGGAGCCGTTCTTTCACCCAAATGGGCATGGTATAGAGCCGGCTGTCATCGGCGACGAGATCGCCGGGCAGCCGCCCCGGGTTGGCTAGTTCGACGCCCCAGTTCATCTTGTCGCCGGTTTCCGTGTCCAGGACGTGAATCGCGCCTTTTTCGTACCCTGCAATGAACAGCCGGTCGCCTTCCGTGTTGAGCACCGGGCGACCGCGGACGCTGTCGTCCACCCCCGTAGGATTGTCCCAGAGCATCGTCCGGGTTTCGGTATCGAGGGCGTACACGTGGCCGCCGACGTCGGTAAAGTAGAGGATATTGCCGTCTACCACCGGCGTCGCCCAGACCCAGTCCGTCGTGTCGTAGGTCCAGATGGCGGTGCGGGTTTCCAGGTCAATCTGGTAGAGTGTCTTGGCAAAGTCACCCATCCACAGGAAGTCGCCGACGAACACCGGCGTCGCCGCAATCGCTCCCTTCGTCTCGAACTGCCAAAGTTCTTTGCCGCT
Source organism: Anaerolineae bacterium (assembly GCA_034429475.1). Classification (GTDB taxonomy): domain Bacteria; phylum Chloroflexota; class Anaerolineae; order B4-G1; family SLSP01; genus JAKQHY01. The sequence continues at coordinate 48,322 of DAOUGD010000126.1, forward strand.
GGTCAGGTCCACCGCATAGAGGTGATGATCCAGCGCCCCAATGTAGACGACGTCATCTTTCACCACCGGCGTGGCCCACACGCGATCTTTGGTCGTAAACGTCCACGCCAACGCGCCGTCGGCGAGATTCAGGGCGTAAACTTTGCCGTCGCCGTTGCCGATGATGAACAGGCTGCCGGCCACTGTGCCGCTGCCGACGTATTGCCCGGCAGCGCCGGGTGTCGTGCCGTCGGCGGGGGGGAACGTCCAGGCGAGGTCGGGTTGTTCGGTGGGGGATTCGCCCAGTTCCAGGGCGTACACCACGCGATCCTTGAACCCGGCGATCAACAACAGGCCATTCGGCCCTGCGTCGGGCACCAGCACCGGCGTCGAATAGAAGGGACGCACATTGGTGTCACTCTCGGGAGGATAACTCCAATACCACTTGCCGGTCTCGGCGTCGAGCGCCTGCACCCGCTCCAGGTTAGCCGCGTAGATGATGCCGTCATTGACGATCATGCTGGGCCAGCTTTCGTGGCGCAGGGTTTTACCACCCATACAGCCGCTCAACGCTAATATCGCGCTCAACATCCCGGCGATCATCCAGAGAAGGCGGGACCGTTTACTCCGCCAACGTTTCATAGTGCCTCCTGTAAGAAACAAGAAATTTGAAACTGGAAATAAGCCATGAACATGATCACGGCACAGGGTCATACCCACCCGGGTTAAAGGGATTGCAGCGCAGGATACGTTTGAAAGCCATCCACCCACCCTTCAACAATCCGTAACGCTCAATGGCGGTGTAGGCATACTGCGAACAACTGGGGGTGAAACGACAACTCGGCGGAAAAAGTGGGGAAATTGAACGACGGTAGAATCGGATCAACCACAGCGCCCATGCCTTCATTCTTGCTCGGTTATCTCCCTGGGCGACCACAAAGCTGCGCGATGCAGCAGTTGCTCAAGGCCGGCTTCCACCTGCGGCTCCCCGACAGCCAGGAGCGAAGCGCGCGCCACCAACACGATGTCCCATCCGGTCACAATTCGGGGGTACAGCCGCCGCGCCGCTTCACGCAGCAAGCGCCGGGCGCGATTGCGCGCCACGGCGTTGCCCACTTTGCGGCTTGCCGTAAGTCCAATGCGCACCGTTCCCAGATGGTTGGGGAGCGCCCACAAAATACATAAGGGATGCGCCCACGACCGCCCTCCGGCCCAGACTTGCCGGAAATCCGCAGAGCGACGCAGGCGCATATCCTTTTGCCAGGTTTCGCGCTCCAACTGATTTAGCTTAGTCGCGGCGTCGTGGCCGCTGCGCGCTTTCCTTCCAGTTGATGCGCTTGGCGCCGCCGAGGCTCACCACGGTCAGCTTGTGCCGGCCCTTCAGCCGCCGCCGCTTCAGGACGTTCCGTCCGTTGCGGGTCGCCATCCGCTGCATAAAGCCGTGAACCCGCATTCGCCGCCGTTTCTTGGGTTGATATGTCTGCTTCGTCGTCATTCCATTTACTCCTTTATATTAACCTTGTCTCTCATGGGTTGTGGTGGATAGCGATAAGTCCCTTACGTAAAAACCGCGCGGTCATGGGCCGCGCCGGTTTTATCTTTCCTTCCCAGAGCAAGGACATTATACCGTATCAGGGGAGTAAGTCAATTGCCGTTCGGAACTTTTTCCAGCCGTTGGGCAATGGCCCGCGCCGCGACCAATCCCGCCGCCGACGCTTGAATCAGGCCGCGCGTGATCCCCGCGCCATCCCCGCAGGCGAACAGATTGCGGACTTCGGTCTCCAATTCCTGGGTCAAGTGCAGACGATTGGAGTAGAATTTGACCTCCACACCGTAGAGCAGGGTGTGGGGCGCGGCCACGCCCGGCGCAATCTGATCCATCGCATGCAGCATTTCGAGGATGTTTTTGACGTAGCGATACGGCAGCACCAGGTTGAGGTCGCCAGGCGCTGCGCCGGGCAGGGTGGGCGTGACCACGGAGCGCGTCAGCCGTTCGACGGTCGAGCGCCGCCCGGCTTCCAGATCGCCGAGGCGCTGCACCATCACGCCGCCGCTGAGCAGATTCGCCAGTCGCGCGATGCTTTTGCCGTAGGTGATGGGATCGTCAAACGGCTCGGTGAAGTTCTTGCTGACCAGCAGGGCGAAGTTGGTATTGGCGGTGCGCCGGTCGGCAAACGAATGGCCGTTCACCGTCGTGACGTCCCCGGCAAACTCCGTGCTGACCTCGCCGTAGGGGCACATGCAGAACGTGCGGATCTGGTCGTCGAAGGCGCGCGAGTAATAGATGAACTTGGATTCGTAGACCAACCGGGTGATCGGTTCCAGCACGGCGGCAGGCAGTTCAACGCGCACACCCAGGTCTACTGGATTGCGCGTCAGCGTCAGGCGCAGCTCGCGCGCGATGCTCTCCAACCACGCGGAGCCTTCGCGTCCCGGCGCGGCGATGACCCTACCGGCTTCGAGGCGCTCGCCCTTGTCCGTCTCCACGCCGACAACTTGACCATTTTCGGTAAGGATGCGGGCGACGGGGGTGCGGGTGCGGACGGTGACGCCGCGCGCCAGCAGGGCGTCGCGCATTGAACGCATCACGTTCTCGCAGCGCTCCGTACCGATGTGGCGGATCGGCACTGAGATCAGGCGCAGTCCGGCCAGCGCGGCTTTGTGTTCCAGCGCCTCGATCTCGTCGGTGTAGGTCCCGTAGACGGTTTTGGGCGCGCCGAACTGGCGATAGATGGCGTCCGCCTCGGCGATCAACTTGGCGGTAGCCTGCTCTCCCAGGATTTCGCCCAGATGCCCGCCGACCGCCGGCGAGAGGGTCAGCTTACCGTCCGAAAATGCCCCCGCGCCGCCCCAACCGTTGAGGATGGCGCACGGCTGGCAGTGTTTGCAGCCGCCTTTTCCCTCGCGGATGGGACAGCGGCGTTTGTCAATGTCGTGACCCTTGTCGAGGATAGCAATCCGTAATCCCGAATAACGACTCAACTCCAACGCGGCAAAAATCCCGGCCGGCCCCGCGCCAATAATGATGACGTCAAAGGTCTTTGTCTCCATTGGATCCTCCTGGCGAATGAACGAATCAGCGGATCAGCGGATCGGCGGATCAGCGGATCAACGCATTACTCCCTTCCAAACATCAAAATCCGCAAGTTGGGATAACTACAGGGGAGGAATGCCCTCCCCCATTTGGGGCGGAATGGCGCATGATGCCTCATCTAGTGCCACCGGTAGTAGTGATTCGACTACGCGAACTTGCGGATTTTGTCCCTTGGAAGGGAGTATGCACCTATTTCCTACTTCCTACTTCCTACTCCCTACTCCCTACTCCCTACTTCCTACTTTGACTTGTACCCCACGCCGACTATACTGGACGTTACATTTTGGAGAAGGAGGCGATGAGACGATGAAGATTTTAGGGGTGGACATTGGCGGATCGGGCATCAAGGGCGCGCCGGTAGACGTTGTGACCGGGCAGTTATTGGCCGAGCGACACCGGATTGATACACCCGAAGGGGCCGAGCCGGAGGCGGTGGCGAAGGTGGTCGGGAAGATCGCGCGCCATTTTGAGTGGACTGGCCCGATTGGGTGTTGTTTCCCGGCAGTGATTCAGCACGGGATTGCTCGCACGGCGGCCAACGTGTCGAAAGCCTGGATCGGGACGAACGCCGAGATGTTGTTTGCCCAGGCGACCGGCTGCCCGGTGCGGGTGCTCAACGACGCCGACGCGGCCGGGCTGGCGGAAGTTCGCTTTGGGGCCGGCAAGGGCGTGGCGGGTCTCATCTTGATCGTGACCATCGGCACCGGCCTGGGGACGGCGTTATTCACGGATGGACATCTGGTGCCCAACACCGAACTCGGCCACATCGAGATCAACGGCGCGGACGCCGAACTCAGCGCCACCGACGCCGCGCGCCAGCGCGAAGACATGTCCTGGAAGCAGTGGGGCAAGCGCTTCAACGTCTATTTGCAGCGGATGCACGCGCTGCTCTGGCCCGATCTGATCATCCTGGGTGGCGGGGCGAGCAAGAAGCTCGACAAGTTTAGCGAGTATTTAACCGTGCCCACCAAAATCGTCCCGGCCGCCGCGTTGAACGACGCCGGCATGATCGGCGCGGCGCTGGCCGCCGAGTCGCTCAGCGCGCCGGATAGCCGGTAATCTTCTGGATTTCCTCGTACAGCGGCTGGAGCCGCTTGTACATCTGGCGGTAGACCCGGCGATAGAGGCCGTCGTAGATGTCGCGCGTCGCCGGGTCGGGATCAAACACCTCCCCAACGTGCGTCATCTCGCGCACGGCGGTGGGGAAGTCCGGGTGCAGCTTCAACCCTACAGCGGCGTCAATGGCCGCGCCCAGCCCCGACGTTTCGTAGGTGTGCGGGCGGGCGGTGGGCAGGCCGAAGATGTCGGCGGTGAGCTGCATGGCGGCGTCGCTCTGGGAGCCGCCGCCGGAAACGCGCAGTTCGGTGATGGGGATGCCGCTGCGCTTTTCGGTGCGCTCCTTGCCCTCGCGCAGGGCGTAGGCCAGGCCTTCCAGCATGGCGCGGTAGAGATGCGCGCGCGTGTGGACGTCCCCAAAGCCGATGACGGCCCCCTTCGCCTCTGGGCCGGGCATCTTCAAGCCCGGCGACCAGTACGGTTGTAACAGCAATCCCATAGACCCCGGCGGCGCCTGCCGCACCAGCTCGTTGAGCAGCGATTCCGGTTCGACGCCCTCCTCGCTGGCGCGGTGCTGTTCCGGCCAGCCAAATTCCTCTTTGAACCAGTTGACCATCCAGTAACCCCGGTAGATTTGGACTTCCAGGCTGTAATGTCCCGGCACGGCGGAGGGGTAGGGGGGGATGAGCGGGATGACCTCGATGTAGTCCTTGTGCGTGGTGTTGATGGTGGCCGTCGTGCCGTAGCTCAGGCAGCCGATGTGCGGATCGAGGCTGCCCGCGCCAATGACCTCGCAGGCTTTGTCGGCGGCGGCGGCGATGACGGGCAGACCGGCCGGCAGGCCGGTGGCTTCGGCGGCGGCGCGCGTCACCTCGCCCAGCCGCCCGGCGGGCGGGACGAGGTCGGGCAGGATGCGTGGTTCCATCGGGATGGCGCGCCATTTCCAATCCCACGCCCTGGCCCAGGTCAGCGACTTATAATCGAAGGGCAGGTAGCCGACCTGACAGCCGGTGGAATCCACGAATTTTCCGGTGAGTTTGTGGGTCAGGTAGGCGGAGAGGAACAGGTATTTGTGGGTGGCGTGCCAGATCTCCGGCTGATGGGTGCGGATCCAGTTGGCTTCCCCCTCGGCTTGCAGGTAGGCGACCGTCTGCGACATCCCCGACAGCCGGAACAGCAGCCCCCACAGACCGCCGACGGGCCGCAAGCCCTCGGAGCGACGCTGATCGAGCCAGACGATGGCCGGGCGTAGCGGCTTCCCCTGCGCGTCCACGTTGATCATCGTGGCGCGCTGCGTCGTCACGGCCAGCCCGGCGATGGCGTCTTTGGGGATGCTGCTTTTTTCCCAAAGCTGTTGGCACGCCGCGCAGAATTGCTGCCAGTAATACTCCGGGTCTTGCTCCGCCCACCCCGGCTGCGGGGAGACATAGGACGTCATCGGGATGCGGACTTTTTCCACCAGCGTCCCCTGCAAATCGAAAATCAGCGCGCGCACGCTTTGCGTGCCGCTGTCTATGGCGAGGATGTAATCTTTGGTCATGGTGCCTCCGGCAAGTGTGGTATGGGAGATGGGGGGAGGGGATGAGGGGGAGAAGCGTTTCCCTTACTTCCTATCTCCCATTTCCTAAATAGAAGCTCAACGGATTTAACGGATTCAACGGAAGGATGCCGCCTTCTTTACTTGAAGTCTTCAAGGAAGCGCACGACATTCATCATTTCATCGGCGGTGACGGAGTTCAGCAGGTTAAGCACGCGGCGCAGCAGTGTGCCACGATCCAGTTGGGCCGAGATGATCAGGCCATAAAAGGGTTTGCTCGCGTAGAAGTAGTCCGCAGCCATTTCGACAAAACGCCCGCCATCTTTGTCGTAGGTCAGAAAGGCGCGACCCTCGGCAGCCGCATAATCCCATTGCGCTTCGTCCGCCAAACCGGCGCGGTTGACTTCATAGACGTTCACGACGTCAAAGCCGTGCTCGCGCAGTTGGGCGGACAATTTGCTCCAGACATGTTCATCTATGTACAGCCGGATGTAAAGGGGATCGGTGACAGCGTCGCCCACAGGTTATCTCCGCTGCCCGGTAATTCGCAGGTAATCTTCGGTGGAATTCATTCGCTCGCGGAGCTGCTGTCGGGCGGCGGCTTCGGTGGCTTCGGCTATTTCGTGGTCAACTTCGTCGTGATGATCGTAGTAGTAGCTCAGGGCGTCATGCACATGGGCCGGCGTCAAGGCCGGATGGACTTCTTCGGCAAACGCCTCTGGCGCTAATCCCTGCTGGCTATAGCCCACGATGACGCTCACCGGCGTCCCGGATTCTTTTACTACGGCGCGTTTGCCCCAGGGAGATTGTTCCAGGGTGATATAGGGGTGTGTCGGCTGTAGCTCACGGCGTAATACCTCGTCGGCCAGTACATCCGGCGAGGAGGCGATTTGTTTGGCGCGCTGCGCCAGCAAGGTGTAGGTATAGGCGGATAGTTGAACGGTCATTGTCACTGTCATCACTCCCTCCGCTTTCTTTCAGTATACCATAGGTCTTGTGACTGGCTGTCAAAAGGGCAACAACGTCCCGTCGGCGTCAAACATTTCCTGCGGCTCACCGATGATTTCGATGTCGGGCCGGTCTTTGATTTCTTCCAGCACGGCCGGGGAGACGTAGACTTCGCTCAGGTGCAGGGTGTTGGGGATGCGCAGGATGCGTTCCTGGCCGGGCGGGAGTTGGTTGCAACTGATCCGCGCCCACTCGTAGGCCTGGGCGTCGGTGGCGGCGACCGGCGGGATTCTGGCGCGATCCAGGAAGGTGCTGGTGGTGACGTTGGCGTAGGTCGCGGCGAAGTCCAGTTTGTCGAACAGGCGGCGGGTGGTGACGTTCGCCATCCCGATGCCGGTCGCGTTGCCGTGGGAGCCGTCCGTCAGATCGTGGACGACGAGCGCTTTGATGCGCGGGCGCTCCGGTTCGGGGACGCCGCGGATCATCATCCGCCCGATGATGTTGGGGTCAATGCCCGTCCCGCTGAGGTCTTTGCCCATGCGGTCAATGAGCAGTACGTCCACGTCATCTACCGGCAGGCAGGGCATATTGGCTTTGGCGAGGCCGAGCAGGCTGGGTTCTTCCGCCATGATGGCGTCTGCCGGCAGCACTTTGACCAGCATCGTCTCGTCGTAGGCGTTTTCGACGACGGCGACGCCGAACAGGATTTTGCCGGTCGCCAGGATGCGTTGCGCGGTGGGCGGCATCCATTCGCACAGACCGCGGACGCCGTAGCTGTGGACGGCCGTGGCCTGCCGGTGCTTGCCCAGGCCGATGACGCTCATTTTGACCAGGCCGCTTTCGTAGTCGCCGTGAAAGGCCGTGTGCGGCTTGATGCGATTGAGCAGGATGACGCCGTCGGCCTCGGAGGCGTAGCGATCCATATACACGGCGTTGGGCAAGTCCGGGGCGGGGATGACGATGACTTCGAGGGACGAGCGGATCGGCGCGCCCATCGCGGCTTCGGTGATGCCGTAGTCCGCCAGGACGTCGGCCTGTCCTTCCGGCGTCGCGCCGCCGTGGCTGCCCATCGCCGGGATGATGAACGGTTCACCGTCCGCGCTGCGCACGAAATCCACCACCGTCTTGACCAGCGTGGCATAGTTGGCGATCCCCCGGCTGCCCGCCGTGATGGCGATACGCGCGCCGGGGTGGATGGCAGCCTGCATTGGCGTCAGCGCCGCGACGAGAGCACCCCGCACATCGTCCAGGCGCGGGCGGGGGAAGGTCTGCTTGATTTTGGTGAGGTGCAAGGATGTCATGAGTGTACCTCCGAAAATAACAGGATTTACGGAATGGTAGGATCAAAAATCCGTTTCAATCCGTTAAATCCGTTGAGAGGATTTTCGTTTGTCCTTAACTTTACTGCTTGATAGGCGAAACGTCAAATGCGGTGGGGGGACTGTAGCCGATTTTGTTGCTGGCAAAGTGAGAATAACGGCGGTCTGCGGTCTGTCGTCGGCGGTCAAAGTACATCAGGTAGCAACCCGAGTTACGTAATGTGATAAAATGCCCTCAGTATTTTTTATTCAAGCCGGCCTGAATCTCTGGCCGACAACCCTCTGCCATACGCAGAGCGGCGCTAATCCACCATAGTAAGGAGGTTAACGATGAAGTCTGTATTGAAGCATTGGCATCGCGTGTTGATGTTGGCAGTGTTGTTGGCTGCCCTCTGGTCGACGGGGGTGATGACCGCGCCGGTGGGGGACGAAAAAATACCCCCCGCTGCGGAAGTCGCCAGAACCGCCGCGCTGGTGTGCAAGGAAGGGCATTGCTCGACCAGCGAGGTCCCCGCGCCCAATATGGCGCAGCCAGAGGTCGCCGACGGCGAAGGGCTGCTGCGCCTGCGCGCCGGCGCGTTCGACCCGGCGCTTGGGGAACCGGTCATGGCGCCCGCTTTGATGCGCGCGCTGGACAACGCCCAAACCGGCCTGCGGTTGGTGCAGTTCCCCGGCCCAATTCAGGAGGCGTGGTACGCAGCTCTTGAAGCGAGCGGCCTGCACATCATCACGTACATTCCTGATTACGCCTATCTGGTGTGGGGCAATGGAGCCGCGGTGGAGACAGTACGCATGGCCGCGCCTTTAGCCTGGGCCGGCGACTACCACCCCTTCTACGCGCTCCATCCCGATCTGACACAGGTTGACCGATTGCCGGAACGCGTTAAGGTGACGGTCCAGGTCTACGCGCACAGTGAAGCCGCTATCGTCATCAAGGACATCCTGGCGCGCGCGACTGTGATCCAGGAACCCCATCCCTCGTTGGTGTACCAGAACATGAAGATCGAGATTGCCGCGACCGACCTGACATGGCTAGCGGCCTTGCCCGGCGTGGTCAATGTGGAACCGGCCCTGGAATATCAGATGATGGACGAAATTCAGGGGCAGATTATGGCCGGCAACCTCAACGCAGCCGGCACGCGGCCCGCCGGAACCGGCTACCGGACCTGGCTGAACGGGCTGGGCTTCCCCACCGATCCGGCGAACTACCCCATTGTGGATGTCACCGACGATGGGATTGACGACGGCGACGCCACCCCGCTGCATACGGACTTCTACGAATTCGGCAGCACCAGCAACCCCGACCGGCTCATCTACAACTACAATGGCACGACTGACGCTTCGGCGGACGGCGGCGGTGGGCATGGGAACCTCAACGCTTCCATTGTGGCCGGGTACAACACGACCACCGGTTATCCCTACGAGGACGCCAGCGGCTACAACTATGGCCTGGGCATCAACCCCTACGGGCGTGTGGCGGGCAGTAAGGTCTTCCGCAATTCCGGGTCCTGGGACTATCTCGGTTCCAACGCCGCTCTGATCGGCAATTCCTACACCCTGGGCGCGCGCATCAGCAGCAACTCGTGGGGCGCGGACACCGGCGGCGGGTACACGATCGATTGCCAGGAATACGACGCCCTGGTGCGCGATGCTTTGAGTGGGACCGGCGGCAATCAGGAAATGATCGTCGTCTTTTCGGCCGGCAACGCCGGTTCGAGTGGTAGCAATACGATTGGGTCGCCAGGGGCGGCCAAGAATGTGATCACGGTGGGCGCGTCCGAGAACTACCGCCCGCTGGACACGGATGGTTGCAGCATCGGCCCCACCGGGGCGAATAACGCGCAGGACATCATCAATTTCTCCAGCCGCGGCCCGACCGACGACAGCCGGATCAAGCCGGACGTGGTGGCGCCGGGCACGCACGTGATGGGCGCGGCGTCGAAGTCTCCCAACTTTGATGGCAGCGGCGTCTGCGGACCGGCGAGCGGTCTCTACTATCCCACTTCTCCGGCGCAAACGCTGTATACCTGGTCTTCCGGCACCAGTCACTCCACCCCCGCTGTGGCCGGGGCGGCCTCGCTCATTTACTATTACCATGAGACCAACTTCGGCGGCGTGGCGCCCAGTCCGGCGTTGATGAAGGCGTATCTGGTTCACGCGACCACGTATATGACCGGTACCTATGCCAATGACACCCTGCCTTCCAACAACCAGGGATACGGTCTGACGAATCTGAGTCGCGCCTTCGATACGGTGGGTAAGTACGTTGAGGATCAAGGTCAAATCTTTGGCGCGACCGGCGCGGCCTACGCCTACTATGGTAACGTCGAGGATTCGGGCGAGCCGGTGCGCGTGGTGTTGGCCTGGACGGACGCGCCTGGCCCGACGACCGGCAACGCTTACGTGAATAACCTGAACCTGACCGTGCAGATCAGCGGGGAGACCTACCTGGGCAACGTCTTCTCCGGCGGAGCTTCGACCACGGGCGGGACGGCGGACGCACGCAACAATGTAGAAAGCGTCTTTCTGCCGGCCGGCTTCAGCGGAGCGTTCACCGTCACCGTCGGCGCGGCCAACATCGCCGGCGACGGGGTGCCAGGCAACGCCGACACCACCGACCAGGACTTTGCGTTGTTGGTTTACAACACGAGCAACAGAAGCGACCTAGTTGGATACATTGCGGGCACGGTGACGGACAGCAGCACCAGCGCGACCATCGCTAACGCGCGCGTTAGTGTCTATTTCAGCACCCTGACCGGCGCCGATGGAAAATACCGCCTCGCTGTTATCTCAGGTACCCACACGGTCACGGCGCAGGGGTATGGCTATATCCCGGCGTCTGCGACCGGTGTTGTCGTTACCACAGGCATGACGACCACCCAGGACTTCACCCTGTCGCCCGCGCCGTCCTACATCCTCACCGGCACGGTGACGGACGCCAGCACCGGCTGGGCGCTTTACGCCTCGGTGGAGATTACGCCGGACGGCTATCCGGCGTTCACTGTGTGGACCAACCCCTGGACGGGCGTGTACAGCGTGACGCTGGCGGGCAGCTACCCCCACACCCTCACCGTGGAACCGTGGAGCGGCATCCCCGGCTACGTGGGTCAGAGCCGGCAGGTCAATTTGAGCGCGAATCGGTATAACGAGAACTTCGCGCTGGCGGCAGGCGCCCCGACGTGTAATGCGCCGGGGTATACCAGGGTTGGCCTGAACGAGGGGTTTGAATCCGCCACCTTCCCGCCCACCGGCTGGGCCAGCTTCCGGGGCGCAAATGGCTTGGGCACCGGCTATGATTGGGTGCGCACTACAACAGCCTATGCGGGCAGCGGCGCCGCGTATGTCCGTTATGAAGACGTGACGGGCGGCTTAGCGCAAGACTGGCTGGTGACGCCGCAAGTGCATCCGACGGCGGGGAATAGCCTCTTGAGCTTTTATATGCGGCAATACTATTCCTCCGACTGGAACACAACTTATACTATTCGTGTTTCTACGGGGAGTCAGACCACCCACGCGGATTTCACGACCGTGCGAACCTATACCGAGACTGACTTTGGCCTCACCTACCAACCGTTCACAGTGGATCTGAGCGCGTATGTGGACCAGGATATCTACATCGCCTTTGTGATGGAACAGGACGATGGTGATAACTGGTATCTGGACAATGTAGCGATGGCAGCCTGCATACCCCCCACCGGCGGCCTGATCGCCGGCAGTGTCTATAACCGCTACTCCCACGTTTCACTTACCGGCGCAACGGTCCGCAACCAGGATGGGTACACGCGCATCACCGCAGCCACGCCCGCCGATCCCGCGCGCAGCGAAAGCTTCTACGTCCTTTACTCACCGGCCGGTAGCAAGACCTTCACGGCCACCATGAGCGGCTACGCGCCGGTCGTGCTCAACAACATCCCGGTGGTCGCCGGAAAAACCGGGCGGCAGGATTTCCTCTTCGGTAACGCCTTTGTCTCGCAGCAGACCGGCAATTGGAGCGGCAGCGCGTGGGCCAGCGGGACGCCCTCGGCCAACGACTGGGTCACGGTCACGACCGGGCACGTCGTCACGGTGGATAGCGCGACGGCGGCCTGCTACGGGCTGACGGTCATGCCCGGCGGCACGTTGGTCATCCCGGCCGGTAACACGCTCACGGTGGAAGGCGTGGTGCAGAACAATGGCACGCTGCGTCAGACGCAGAACGTGGCGGCCAGCGGTTCTACCCGCTTCCTGAACCTTCAGAATCAGGCCGGCACGGCCAGCGCGTACTACGGTGTGGACATCACGCCGGCCGCCGGGTCGGGCAGCACCACCGTGGAAGTGCGCGGCAATCAAGCCGCTTGCACGCAGAACGGCGGCGTCGGGGATACTGCGCTGCTCAAGCGCTGCTTCGAGATTGATACCCCCGTCACCAACGCCACCGTGCGCTTCTGGTATACGACGCCCGAGCTGAACGGGCAGACGCCCAACGCGCTGCGCCTCTGGCACTACGACGGCGCGCAGGTGTGGTCTGAGGCTGGCAGCGGCGCCTACAGCTACTCCGGCGCCACCTGCGCGGGTGATTGCTGGGTCCAGCGCGGCAACATCACCGCCTTCTCACCGTTCACGGTGGGCGGCGGCGCGGCCCCCACAGCCATCGAGTCGCTCGGCGCACGTGGGGAAAGCAGCCTGCTGCTCGCCGGTCTGGTGGTGATGGCGTTGGGACTCGTGGGCGTCGGGCGCAAACGCCTGCGCCGTTAGTCGCTAAACGCGCTTAACCAACTTTTTCGGCCCTTCCCGGAAGTGGATTTGTCCATTTCCGGGAAGGGTGTGTATAGGGCGCGCAAGCTGATGGACCACGCCTGCTCAGCGGATTTTGCGACTGAAACCGCCGGTAAGAAGGGGGGGGGCGGGCGGTAGTTTGTTGACCTCCCTCCAAACCCCCGTATACTCTCACCCAACAGACTTTCAACTTTGAACTTGTAACTTTCGACTCTTATCGAGGAGCCTATGGGTAAAAACGACGCAGTCATTCAAGCCTTGCGCACGGCGTTGACGGTGACGCCGGAATCGGCGCCGCTGCACAAGCATCTGGCCGACTTGTTGATGGAGGACGGCGCGGGGGCGGAGGCGATTGCCGAATACCGCCGCGCCCTCAGCCTCGCGCCGGAGGATGACGGGTTGAAGTTGACGCTCGCCGAGGCGTACTATCGCCAGTCGCGGGCGGACGTGGCGCTGGTGATTTTGGAGGAACTGCTGCACAAACCGTCACCGCCGGCGCTGGCGTATCTGCTGGCGGCGCGCGCCTACCTGGCGACCGGCGATGGGCAGACGGCGACGGACGCCTACCGGCATGCGCTGCGGCTGGATGCTTCGCTGGCCGACGCCGACCTGGCCGCGCGGTTGCCCGCTGCGACGCCCGTCACGGTCAAGCCGGAATCCGCCGTGTCGGGGACGGTGTTGGACGTGGCTGCCGGTGGCGTCCCCGTTGCGGACGACGCACGGGTGTTCGTCACGGCGGAGGAATCCGGCGGACCGCCCGCGGTGGACATCGAGCGCCCGACCGTCTCGTTCCAGAACGTGGGGGGGATGGATAAGCTGAAGGAAGAAATCCGCCTGAAAATCATCTACCCGCTCGTCCACCCGGACATTTACAAGGCTTACGGCAAGAAGATGGGCGGCGGCATTTTGATGTACGGGCCGCCCGGCTGCGGTAAAACGTACCTGGCGCGGGCCACCGCCGGGGAAGTGCGCGCCGCGTTTATGGCCGTCGGCCTACACGACGTGCTGGATATGTACATCGGCCAGAGCGAGCAGAATTTGCACGCGATCTTCGAGGCGGCGCGGCGTCACGCGCCCTGCGTGCTGTTCTTTGATGAAGTGGACGCCCTCGGCGCGAAGCGTTCCGATATGCGCTACAGTTCGATGCGGCAGGTCATCAATCAGTTCCTCTCCGAGATGGACGGTGTGACCACGTCGAATGAAGGCGTGTTGATTCTGGCCGCCACCAACGCGCCGTGGCACCTCGATTCGGCGCTGCGCCGGCCGGGGCGGTTTGACCGGGTGATCTTCGTACCGCCGCCGGACGTGCCCGCGCGCGCCGCCATCCTGCAATTGATGCTCGCCGACAAGCCCACGCAGTCCATTGACTACGGGCGGCTGGCGCGCGAGACGGAGGGCTTCTCCGGCGCGGACTTGCGCGGCATCGTGGACGTGGCCGTCGAGGGCAAGCTGCGCGTGGCGATGCAGACCGGCATCCCCAAGCCGCTGACGACGGACGACCTGCGGGCCGCCCTCAAAGCCGCGCGCGCCACCACCCAGGAATGGTTCGAGACCGCCCGCAACTACGCCATCTACGCCAACGAAGGCGGCACTTACGATGAGGTGCTGGACTATTTGAAGGTGGCGCGGAAGGGAAAGTTGTGAGACGAACTGCGAATTACGAATTACGAATTACGAATTACGAATTGCGAATTGCGAATTGCGAATTACGTGCTGAGGTAGGCAACGATGCAACAAGTGATCACTGATTTGGCGCGGGCGCAGGCTTTGGTGGATACGCGGCGGTACAAGGACGCTGAATCCGTGCTGCGGCGGGCGCTGGCGCAGGCGCCGCTGGCGGCGGAGGCGCATTCGCTGCTGGCGTTCACGCTCTATCACCAGGATCGCAACGAGGAGGCGCTGCTCGAAGCGCGCACGGCGGTGGGGCTGACGCCGGACGCCGCCGGCCCACATTACGTCGAGGCAGTGGTGCTGCTGGACATGGGGCAGCTCGATCCGGCGCTCCGCGCGATCAAGGAGGCGTTGCGGCTGGACCCGGAACGGCCGGCCTATTACGCCGTGCAGGGTCACATCTACGAGCGCAAGAAGGAGTGGGGGGCGGCCCTGCGCGCGGCGGAAGCCGGCTTGCAGTTGGATCCAACGCACGTCGGCTGTATAAACTTGCGGGCGATGGCGCAGGTGGGCCTGGGACGCGAGGACGCCGCCGGCGCGACGCTCAAGGCGGCGCTGGCGCAGGAGCCGGAGAACGCGCTCACACACGCCAACCAGGGCTGGGCGATGCTTCACCAGGGGCAATACGAGCAGGCTTTCATCCACTTCCGCGAGGCGCTGCGCCTGGATCCGACGTTGGAATGGGCGCGCGACGGCATCGTGGAAGCGATGCGGGCGCGCAACCCGCTCTACCGCCCGATCTTGATGTACTTCCTGTGGATGTCGCGCCTGACGACGGGGGAGCAGTGGGGCGTGATTGCGGCGCTCTCCGGCGTGCGGCGCGTATTGCGCATCGTCGCCCAGCAAGTGCCGGCGCTTTACGTGATCGCGATTCCGTTTTCGCTGCTGTTCGCCCTGTTCGCTTTTCTGACGTGGACGGGCCGCCCGCTGTTCGCGCTCGTCCTGCGGCTGGATCGGTTTGGCCGGCTGGCGCTGTCGCGGGAAGAGATCGCGGCATCCAACTGGGTGGGGGCGTGCTTGCTGGCGACGTTGCTTTCAGGGGCGGCGGTCGTGCTGGCGGTAATCCCGACGGGATTGTGGGGTTGGCCGCTGCTTTCGCTGCCCTTCCTGGCGTTCTCGCTGGCGAGCCTGCTGTTGATGATGCCGGTGGCGGGCGTGTTCCGCGTCAAATCGGGGTGGCGGCGCGGTATCTTGACCACCTACACGCTCTTCCTGGTCATCACTGCGTTGGTGATGTTGGGCTTTGGGTTGACGACGACCCCCTGGGGCTACGGCATCGCCATCATCGCCGGCGGGGTGTTTTTAGTGCTGTGGTCGCTGTATTCGTTGGCGGCGAATATTCTGCTCTCGGTTTGATTCTTGATGGAATTTAGCTTGACAAAGCATGCAAATGCTGTATAACGTTTCAAGTTGGTGACTTTCCTGTAGTGTTTGCAACAAGCCATTTGTTGTTTAGCGATTGCCTCACACAAAAGGAGGTGTGAAATCGAAACTACAACCTCTCCAAAGTCAGCTCCGCAGAAGAAATCTCGGTGGAACAGGAATATGGTCTACAGTAACTTATCTTATCTGACCATGGTTTTGCCGGGGGCAATCTGGTTGTTTCTGTTCTCGTATCTTCCCATGCCGGGCATCATTATGGCCTTCAAAACCTATCGGCTGGTCAAACCTCCCGCCGACGCTTTTATTCAAAACAAGTTTATTTACAGCCTGATTAAAAGCCCCTGGGTCGGGCTGGATAACTTCAGATACTTGACCCTGCCCACGAATGTAGACGCCACGTTGACGTACATCCGCAATACGGTTTTGTACAACCTGCTCTTCATGGTGGTGGGGTTGGTGCTTTCGGTGGCGCTGGCGGTCATGATTTTCGAGATGACCAACCGGTTCCTGGCAAAGTTCTACCACTCCGTTTTCTTCCTCCCCTTCTTTATCTCCTGGATCGTGGTCGCTTACGTGGTTTATGCGTTGGGCAGCTCGGAGGGGATCATCAACGGCATCATCGAGCCGCTGGGAATGGCGCCGATAGAAGTCTATAAAGAAAAGGCTTTTTGGCCGTTCATTTTCCTGATAGCCAACATTTGGAAATATACCGGCAATGGGTCTATTGTTTACCTGGCCACCATTACCGGTATTGATCGGGAGCTTTACGAAGCTGCGGCTATTGACGGCGCCGGGAAATGGAAACAGTTTACCAATATTACATTGCCCCACCTGATTCCGGTCATCGTGTTGCTGCAAATTCTGGCCGTGGGGCGTATCTTCGGGTCCGACTTTGATATGTTCTATACCCTCCCGAATGGCGCCGCGCTCGTCAGGGATGTCACCCAGACGTTGGATGTCTTTGTGTACAGCATGTTGCGGAGCAATCAGCCGCTTGGTTATCCTGCGGCGGCCGGGTTCTTGCAGTCTATTGTCGGCTTCGTTCTTATTCTGATCACCAATACTATTGTGCGCAAGACCCGCCCGGAAATGGCCCTGTTCTAAAGGACTGACCTGCTATGAATATACCGATGAAATCCGAAACGCAATCAATGGGTAAGCTTTTTTCGTCAAAGAAGCCGCGACAGCAGCGAGATATGCTGGCCCTTTCACCAACGACCAATATGCTGTTTACTATCGTGCTGGGCGTGTGTTGCATCCTGACATTAATTCCCATTTACGTGATCGTCATGGCCTCGCTCACGTCGGAGGCTTCGCTGACGGCAGACGGCTACCAGTTATGGCCGAAGGAGTTTTCGGTCATGGCCTATAAGTTCCTTTTTAGCCAGGGTTCGATTGTCATTACAGCTTATAAAAACACGATTATCTCCACTGTGGCCGGCACAATCCTCTCTGTTTTCATGGTGGCGTTCTATGCCTATCCGCTTTCGAGAGACAATTTTAAGTTCAGAACCTTCTTCACCTTTTATGCTTTTTTCACCATGCTATTCGGCGGCGGACTGGTTTCCTATTACATGGTAACCCGGCAGATTTTGAAAATTCAAAACAGCCTGTGGGCTTTGTTCTTGCCCTCCGCTTTCAGCCCTTTCTGGGTGATTGTCATGCGCACTTTCTACAAGGCAAATGTGCCCAATGAGGTCATCGAGTCCGCCCGTATGGATGGCGCCAGTGAATGGCGCACGCTTTTCGAGATCGTTATGCCGCTGGCTATCCCCGGTCTGGCAACGGTGGCGCTGTTTAGCGCGATCGGCATTTGGAACAATTTCTTCAACTGTCTGCTGCTGGTGGACGAGGCGAAGTATTACAGTCTCCAGTTTACGATTTACACAACGTTGAACAATATTCGCTTCTTGCTTGAAAATGCGGATAAGATGCCGGGGATCGTCAACATTGCCGAACTTCCCTCGCAGACGTTCCGCATGGCGATGGCGGTCGTGACCGTTGGCCCCATTGTCTTCGCATATCCCTTCTTTCAGCGGTACTTTATTCGAGGGTTGACCATCGGCGCGGTTAAGGGATGAAACATAGGTTTTCTGTAGAGGGGATCAGGGATTAGGGATTGGGGTGGCCCGATCCTTAATTTCTAATCCCCGCCACTATTTTCAGGGCGTTGGAGAGGAGGTGTCACAGAATGCTCGGAGTTCCTTGACGTAGCTAGGGACGGGCAGCCATAATGATGAATCAATGGGTTTGGAAGATAGATCAACTGTGTGTTGCTTAAATTCAATTAGCTCAAAGAAGGAAGGAGAAACTATGTCTAGCAAATTGTCACGTCGTCAGTTTATGCAGGTCGCTGGTTTGACCACGCTCGGTGGCGCGCTTGCCGCTTGTGGTAAACCCACCGCAGAACCCACCCAGGCGCCGGCTGCCGAGGCTACGAAGGCCCCCGAGCCTACCGCTGCCCCTCCCGCCGAAACCGCGATTCTCGACTACTACATCGTCGGCGCCGGAGATACCGATCAGCGCCCGCTGGTTGAAGCTGCGATCAACGAATACATTCAACCCCTGATCAACGCCAACGTGGTCTTCCACGTCATCGGCTGGGGCGACTGGGCTTCCAAGTCCGTGACCGGCATCCAGGCCGGTGAGAAGATGGATATCTTCTTCACCGCCGACTGGTATTACTACATGCAGTTGACCACCGAAGGGCTGTTCACCCCGTTGAACGACAACGATGGGCCGAACGGCAACCTGCTCGAGAAGTACGGCCAGGGCATTTTGAAGAGCTTAAATCCCGCGTTCATCACCGGCACGCAGATTGATGGCGTCAACTACGCGATTCCCACCAACAAGGAACTGACCGTTCCCGAAGGATTCCTCTACAACGTCGCGTGGGCTGAAGAAATCGGTTTGACCGAGGCCGAAGCCGCCAAGGTCAAGAGCTACCGGGATATGGAACCCTGGCTGGAAAAGGCCAAGGCCGCTCACCCGGATGAGTATCCCTACCTGACGGATGGGCGGGATGGCTTCTCGCCCTGGCCGCAGGACCTCGCCAGTGGCGTCAATGGGCAACTGATCAACATGAAGTTGGCTCCCGATGCGAGTGGCAAGTTCGATGAGACTATCCTTAGCGTGATGGAACAGGATGTGACCAAGGAACGCCTGATGATCATGCACGAATGGTACAAAAAGGGCTGGATTCACCCGGACGCCGGCCTGACCACCTTTGACACCAGCGTGTACCTGAATGCGGGTAAGTTCTTGATCGAACCGATGCCGCTGAAAGGCAACAACATCAAGGCGCAGGAAATGATGAACGCTTCCGGCAATGCTGATCTGAAGCTGAAGGAAATCTACGGTCAACCCAAGGTCAACATCACCACCCACGCCGGCGGCTCCATGCTCGCCATCCCCGCCATGTCCGAGTACCCGGTGCAGGCCATGCAGTACATCAACCTGCTGCACACCGATCCGAAAGTGATCAATATGCAACTGTTTGGCGTCGAGGGCACCCACTGGGAATACGAGGCCGATGGCCGCGTGAACCTCATCAACAGCGCGTGGTACGGCGCGCACGCCGGCGCGTGGACGGTGGGGAACACCATGCTCCAGGCCGTCACCAACAAGGAAGACCCGGACAAAAACCGGATGCTGATCGAGTACTCTAACGATTCGATCAACCATGTGGCGCTGGGCTTCCGCTTCCGCACCGGCCCCATTGACCCCGAGCTGACCGCAGTGAATGCCGTCGTTGATGGCATGAACCGGGCGCTACAGACCGGCTACGTGGATCCCGAAGTCGAACTGCCCAAGTACATTGAGGACTTGAAGGCCGCCGGCCTCGACAAGATCAAGGCCGAGGTCGAGAAGCAGTACGGCGAGTGGAAGGCGAAGAAGGGCTAAAAACCCGTCGGTTGGGTTCGTAACCTGACCAGTGTTTAAAACGAAAGGGGCCGCCCTTGTCAAGGGGTAGCCCCTTTCCTTATCTGATTGCGCAACTCCGCTTCTGAAAAACCGTATTAAAGAGTAACGCCGGTTTGACTTTCTTTTGTTCCCTTCTACAATGAGGCCAGCAAGGGTAAGCATTCTGGCGTCTATGACCCAAAATCTATTCAATACTGAAAGGAGTTAAGAAGTAAAATGGATCCGCAAATGCAAATGGATGTAACGGATGATGATAAGTTATGGGCTATGTTGAGTTGGCTTCCGTACCTGGGCTGGATCGCGGCCCTGATCGTTGTTTTTACGGAGGATAAGAAACAGCGTAAGTTCATGATGTACAACGCCGTGCAATCGCTCGCTCTGAGTCTGGTGGGTGGCGTCTTGACGGCGGTGCTGAGCTTTGTGGTGATCGGCTGTGTCATTGGCGTCGCCTGGCTTGTCTATGCCATCTATCTGGCGATTCAGGCCTACCAGGGCAACTGGGTCACAGTGCCGGTGATTACCGACTTCTGCAAGAACCAGGGCTGGATCAGCTAACTGGTTGCGAGTCGCAAAAACGGCTTCCCTTACTCCAAGGGAAGCCGTTTTTTTGACGCGCGTTCATCCGTGTGGTATACTCCTCTGAAAATAAAGACTATTTCACGCAAAGGCGCAAAGACGCAAAGTAAAAAACAAGAACTTGGCGAGCTTGGCGTCTTTGCGTGAAATTTTCATTCGACCGCTGGTGAACGGCCGGTTAATGATGAATTCCCTTGAAAATTGGGAATGGGGATTAGGGATTAGGGATTGGGTACCCCCAATCCCTAATCCCCACTATCTAATCCTCCCGTGTTTTACGTTTTACGAAATGGGGTAGATAGTGTGCTCCCCAGATTGGAGTATCTGATGGAAACTTTAGGCATCAAACGCTGGCAGATTGCCCCGCCGGCGCCAGCGGCTTTCTTTGAGCGGCTGCCGGCGATTCATCCTCTGATCGCGCAAATCCTTTACAACCGCGGAATCACTGAGACCGACGCCGTGGCCGCCTTCCTGGATTGTCAACTTGTCGCCGACAACCCATTTCAGATGCATGGGATGGAAACGGCGGTCAGGGTGGTGCGCCAGGCGGTGGCGCGCGGCGACCTGATCGTGGTATATGGCGACTACGACGTGGATGGCGTGACGGCGTGCGCGATTCTCATCCAGACGTTGCGCGCGCTGGGAGGTCAGGTGACGCCTTACATCCCCAACCGCGAGGACGAAGGCTACGGTCTCAACAAGGACGCCATCACGCTGCTGTCGGAAGATGGCGCGCGCCTGTTGATCACGGTGGATTGCGGGATCCGTTCGCTGGACGAGGTGGCGTGGGCGCGACGCCAGGGTATGCAGGTGATCGTCACCGACCACCATCATCTGGCCGACGCACTGCCGCCCGCCGACGCCGTCCTCAATCCCCGCCGCCCAGAGTGTCCCTATCCGTTCAAAGACCTAGCCGGGGTGGGGGTGGCCTACAAGCTGGCGCAAGCGTTGTTGCGCGTCAACCGGCAGTCGCCGCTGCCTACGACTCGCGCGGAATTGGACGAGGTCGAACTGCTCGACTTGGTGGCGTTGGGTACGGTGGCGGATATGGTGCCGTTGTTGGGCGAAAACCACGTCCTGGTCGCCAAAGGGGTAGAAGCCATCAACGCCGCCCGCCGTCCCGGCGTGAATGCCCTGCTGGCCGTGTCCGGCGCGGAGGTCGGGCAGGTCACGACCAACACCATCGGCTTCATGCTCGCGCCGCGCCTCAATGCGGCGGGACGTATCAGCGAGGCAATGACGGCCCTGGACTTGTTGTTGGCCCCGGATATGGCGTCGGCTATGCCGCTGGCGCAAGAATTGGATACCCTCAACCAGGAGCGGCGCACGTTGACGACCGATGTGCAGGATCGCGCGCGCGCCCTGATTATGGAGACGGACGAGACGCCGCCCCTGCTCTTTGCCGCTTCCGCCGATTTCCCCCACGGCGTGGTGGGATTGGCCGCCAGCCGCCTGTTGGACGAGTTCTACCGCCCGGCCATCGTCGTCTCCATTGAGGGCGAGTGGAGCAAAGGGTCGGCGCGCTCGATCCCGGAATTTCACATCACCCAGGCGTTGGATACGATGGCGGACATGTTGTTGCGTCACGGCGGCCACGCGGCGGCGGCCGGCTTCACCGTGCGGACGGAGCGGCTGCCAGAACTCAAGGCGCGGCTCCTGGCGTTGGCCCGCGAGCAACTGGCCGGCCTGATGCTGACGCCGACGTTCCAGGTGGATGTGGAGGTTCCGCTGGAGATGCTCTCGTGGGAACTGTACCGGGAAATGGAAAAGTTACAGCCTTTCGGCTACGGCAACCCGACGCCGGTATTCGTCAGCCGCCGGGTGCGGGTGCGCAGCGCGCGCGCCGTCGGCGCGGATGGCCGTCACCTCAAGCTCTTCCTCTCCGACCAGCAGGGCCGGACGTGGGACGCCATTGCCTTCCGCCAGGGTGAATGGATCGGGCGATTGCCGGATTTGATTGATATCGTCTACGTGCTGAAAGTCAACGAGTGGAACGGGCGCGTCAACTTACAACTGGACGTGCATGACATTCACTTTTCCGAATGATTGAAGATTTTTCTCAACGGATTCAACGGATTTGAACGGATTTTTCCGTTAAATTCGTTAAATCCGTTGAGATATTGTTATGGAGGGAGACTATGCGAGTGTTGGTGACCGGCGCGGCGGGATTTATCGGAAGTAATCTAGCGGAAACGCTGCTGCGACGCGGCGATACGGTGGTGGGGCTGGATAATTTCTGCGACTATTACAGCCCGGCGCGCAAACGCGCCAACGCAGCGGTCCTGGCGGCTTATCCTGCCTTTACGCTGCACGAGCTGGACCTGCGCGACGAAGCCGGTGTGGCGCGCGTCATCGCGGAGGGCGTCTTCGACGCGGTGGCGCACCTGGGCGCGTTGGCGGGTGTGCGCTATTCTATCGAGCGCGCGCCGCTCTACACCGACGTGAACATCCGGGGCACGGTCAACGTGCTGGAGGGGATGCGCCACGCCGGGACGCCGCACATCGTCTTTGCCTCAACCTCGTCGGTTTATGGCAAGACGGAGCGACTACCTTTTAAAGAAGACGATCCCCTCGGCCAACCGTTGGCGCCCTATCCGGCCAGTAAAATCGCCGGGGAGTTGATGGGCTACACGTATCACAATCTCTTCAAGCTATCCTTCACGGCGGTGCGCTTCTTCAGCGTCTACGGCCCGCGCGGGCGCCCCGATATGATGCCCTACACCATCACCGACAGCATTGTGCATGACAAATCTTTCAAGCTGTTCAACGCGGGCGAGATGTACCGCGACTGGACCTACGTGGGCGACATCGTCCAGGGCCTCATCGCCGCGCTGGAACGCCCGTTGGATTACATCCGCCTGAACCTGGGGCGCGGCGAGCCGGTGCGCATGGCCGACTTCGTCACCCTGGTGGAGAAGCTGGTGGGCAAGTCCGCGCGGATGGAGACGCCGCCCGCCCCCGCCAGCGAGCCGCCCATCACCTACGCCGACATCACCCTGGCGCGTAATCTGCTCGGCTACGATCCGCACGTCTCCGTAGAAGAAGGGATGACGCGGTTCTGGGAGTGGTATCAGCGTGAGGCGTTAGGAGTGGCGAGTTAGGAGTTAGTGCTGAGGACTGAGTGTTGAGGACTGAGTCTTCGTTGACTCGCTGACTCGCTGATTCGCTTTTTCGCTTTTTCGCTATGGAAACGATCATCATCACCGGTGAACATTTGACGATGGAGGATGTGGCCGCCGTGGCGGGGGGGGCGCGGGCGACGTTGGCGCCTTACGCGGCGGAGGCGATGGCGCGGTCGTGGGCGGGCGTGCAGACGCTCCTGGCGCACGGCGAGATCGCTTACGGGATCACGACGGGCTTCGGCGCATTCAAGGGTCGCATCATTCCGCTGCACGAGGTGGCGGCGTTGCAGCGCAATCTGGTGTTGAGCCACGCGGCAGGCGTCGGGCCAGCGTTGGACGAGCGGACGGTGCGCGCGGTGATTGCGGTGCGTGTCAATACGCTGGCGATGGGCTATTCCGGCATCCGCCCACAGACGGCGGAGGCGCTGCTGGCGCTGTTGAACGCCGGCGTCACGCCGGTGATTCCGGCGTATGGCTCGCTGGGCGCCAGCGGCGATCTGGCCCCGCTGGCGCATCTCGCGTGCGTCCTCATTGGCGAGGGCGAGGCGTGGTATGGCGGCGAGCGACTGCCCGGCGGCGTGGCGCTGCGCCGTGCCGGATTGACGCCGGTGGAACTTGGCGCGAAGGAAGGGCTGGCCCTGATCAACGGCACGGCGGTGACGACGGCCCTGGGCGCGCTGGTGGAGTTGCGGACCGAGAATCTCATCCGCGCCGCCGACATCGCGGGCGCGCTCTCGCTGGAGGCGTTGCGCGGCACCGTCGCCGCCTTCGACCCGCGCCTGCACTTCGTCCGCCCGCACCCGCGCCAGGTGGACGCGGCGGCGTACATGCGGCGCATCCTCGCCGGCAGCACGTTCGTCCGCCCCCACGATCCCCGCGACATTCAGGACGCCTATAGCTTGCGGTGCATCCCCCAGGTTCACGGCGCGGTGCGCGACACAGTGGCCTATGCGCGCTGGGCGCTGGAAATCGAACTCAACGCGGTGACGGATAATCCGTTGATTTTCTTCGACGCGGAAGGCCGCCCGGAGGTGCTGTCGGGCGGCAATTTCCACGCCGAGCCGGTAGGGCTGGCGCTGGATTACCTCAAGCTGGGGATGGTGGAACTGGGCAACATCAGCGAGCGGCGCACGGCCCGGCTGGTGGACGAGGCGCTGAGCAACGGCCTGCCGCCGTTCCTCACGCGCTACGGTGGGCTGGAAAGCGGCTTTATGCTCGCGCAGTACACGGCGGCGGCGCTGGCCTCGCAGAACAAGGTGCTGGCGCATCCGGCCACGGCGGACTCGATTCCCACGTCCGCCAATACCGAGGATCACGTCAGCATGGCGACCAACGCGGCGCACAACACCCGGCAGGTGGTGGACAACGTCGAGTGCATCGTCGCGGTGGAATTGTTGGCAGCCGCGCAGGGGATTGACTTGCGCCGCGCGCAGTTAGGGCGGACGGCGCAGTTGGGCAAGGGCACGGCGGTGGCCTACGAAGCCGTGCGCTCCTGCGCGCCCTTCCTGGAACACGACGCCCCGCTCGCGCCGCTGATCGAATCCGTGCGCGCCCTCATCGCCGGCGGAGAGCTGGTGAAAGCCGTGGACGCGGCGGTGTGAAGAGGGGGAGAGGAGGAGAGGAGGAGAGGGGGAGAGGGGGAGACTCAGTCCTCAGTCCTCAGCACTCAGCACCCCTAACTCGCCACTCCTAACTCCTAACTCCTAACTCCTAACTCCTATTTCCTATTTCGCTATGGACGCTTTAGTAACCGGAGCCACCGGGTGTGTGGGGGCCAACATTGTGGAGGCGCTGCTGGCGCGGGGGTATGGCGTGCGGGCGCTGCGGCGGGCAACGTCGCGGCTGGACGCGCTGGCGGGCCTGACGCCGGAATGGGCGGTGGGGGACGTGCTGGACGAGTCCGCCCTGCGCGCCGCGATGGACGGCTGCGCGTGGGTGTTCCACGCGGCGGCGGTGTCGCAATACTGGCGCAGCCACCCCGACGAGATTTATCGCGTCAACGTGACGGGGACGCGCAACGTGCTGTGGGCGGCGCAGGCGTGCGGCGTGCGCCGGGTGATTTTCACCAGTTCCGTGGCTGTGTTAGGCGTGCCGACGCAGCCGGGGCGAATCCTGGACGAGACGGCGACGTTCAACCTGCATCCGGCGCAATTCCATTACGGGCACAGCAAGTGGTTGGCCGAGGCGGACGTGCAGCGCGCCGTGGCGCAAGGATTGGACGTCGTCATCGTCAATCCGGCGTCCGTCATCGGGCAGCGCGATGTGAATTTTGTGGGGGGCGAAATTTTGCGGCTGGTGGCGCGGGGGCTGATGGTCGTCGCGCCGCCCGGCGCGATGGGGATCGTGGGGGCGCGCGCGGTGGGACTGGGCCACGTCCTGGCGGCGGAGCGGGGGCGCACCGGCGAGCGGTACATCCTCAACGGCGAAAATGTGCCTCATCGCGCCCTGCTGACGTTGATGGCTGAGGTGACGGGCGCGCGTCCGCCATTGATCACACTGCCGTCGGCGCTGGTGCGTCTGGCGGCGGGGGCGGTGCGCCTGGCGGGGCGGCTGTGCGGCAAGCCGCTGCCGGTGGACGCGGCGCAGTTGGAGTTGAGCGCGCGGGCGATGTGCTTTGACGGCGGCAAGGCGCACCGGGAGTTGGATTTTCCTTTGGTGCCGGCGCGCGCGGCGGTGCAGGAGGCGTGGGACTGGTATGGCGCGCATGGCGGATTGTGAACGGGGTGTGGCAGGATGCAGTTAAAGTCGGAGCGGGAGTTGTACCGCCGACGGCGGGAGACGCCGTGGGTGCAATGGTTTGTGGTGATGCTGCTGCTGGGCATCGGTGGCTACATCGCATATTTAATCCTGGTGCGTATCGAGGCGCGGGTAGTGACGCCGGCCACCCCGACCCCGGCGCCGACGGCCACGCCCTCACCCCTGCTGCATATCGCGGAGGCGGAAGAGGCCTACTTTAGCGGTAATTTGGGGGCCGCAATCGTTGCCTACCAGCACGCGTTGGATTTGGAGCCTAATCAGACTGAACTGTACGTGATTTTGTCGCGTCTGCTAACGTTGCAGGAGCAGCCGGAGCGGGGGCTGTTGATGGCGAAGGAGGCGCTGCGCCGTCAGCCAGATAACGCGCGAGCGTGGGCGTTGGCAGGGTTGGCGTATGACTGGCTGGGGCTGCCCTACGAGGCGATTGCGGCGTGCGAAAAGGCGTTGGAACTCGATCCGACGTTGCCGGAGGCGTATGCGTATCTGGCCGAAGCGTATATGGATGTCGGGAACTGGTTTGCCGCGAATGACGCTATCGGCACGGCGATGGAATTGGACGACGCCAATGTGGACGTGCTGCGCAATTACGGCTACGTATTAGAAAACCAGGGCAACTATTATGGGGCGATTGAGTCCTATAAAAAGGCGTTGGAGATTCAGCCGTTGGGATATGTTTACACGTCTATCGGACGCAACGCCGGCGCCGTGAACAATTTGCCGATGGCGCGGGATGCTTACAAAGAGGCGATCCAGTTTGATCCGGGCAACGCGCTGTTGCTGGATAACCTGGGATGGGTGTATTTGTTGATGGGGGACTACGACAATGCCCGGTCGGTGCTGCGCCAGGCATTGGATCTCGATCCCATCAACTCTGACGCGGCTGCGCATCTGGCGACTCTGTACTATTACCAGCGCAATTACGAAGGCGCCATTGAACTGTTTCAACCGGCGATCCGCTACGGCGAGGCCCGCTCGCGGCGCCGGACGGTATTTTTTGTGATTACAGAAGAAGATTTGGGGCAGATAGGCGCAAAGCCCTCGGCCACGGAAGTGGCGCGTGCGGAATTTGTGCATCCATTAAATGTGGATATGCCCCTGCGCGCCGCGTTCGACGGCACTGAAGCAAATAGGGGGGGTCGGGGATACGTGCGGCTGGATGTGGGCAATGGGCGGTATTCGTTGCGGTTGACGCAGATAGCGCCGCCGTCGCCCGCCAAGGTGTACGTAGGATGGTTCCTCCCTTTGCTGACGCCGGAGCGCGCGACGGTGCGCACGGAGCCGATTTTCCTGACTCCCGATGGCCGGGCAGAACTCGAAGGCGAAACTGGGACGGTGAAGGGTCCGCCGATTGAGACGTATTATACTTTGGCGCTGTGTTATTATTTTTTGGATGAGTGCAACAATGCGCAACCTTACATTCAGACTGCGCTGCGCCTGGACCCGGAAGACGCCAACGCCCGGCAAACGCTGAGCCTCTGTCAGCAGTGAAAGTCTATCTGAAAATTCGGTTTAACCCGCGCTTTGCGCCTAAAGGCGCGAGTTGAAGGGCGTTTTTTTGGGCGGCGGGCGCAACTCGCTGCCCAAAGTCCCTCTTGAAATGAGATGGTTTCACAATGAAAATTCTGCGAGAAAACTTTTTCCGTCAGTGGGCCGCGCCGGTAGGCGTGATGGGGTCGGCAGTGGCGCTGATCTACCGACGGTTGATCGCTGGTCAGGTGTTGGCCGGCGGCGACTTGCATCTGTATTTTTTCCCCTATTGGATGGCGGCGGCGCGGTCGTTCCTGGCCGGGAAGCTGCCCCTGTGGACGCCTGATCTGTTTGCGGGGGCGCCACTGCTGGCAAACTCGCAGATCGGCGTATTTTACCCCCTGAACTGGCCGTTGTGGTGGTTGTCGGGCGGCTCGTTGCTGGGGGTGACGCGCGCCCTGCACATCAGCGTGCTGCTGCATCTGGCGCTGGCGGCGCTGACAGCGTGTGTGTTGGCCCGGCGGGTGGGCGCTGCACCGTGGGGCGCAGCGCTGGCAGGACTGCTTTATGCCGGCGGCGGTTACCTGGGTCTGCACGTCGAACACTTGAACCAGTTGCAGGGATTGGCCTGGCTGCCCTTGGTGCTACTGCCGGGGCAAAAGGCGCAGTTTCACGTTTTGCGTTTCACGTTTCACGTTTCATTCCCCTCGCCTATAAGCATCATCGCCCTGACCCTTATGCTCCTGGCCGGTCACACCCAAATGGCCTTTATGGCCGGCGTCGGCCTTCTTGTCTGGAAAGCGGTGGACTGCGGTTTCTGGAGCTTAGGGAATCGTTATTCCGTTTCTCGCGTGTCCTATTCCCTATTTCCTATTTCCTATTTCCTGTCCTTGCTTCCCTATGCCCTGGCCCCCTTGATCGCCGCCGTGCAACTGTTGCCCACCCTTGAGTTAGCGCAGTTTTCGCTTCGCAGCAGCGGTCTGCCGTGGCGGGAGGCGGTGTCGTTCTCCATCCGCCCGTGGGATTTGCCGGAAGCGTTGCTGCCGACTTATCTGGTCACGCCGCTGCTGCCGGAAGGTGTCGCCTACCTGGGGCTGGTGGGGATGGCGTTGGCGGCGTGGGGGGCGTGGCGGGGGCTGCGCCGCCGTGATAGGGACGCTTGGGCGGTGGTTGTGCTGGCCGGGGTGGGGGTGTTCCTGGCTCTGGGCGCTTACAACCCCCTGTATTTGGCGGCGATACGTCTGGGGATACCGGGCTTGATTCACTTCCGCGCTCCGGCGCGCTTCCTGGTG
Source organism: Anaerolineae bacterium (assembly GCA_034429475.1). GTDB lineage: Bacteria > Chloroflexota > Anaerolineae > B4-G1 > SLSP01 > JAKQHY01. The sequence continues at coordinate 77,202 of DAOUGD010000126.1, forward strand.
CTGTACACGCTGGGGATGGCGCTGCTGGCCGGGCGTGGTTTCTCTGAGCTGCCGGAATTGTTGGGTGAGCTGCGGGGGCTTCTTTTTCGTCAGCAGATTAGAACGGAAGGCGGGGATCAACGGAATACAACAGAAATCCCAAAAATCCGTTCAAATCCGTTCAATCCGTTGATACATTTGATCGGGGGTATCACAATCGTCCTGGCTTGCGTCGAACTGTTGATTTCCTCCGCTTCCCTGCCGCACGCCGACGCGACGGCGGCGCGCGCTTACACCGACCTGCGCCCGGCGACCGCGCATCTGGTGGCGGCGACGCAAGCGGCATTGGCGGGCGAATGGCCGGGACGCTTTCTCAGTATTTCCAAGACGCTTTTCGACGCCGGGGACGAGGTGGACATGACGGCCATTTACGGGGACGCGCTTTCGGCGGATGCCCTGTGGCAGTACAAGGTAGCGGCCAAACACCGAGAAGTGCTGTCGCCCAACCTGGCGTTGGCGTTTGGCGTCCCGGCGGCGGATGGCTACGATGGCGGCCTGCTGCCGTTGCGGCACTACAGCGCTTTCTCGCAGTTGATGTTGCCCGACGGCACGCTGGATGGCCGGCTGCGAGAGAATCTGACGAGCATCCCGGAAGCGCGCTGGCTTTCCCTGTTGGACGTGCGCTTCGTGATGACCGACAAGACCGGCGATGCCTGGGTGGAGGACGTGTTTTACGACCGGCAATTTCAGCCGGCGCTAGCCGCTGACGCGTCGTTGTCGTTGGGATGGTTGCCGGACGATTTCACTGCCGATGCGTTGGGCCTGTTGTATGCCGGTGCCGGTAACGTCACGTTGACGTTGGGAGATGGGCGCGCGCTCACCGCAACGCTACCGGCTCAGGTGGCCGAGTCGCCGTATCGTGTGCGATGGGTTGCCGCCGCTCGCGTGACCGGCGTGACCTTGCAGGCCTCCACCCCCGGTTTGACGTTAACCGGCGCCAGTCTGTTAGACGAGCGGGCCGCCGCTTTCTATCCTCTGACGCTTTCAGCGCATTTCCGGCTGGCTCATTCCGGCGATGTGAAGATTTACGAGGCATTGGCGCCGTCATCCCGCGTATTCTGGACGCCGACCTATACGTGTGTGGCCGACGATGCGGTGGCGCTGGCGGTGATGCGCGATCCGGCTTTCGATCCGACGACAAACGCGGTCGTGCAGGGCTGTGAGGGCGGCGAGAGCGTGGCCGAGGAGGGCGGCGCGGCAGACATCCGGCTCATCCGGCGCAGCGCTACCGAGGTGCGGCTGGCCGTTACGACGCCCACGTCCGGCCTGTTGACCCTGGCTGAGGCGTGGTATCCCGGCTGGCAGGCGCGGGTGACTTCGGAAACGAACGACCTACTGTTCACATCGGTACTACAGGTGGATATTCTCTTTCGCGGGGTGCGGTTAGGGCCGGGAAACTGGTGGGTTACTTTTGCCTATCGGCCTCACGGATTGTTGGTGGGCGGCTGGCTCAGTTTAGTGGGCATGGCGGGATTCGGCGGGTATGCCGTGCGCTTGCGGCGAAGGCGCGGGACTGCTGCGTTAGAACCTTCTGACATATCATCGTGAAACCTTGTAGGCTTTCGGCAATGTTTGTGGATGTTTTTTGCATTCTACCGGGGAATTGGATATAATTAAATTGGTTATTTTGATTTTGCTTGCTACTTAGTTCGTTTGAGAGGTTGGAAATCGCCAACCTACTTTTTCTTCAAACGTTAACCAAACGTTCATTCTATAACTTTATCTTGCATGGGGTTTCGTGATATAATTTAGACAGTCACGAGACAACGTAAACAGGAGTCATGAAGGGAGCAGACATGTTTTTGGACGAAGAAACGAGCGGTCGTGGTGAAAAAATTTTGTACATCGAGGACAATCCCGGCAATCGTATGTTGGTGCGCCGTATCCTGTTAGTGGAAGACTACGTTGTCATTGAGGCCGAGAATGGCCGGGAAGGCGTAGCGGCGGCTTTGCGTGAAAACCCGGACTTGATCCTGATGGATATGAACTTGCCCGAGGTGGATGGTTATGAATTGACCAAGCAGATTCGCGCCATCCCCGAAATTAAAAACATCCCCATTATCGCTATGACGGCGAACGTGATGTTGGGGGACAAAGAGAAAACGTTAGAGGCCGGTTGTGATGGCTATATCCCCAAGCCGATTGATGTGGACGAGCTACCACGTCAGATTCGGCGTTTCCTGGATGCGCGGGGTTAGGGCAGCGCTGGCTGCTTAGGGATCTTTTTAAAGGATTGTACTCATGGCATGGAAGCCGACACTTCCCAAAGACGCGGTCATCCTGATTGTGGAGGATAACCTCAATAATTTCATCTTGATGACCCGCTTACTGGCCTTTTTGGGCGTGAAAAAGTGTGAGTGGAAGGCTTCCGGTTGGAAAGTGTTGGAGTTTGCCGAAACGCTGGGGAACGTCAGCCTGATTCTGATGGATATGAATCTACCAGAGGCCGACGGTTTTCAAGCGTTGGCGTCGTTACGTTCGCATCAGCGTTTCGTGGATGTGCCGATTGTGGCGGTAACGGCTCACGTATCTAGGGAAAATCTCAGCCGCGCGCGGCAGGCTGGATTTAACGGTTTTATCGGCAAGCCTTTGGACCCGGAGCGTTTTCCCGAACAAATCCGCCGCGCCCTGCAAGGTGAGGAGGTATGGGAGCCGGAGTAGGGGGGGGGCGTTTATCTGCGAACGTTCCCCGGTCAGTCCCTACCACCGGTATGCGCGGCGGCCTGGGTCGTACCTTGCTGACTGCGTTTCTGATTTTAACTATTTTGCCGCTGACGTTAACTGTTAGTTATGCCGTCCAGCAGAATCGCCAAAATGTGCAACGTGAAGTCGAAAGCAAGTTGCTGGCGGTTGCCACCCTCAAGGGAGAGGAACTGGAACGCTGGGTTGACGATTTGCGGTCGGTGTTATTGTTATCGGTAAGGCTGGCCGGCGATACCGACGACTACACGGAATGGTGGACGACCCTCACGCAGCAAATACCCGATTTGACTGGCGTGGTGGTGTGGAGACCGGAGGAACAGTCCCGCTGGACTGCCGGTGAGTGTGTACAAGCTTGGGATCAATTTCGCCTCACGGTCTCAGGCGCTAATTTGTTCTCTTCCCCGGCGGAGTTTGCCGTTTCTGACTTTGGCGCAACTGTTTTTTTACCAATCAAATATCAAGACCGTTCCCTCCTTTTTTGCATGGATGGCGCCATATTGGAGCGGGTGATCCACCATGGGATAGACGGAACCGGCGCGACGCGGGCCTACCTGATCCACAACATGTGTGCCTGGCCGAGCGCGACGACGCCATGCGCGCCGCCAATGGGGGAGTGGCCCCCGGCAGGGCAATCTGGTAGCGGCGTCTACGTGAACGCGCAGGGTATCTCGGTCACAGGCGCGTATTACGCTCTGGCGGCAGAAGTCGGCATCCTGGTGGAACAACCCGAGGCGCACACGTCGGAATCGGTCGAGCTGATTGCGGCGACGTTCATCGCCCTCGTGCTGGCCGTGGCGCTGGTCACCACGACGATTGCCGCGTTGGTGATCCGGCAGATCACCCTGCCGGTGATTCGCCTGACGGAGTCGGCGCTGGCAATGTCAGAAGGAGAACTGGATCAACACCTGGAGGTCACCTCGCGCGATGAGATCGGCATCCTGACGTATGTGTTCAACGACATGGCAGCGCAGTTGAAGTCGCTGTATGAGGACCTGGAAGCGAAAGTGGTGGATCGCACGCGGCTGCTCCAACGGGCTAACTACCAGATTCAGCGGCGCGCGCTGCACTTGCAGGCCAGCCAGGAAGTGAGTCAGGCGATCACGTCGGTGCGCGACCCGAATTTGTTGTTTATGCAGATGGCCGATCTCATCCGCGACAGTTTTATGTATGCGTCGGTCGCCATCTACATGGTGGAGCCGGGGGGCGGTGCGGCGGCGTTGAACGCCCTCAGCCCGGATGTGCGCGGCGCTCGTCCCAGCACCGAGGGGGAAATCGGTGGTTGGGCGGATTACGTGTACCCCGGCGACGGTTCGGCGGTGGAGCAGGCCATTCGCAAACGCGCTTCTCAGGTCGAGTATCAGGAAACCCGTGAAGAAGTGGATTGGTATCGCCGCACCTTAAGCCGGGTGGCTGTGCCGCTGCGTATGGGAGATCGGGTCATTGGGGCGATCGCAGCTTTGAGCACCGAGCACGAAGGCGTGCAGTCCGACGAATTAGAGGTGTTGGAACTGTTAGCCAACCAGATCGCGATTGCGGTGGAAAATGCTCGCGCTTACGAACGGGAGCGAGCGGCCACCCACCATCTGGAAGAGGCCGAAGCCTTCAAGGCGCGTTTCCTGGCGAATATGTCGCACGCTTTGCGCGAACCTTTAAACACGGTGATTGGGTTCTCGCGCTTGATGATCAAGGGCGTAGATGGGCCGCTGACGGATTTGCAACAGCAGGATATGGGGCGCATCTACGAAGACAGCCAGCGTTTGTTGTTCTTGATCAACGACATTCTGGCTATTTCCCAAATTCAGGCCGGGTTGATGGAGTTGAAACTGCAACCCATCCATCTTTCCGAAGTGGTCGCCGGCGTGATGCCCACCGCGACGGCGTTGGTGCAGGGCAAGGACGTGGAACTGGTGCGCGATATTCCTGATGATTTACCCTTGTTACGCATTGACCCTTCGCATATCCGGCAGGTGTTGGTGCATTTACTGAACAATGCCGCCAAATTTACCGCTAAGGGGCGGATCACGTTACGGGCCTGGTACCGGGATGATTGGGTGTATGTCAGCGTCAGCGACACGGGGGTGGGGATTCCCCCGGAGGATTTGGAGCGTATTTTCGTGCGATTCAATCAGGGCGCCTCGCGGCGCAACGCGCAGCAGGGGGCAGGACTGGGGTTGGCGCTGTGCAAGGAATTCGTGGAGATGCACGGCGGGCAAATCTGGGCGCAGAGCCGCGTGGATGAAGGCAGCATGTTTACATTTTCACTTCCCTGTTACGTAGACGGTCAAACCGCACCAGCCAATGCTACGGAATCGCCGGCAGGAGGCCAGGATGAATAAGAAGCAGACATCCATTGCCGAGGAACCGATGTCTCGGGATGCCATGGAATCGTGGCAGCGCGATCTGTTCGCGCGGATGCTGCGGATGATCACGGTGGCGACCTTCCCCGTGGTGCTGACCGGGCTGTATTACGCCTATGTGACTCAAAATCTCTGGCTGGCGCCGGCGATTTGGGGGGCATACAGTGTGATTATCCTCAGCGCCTTTGTCCCTCGGATTCCTTATTCCTTGCGCGTCTGGGCTTTTCTAGCAGTCCTGCTGGTGATGGGGCTGGGGGACTTGTTGACCTACGGCTGGGGGCGGGATGTGCGCATTTATTGGATCGGCGCCATGCTGTTTGCCACGCTCTTTCTGGGCGGACGTCATGGGCTGATGGTGTTGATAGGCACTTGCCTCCTCTTGGGCGCGTTTGTCGTGGGCGTCGTCACCGGACTATTGGTCCCCTCTTATGATTCGATGAGCGCCTATCCGCCTTTTGCCCTGATCGTTGGGTGGATTGTTTTCGTAGTCCTGGCGATAGGACTCTATGCCACGTTCAATTATCTGTTCCCCCGGCTGCTGACCGCTTTGCAAAAGAGCGCCGCCCTATCCGCCTCCCTGGAGGAGCAGCAGAACGTCCTGGCCGAGCGCACACGGGCACTCCAGGAAGCCAACACGAATTTGCAGCGGCGGGCCATGTACCTGGAGGCCAGCACACAGGTTTCTCAGGCATTGGCGACGGTGTTTGAGTTGGAGATTCTGTTGGAACAGGCGGTGAACCTCATCGTGCAGCACTTTGATTTCTACCGCGCGGTCATTTTCCTGGCAGAAGAGGATGGGCAGTCGGCGCGGCTCTACGCCTCCGCGTCGGTGGGCGGGCGGCGGATGACGCTGCGGACACAACGTTGGCGCGCCGGGGAACACAATGCGGTGGGGGTGGCGTTGGCTAATCGTCAACCGTGTGTCATGACCACCGGCAAACGCACGATGCCCTATGCGACAGAAGTGGACCTCTCTATGGTGCGGGCGGAAGCGGCGCTGCCGCTGCTGGTGGGCGAGCGGCTGCTCGGCGTGTTGGACATATATAGCGGGGAAGAAGCCGCTTTCGATCCCGACGATGTGCGCGCCCTGCAAGGCCTGACCGGCCTGCTGTCGGTGGCGGTGGACAATGCGCGCCGGCTCGGCGACGAGGCGGCGGTTCTGGAAGCCGCCAGCCCCTTGTACCGGCTAGCGCATCGCCTGGCGACGACGCGCACCGAGCGCGAGATTTACGCAGCGATGTTGGAATCGCTGCGTGACTTCAACCCGGCGCGCGTCTTCATCTTCCGCCAGAGCCGCCTGCCCCATGCGCACATGTCCGCGGCGGAACAAGCCTATCTGGTGGCCGAAATGCGCGGTGCCGAAATCAATTTCCACGATCAGTATCTCACGGCCGCCAACATCCGCCACATCGGAGATTTGATCAATTTCGGGGTCACGTTGGAATCTGCCGTGGTGATCGGCGATTTGAGCGCATCCTACCATTCCGGCGACGCCGATGTGGATCGTGTCCTGGTTAACCTGGCTACCGAACTGGGCATTTTGGCGTTGGCGCTGGCGCCGATGCGGTTGGAGTCACAGTGTTTGGGGGTGGTTTTGATCACCTACAACACCCCCCATCAGTTCACCCCGTTGCAGGGGCAACTCCAGCGCGTGTTGGCGAACTTGGCGACGGTGGCGTTGGAGCGGATCCGGCTGCTGCACGAGGCGCAGACCCGTGTGAGCCGGGAACGCTGGCTGCGGGAGTTCGGCGAGCAGGTGATGCGCATCCCTGACCTGGAAATGATGGTTGCGCAATCGGCCCAAATGCTCCAGGACGTGGTACAGGCGGATGGCGTCCTGCTGTCTCTCGCGCCGCCGGACACGGATGCGGGAAGGACGGCCTGGGGAGGCAAAGGTGCGGGATAGTCAGAAGCAGATCGAGCCAGAAGTCGCCGCAGCGGACGCCGAAATCCGTGAGCTGCAGCATACCCTGTTGACCCACGTGATCCAGGTACTCTTTTGGGCCGGGATACCGGCGTTGGTGATGGGCATCTATTACGTCGTCACCGATGGCGATTGGATCTACGGCCTGGCGTATATCGGGCTTTTTCTCGTCCTGGGAATCCTCCGTCTGGTCAAGCGTATCCCCTACGGCGCCCAAATCGGCAGCCTGTTGGCGCTGGCCTATGGCCTGGCCCTGTTATCGGTCTTTCGCGGGGGATTGTCGAGCAACGTGCGCCTGTTTTTGCTGATGCTGCCCTTTATGGCCGTGGTGTTCTTGGGCGCGCGGGCCGGGCTGGTGCTGCTGCTGCTTTCCCTGTTGACCCTGGGTGAGTTTGCCGGGCTGTTTTCACTGGGGATCATGGAAATATCCACCGACGTGCAGGTCTTGTCCCACAAACCGGTGGCCTGGTTCAGCTACACCTTGACGTGGCTGTTTGCCAGTGTTTTTGTGGTAGCCTCCTTGACCCAACTGCTCACCCGTTTCCGGGCAACATTGATCAAAAGCCATGATCTGACCTACAAACTGGACACGCAGCGAATGCAGGCAGAGCAGAGCGCCGAATATGCGAACTTGCACGCCGTGCGGATGCAGTGGGTGGCCGAATTTGGCAATGCGTTAGCCTCACTGCGCCGGCGGGAAATGGTAGCATGGCGCACAGTGCGGGAGATGGAACGCAGCCTGAACCTCTATCAGGTGAATGTCTTCCTGGCCGACCGCACTGGCTCTACGTTGGTGCTGGCGGCGGCCGCCGGCGTGCAGGGCGAGACGCTGGTCGCCGAGGGCCTGTCGGTATGGGTGGGGGAACGATCGCTGTTGGGGAAAGTGGCGCAGACCGGACGTGAACAAATTCGCGTGTTGTCGCCCGACGAAATGGAATACTTCCCGTTGAGCCGGGTGGAGACAGCCCTACCGCTGGTTGTGCGCGGTGAACTGTTGGGCATCTTAGACATTCACAGCACGGAATCCACATTTTCGGAGAGCGACATGCAGCTCTTTCGCGTGGTAGCCGGGTACGTGACGACTTCCCTGGATATGCTGGCCGCGCTGGAAGAGATCAACGGGCAGCTTCAGGAGATGCGCGCGTTGTATAACCAATACACCATCGCTTCGTGGCGTTCCTTGTTGGCGGAGAAGCTGAAATTGTCCTACGCCACCGGCGCGCTTTCTGAGGATCCCATCCAAACCCTGGCGGCCGAGGCGTTGCAGACCCGCACGGTGCGTTCCCGTCCGCCGGGTGAGGGGCTGGACGAGTACCTGCTCGTCGTGCCGTTGATTGCGCGGGACCTGCCTTTGGGCTATGTGGCCTTTACCCGTTCGGGAGAGCTGGGCGACTGGGACGCTGAGACGCGCGTTTTCATCGAAGCCGCTGCCGAGCGTCTGGCGCTGGCGCTGGATAACACCCGCCTGTTGGTACAGACACGGCGGCAAGCCTTCTATCAGGAACAGTTGGGCCGCCTGGATGACGTGGTGTGGCGCAACCCGAGCACCGCTGCTATTATGGAGGGCAGTGTGCAGGAACTGGGGCGCGTCCTGGATGCCAGTGAAGTGCAAGTTTACCTGACGCCGATGGTGTGGGAGGCGCAATGAGTCTGACGCCATCTTTTAGCCAGATATTACAATGGCTGGCCCTGTCGTTGGCCCTGTTGGAAATCATCCTGCTGGGGTATCTCGTGGCGTTGAACCTGGGGCGCTCCCCCCTCCAGTTTGCGCGGCAGTGGTTATTGCGCACGCGCCTGCTGGTCTTGTTGCTGACGATCACCACCCCCCTGTTGACGGCCGGCATCGTGTGGGTGGTGGCCCAGGCGATGCAGTTGGTGGAAGCGAATGAGGCTCGGCGCCTGGAAGCGCTGAACGCGGCCCTGCTCTCCAATGCCGAGTTGTGGTACGAACTCCATACAGACGCCTTGAGCCAGTTAGTATCCGCACCGGCCATCGTTAGCATGGATCCGGCGCAGCAGAAGTCTTTTCTGAAAATCATGGCCCAGACGCATCCCGACATGTACCTGGTAAGCACTCTAAATCTGACAGGGATGAACGTCACACGCAGCGACGCCCTCCCTTTGACCAATTACGCCGACCAATCCTGGTTCCAGGCGGTGCAGTCCGGCGCCCCTCAGGTTTTCCAGGTAGTGGTGGAATCTACCGCCGGTATTCCCGCGTTGATAGGCGCCATGCCCATTTATGACAGCCGTGAGAACCTCGTGGGCGTCGGTATGTTCGCCTGCGCCCTGACCGACATGGCTTCCCAGATGCGCCCCCAGACGGTGGGCAACACAGGGTATGCGTATATGGTGGACAGCAAAAATCGCCTGTTGGTGCATCCCGATCCGACGGTGATGGCGCAGGCCGGCGACCTTGGCGAGTATCCATCGGTGAAAGCCCTACGCGCGCACACCGGCCCCTTGGTGAAATTCGAGAGCGAGGGCCGCCGGTGGTGGGCCGCCGTCAGCGAGGGTGGCCCGGACTGGGGCATTGTAGTGCAGCAGCAGGAGTTGGAACTGTTGCGGGACATGCGCACGTTTATGCAACTCGCGTGGCTGGTGGGGTTGGTGTGCGTGGGACTGTTGGCCCTGGCAAGCTACCTGGCGTTGCGTCAGGCCTTCCAACCCATCGTGGCATTGACCGGGACGATCAATGCCGTTGTGGCAGGCGATTGGAGCCGCAGCCTCCCGGTGGAAAGAGGGGACGAATTGGGCGCGCTGGCGCGAGCCTTTAACGGCATGACCTCTCAAATCCGGGACCTGATTCACACGTTGGAGTCGCGCGTGGCGGATCGCACCCGCGACTTGGAACAGCGTGCGACGTACCTGGCCGTCACGACCCAGGTCAGTCGCGTCGTCAACGCCATCCTGGACGTAGACGAATTGCTGCCGCGCGTCGCGCACCTGATTACCGATCGGTTCGGATTTTATCACGTCGCCATCTTTATGTTGGACGAAAGCGGCGAATGGGCCATTCTGCGCGCGGCCTCTTCTGAGAGGGGGCAGGGCATGGTGGCGCGCGGCCATCGCTTGCGCGTGGGTGAGCAGGGTATCGTGGGCTATGTATCGAGTTCCGGGCGCCCGCGCATTGCGCTGGACGTGGATGTGGATGCCGTGTGGATGAAAAGCCCGGACTTGCCGACTACCCGCTCGGAAATGGCCTTGCCCTTAAGTGTGGGCGACCGGGTGTTGGGTGTTCTGGACATTCAGAGTGAGACGCCATCTGCCTTTTCCATAGAAGATGTGGAAACGCTGCGGGTCCTGGCCGATCAAATCGCCATTGCAATTCAAAATGCACGACTGTTTCAAGGCAGCCAGCGGGCGCTGCGGGACTTGCAGCGCGCTTATGGCGAAACGGGGGCGCGGGCCTGGCGCACGCGCGCCTCGGCCCTGTTGGGGTACCGTTACACCCCCGAAGAAACCCGCCCGATTCTCGAATTACCCGAGACGCCGACGGATGCGATGAACTCCACCCACGTCACGCCCGCTAACACGTTGGTGGCGCCGCTGCGGATGCTCGGTGGGCGATCCTTTGGCGTTTTGCGGCTGGCCCGGCTTCCGGCGCAGCCCTGGACGGCGCAGGAGATTCAATTTGTCCAGCAGGCGGCGCAGGGGATAGCCCAGGCTTTGGAAGTTGGGCGTCTGTTAGAGGAGACCCGCGACCGGGCGGCACGCGACCATCTGGTCGGAGAGATTGGGGGGCAATTGCGCACAACTTTGGATCCCGATGCCATCATGAAGACGACGGTGCAGGCATTGGGACGCTTGTTGAAGGCCGAGTTGACCACCATTGAAGTCAGTGGCGGCTATGATGGAACGGATGGATAACCTGCCCCGGGTGCGGAGGCTGTGATGCTGGAAACGTTGAACCCCTTTCTGGTAATCGCCGGTGTACTGCTGGCCGTCGCTCTCTTGCTGACGCTGGGGATAGCGCTGGCTTTGACGCGCGATCTCCGGCGCACCCTGCGTGCGCTGACGGACGCGCTCGCACAGATGGCGGAAGGGACCTGGCCGCGGCTGCCGGCCCTAGGGCGGCAGGACGAACTCGGTGAGTTGGCGCGCGGGCTATCGGCGCTGTCTGCGCAGTGGCGGGAGCGCCTGGAGCGTATGAGTCAGGAGACCGTCGCGCAAACTACCCGCGCGGCGCAGCAAGCTGCCCGCGTGGCCGCAACCGCACGGGTGTCGCATCACCTGCTCGCCGTCGTCGGGACCGACGACTGGCTGGCTGTCTCCGTCCGCCAGATTTCGGAACAGTGCAAGTTTTATCACGTGGGCGTGTTTTTGTTGGACGATGCGCGCCAGGCAGTCATCCTGCGCGCCGCCTCATCGGCGGTGGGACAGCGCTTGCTGGCCGGCGGCTACAAAGTGCTTCTGGCGGAATCCCCCGATTTCGACGCGGTGGTGGCGCACCGGCGGGCCATCATTCCGACCGTCGCCACCCCGACGCCCGCCGATTCCCCCTTCCCGCAGACGTGCTCCGCAGTGTTGCTGCCTTTGAACGTGGCCGGCGACGTGATCGGGGTGTTGGATATCCACTCGACGGAAGCGGCGGCTTTCGACTTTGAACAGGTGGCGCCTTTGCAAATGCTGGCCGACGCTTTGAGCCTGGCATGGCACATGGCGCACATCCAAACCACCGCCGCCGCCCAGATTGACGAACTCAACCGCCTGCTGCGCACCCAGGGTGAAGAAGGGTGGGGGCTTTTAACGCGGGAACGGCGGCATTGGGGGTACGGGTATGACGGCGTTGAGGTGCGGCCCGCCGCCGAATTGGCCCTGGACGACCGCCCTCCCCAGTGGGTGCTGCCGCTCCAGGGGGGGCGTGAGGCAATGGGGGCGCTGAAAATCTTTGCCGACCCCGACGCGCTCGACGCCAATGACTTGGACCTGGTGCGCGCGGTGGCGGATCAGGCCGGCCGTGCGATGGAAAGCGCGCGGCTGTTCAGCAAAATGCAGATCGCTTTGGAGGAAGTCGGCGTATTGTACCGGTGCAGCCAGGCGTTGGGCGTGGCGCGCACCGAGGAGCAAGTGTTGCGCGCGTTTGTGGATTATTTGATAGCCCCAGAGATTGATCGCTGTGTGTTGGCCTTGATCGAGCCGGGCGCGGTTGAATCCAACCGCATCGTGCGCCTGGCGGCAGCCTGGGATGCGGGCAAGGCCCATTCGCCTCTCCTGGGGGATCGCTGGGAGGTGGCGAAGATTCCGATGATGGCCCAGACCACCACGGCGCCGCTGGCAATTCCGGATGTTGCGGCGGCCAAAAACCTGGACCCCGTCTCCCGGCAAGTTTTTCAGGAAGCGTTGCAACTGCGCGCGCTCATGTTGGTTCCCCTGGCAGCGGGAGGACAATTATGGGGCTGGCTGCTGGCGGCTGCCACGCGCGCTCCCTACCATTTCACTGAGAGAGAATGGCGCGTATACCGCAGTCTGGCCGACCAGGCCGCCCTGGTGTTACAAAGCATCCGCTTGATGGAGGAGGTGACACAGCGCGCCGAGCGGGAACGGCGCGTGACCGACATCACGGCGCAGATTCGCCGTAACACGGACGTGGACACGATTTTGCAGACTGCCATCCGGGAGTTAGGGCGGACGCTGCGTGCTTCTGATGGATTGATCCGCCTGGGATTGGGAGCGGATCGTCATGTCGGGCATACTCAACCCTTGCGGCTTCCCGACGGCGTGGAGGATAAATCATGAAGCGGCTGTCATTCATTACGAAGAATCTGCTCAACCGGATGATCGCCTATGTACTGGTGTTGCTGCTGTTGACCATCAGCCTGATGGGGTATTTGGCTTACATCCTCGCGCGTCAAAACCTGACCGACTCGGTCTTCAATCGCCTGGAATCGGTGGTGACACTCAAGGAAGACGAATTGCAGCGTTGGGTAGCGGATCAGCGGCAGAACGTTACCTGGATGGCAGGGCAAGAGCCGGTGCGTCGCTGGACCGCGCAACTGCTTCAAGGCGATGTTGAACGAGCGACCGTTTACACCACGTTTTGGGCTTATTTACGGGCCGCCGTGACGCAAAGAGCCGGACTGCGGGAACTCTTTGTGCTGTCTGTGCCGGAGGGTCAGGTGTTGATTTCCTCCACTCAAGCGCACGAAGGGCAATCTCAGGCGGCCGCCGAGTACTTCATCCAGGGCCGTGCGGGAATTTATGTCCAGACCATCTACGTGGCGGAGGATGGCGAGCCGACCATCACCATCGCCAACCCGATATTTAACGCCGCCGGAGAATGTATCGGCGTACTGGCGGCGCATCTGAATTTGGAGCGGATGCAACAGATTATCCTGGAAGGACCGGGCATGGGCGCCCGCAGTGAGGTCTTTCTGGTGGATGGCGCCGGCGACTTCGTCGTGGCGCCCCGCGCGTTGTTGGCCGCCGGCGTGGACCTGGGGGCGTTGACTGCCGGGGTACGGGCGGTGATCGCGGGGCAAGACGGGCAGGCCACTTATTCAACCTATGAAGGTCATTCGGTGCTGGGCGCCTATCATTGGCTGGATGAGTACGGCCTGGGGGTCGTGGCCGAGGTGGGTGAAGATTACGCCATTCTGGCGCCAGCGCGTCGCTTGTCGGCAACGGTGTTGGCGGTTGGATCGGGCGCGTCCATCCTGTTGCTGATCGGTGCAGTCTTGCTGATGCGACAAGGAATGCAGCCGTTGCGCGCGCTGACCGAGGTCGCCCGTGAAGTCGCGCAGGGACGGCTGGACCGACAGGCCCCTGTCGTCACCGAGGATGAGTTGGGCGTCTTCGCGCAGACGTTCAATCAAATGACCGCGCAACTGCGCGCGTCGTATGCCGAACTGGAACAGCAAGTGCGTGTGCGGACCCAGACTCTGGAAAAACGTTCACGTCAGTTGGAGGCGGCGGCGCGCGTCGCCAGCGCCGTCTCGGCCATCTACAACGTGGACCAACTGTTGGACGAGACCGTGCGCTTGATCCCGACCCACTTTGACGTAGATCATGCCGGCATCTTCCTTTTGGATGAGGCCGAGGAATACGCCGTTCTGCGGGCGGCCTCTTCGGAGGGGGGGCTGCGGATGTTGGCGCGCGGCCACCGGCTGCGGATCGGGCAGGGGATTGTCGGCTCCGTGGCGCACACCGGTCAGCCTCGCATCGCCCTGGATGTGGACGCCGACGGCGCGTTCGTACCTAACCCAGACATTCCGGCGACGCGCTCGGAAATGGCGCTGCCCCTGCGGGCGCGCAACCGGGTGATTGGCGTGCTGGACGTGCAGTCGGAGCAGGCGGCAGCCTTCGCTGAAGAGGATGTTTCGGTGTTGCAGACGATGGCGGAGCAGGTGGCCCTGGCGATTCAGAATGCGCGTCTGCTGCGAGAAAGTGAGTTCGCGGTGCGCGAGTTGGAGCGACGCTATGGAGAGCAAATTCATACCGCGTGGCAGGCGCGGCTTTCCCGTGAGGCGGCAGCCTATCGCTACACCGGTGTGCGGGTGGAACCGGCCGGGGGGCGCACCCTACAAAAGTTCCCGGCCATTCCGCCCGATCACGTCACGTTAGTGAATGAGGGTGAGGCGGGGCGGCGTCTGACCGCGCCGATTCGGATGCGGGATCACATTTTGGGTTCGATTGTGTTGCAGCAGAACCCGGACGAGCCGCCGTGGTCGGAGGCCGACATGACGCTGTTAGAAGCCACCTGCGATCAGATTGGTATGGCGTTGGACAATGTCCGCTTGTTGGATGAGTCACGGGAACGGGTGGCCCGCGAGCGGCTGACCGGCGACCTGGCCGCGCGGATTCGGGCGGCCTCCACCGATATAGACGTGGTGTTGCAGACCACCATCCGCGAGTTGGGTCGGCTGTTGCACGCCACCGGCAAAATTCACCTGAGCGGGCCTTCTGCCTGGGCCTCCACCGCGGCGGAGAATTCTGCCGAGAGCGAAAGGCAGGCGTAACCATGGCGACGTGGGGTTGGTTGGTTATCATCGCGGTAGTGCTGGCGGTGGCTGGCGGCGTGGTGGCGTGGCAGTGGCGGCGCGTTCAGGCGCTGCTGGCCCAACAGCACCTATTGGAACGGCGCATAGCCGAGCTAATGGACGTCCAGACGACAGAACGGCAGCACTTGACGCAGCAGGCTGAAGCCTTTGCGCAGCGCCTGGAGCGTTTCCGGGCGGCAGCGCTGGTGGCGCGGGATGCCGCCGCCATTCGTAACTTGGACGAATTGATGCAGGCGTTGGTGACGCTGATCTCGCAGCGCTTCGACTTTTATCATGCCGGGGTGTTCTTGTTGGATGATGCCGGCGACTTCGCGGTGATGCAGGCGGCGTCATCCGAAGGGGGGCGGCAAATGCTGGCGCGGGGACACAAACTGCGGGTGGCCGAGCAGGGGATCGTGGGGTACGTGGCGGCGCGGGGGGAAGCGCGCATTGCCCTGAACGTCGGCGAGGACGCGGCCTGGGCCAGCGCGCCGGAACTGCCGAAAACTCGCTCAGAGATGGCGCTGCCTTTGAAGGTGCGCGAGCAGGTCATTGGCGTGCTGGACGTGCAGTCTACCGAACCGCAAGCCTTTATCCAGGAGGACATTGAAGTACTCCAAACAATGGCCGATCAGTTAGCCTTGGCGATTCAGAGCGCGCGGCTGTTTGAGGAAAACCGGCGCACCGTCGAGCGGTTGGAGATCCTGTACCGGGAGCAGATGGGGGAAATATGGCGCAGCCGGGTCGGCACGCGCACCTACATCTACGATGGCCTGAACGTCGCGCGCGCGCTGGCGGAGGAGACGCCGGCGTTGGTCAATAGCCAGCACGTGGTCACGTCACACCAGTTGGTCATCCCGATCTTCCTGCGCGAGCACGTCATCGGTTCGATCACCCTGGAACGCGATCCGATACAACTGCCCTGGTCGGATGAAGAGGTGGCGTTGGTGGAAGAGATCGGCGTGCAGGCCGGCCTGGCGCTGGACAATGCACAGTTGTTGGCCGACAGCCGGCAGCGCGCGACGTACCAGCAGCAGCTCAGCGACGTGTCACGGGTCTTTTCCGGGGCCGTGAACATGGAAGCAATGTTGCAGGCCGCCGTGCGTGAGTTGGGGCGGCTGCCGGGGGTGGCGGAGGTGGCCGTCCACATTGACGCTCCCCGCGCCGTTGCGAATGACATTGAGCAAGCGGCGAATGACGAATAGCGAATTACGAATGACGAATAACGAATTACGAATCACGAATTGTGAATTTCGGATGAGGCAGGTCAATGGCTGCTAAAAAGAGAGAGACGCTGATATCGGTGAAACCATCGAGCAGCGCGCGCCCCCGCCCGACGGTGGGGTTGCTGCTTTCCTGGCTGCGGGATGATTATCAAAGCGGCCTGGTGATGGATATGCATACGATAGCCCAAAAATTGGGGGTGGACTTGCTGTGTTTTGTGGGCGGCGATTTGCGCGAGGCGTATCCGCAAAACGTGATCTACGATCTGATCTCCTCCCAATGCGTGGAGGGTCTGATCATCAGTCCTTCCCTGTCGCACGCTTGCGACCCCGCCGTCCTGCACAATTTCTACGCCCGGTTTGCGGACCTCCCGCTGGTGAGCGGCGCGTTTGGCGTGCCGGAAATCAATCAGATTTTGTGCGACAACCTGGTGGGGATGCGCCGGGCGGTCGAACATCTTATTGTCGAACACCACTATCGCCGGATTGCCTTCGTCCGAGGGCCGGTGGGCCAGCCGGAGGCAGAGGCGCGGTATCAGGCATATCAAGAGGTGCTGGCCGCGCACCAGATTCGCCTGGATGAGAAATTAGTCATATTGGGCGACTTTACCGGCCCTGGTTCTCGCGCGGCTATTACCGAATGGCTCCAAAAGGGTGAGATTGTGGACGCCATTGTGGCTTCCAATGACGTCAGCGCGATGATTGCCATGGAAATATTGACGGCCCATGGCCTGCGGACGCCGGAGGACGTGGCAATAGTGGGGTTCGATGATGTGCCGGCCGCGCGCGCCCTGAGTGTGCCCCTGACGACCGTGCGCCAGCCGTTCTCCCAGATGTCGGAAATGATGATGGCGAACTTGCTGGCGCAGATCCGGGGAGAAACGCCGCCGGTCATCCAGATGGTGCCCTCTGAGTTGATTGTGCGTCGTTCGTGCGGCTGCCTGCCGGCATCGGTCCAACAGGCGCAGTTGGAAATGAGCGCGTATGTTGGCAAGGAAATCCTGGTGATGTCACGGGAGACCGTCCCGCAGGACGTTCCAGAAGTGCTGTGGTATGCCATGGTGGACGAGTTGGAAGGTGTCCTGGAGGGCAAATTCCTGGTCGCCTTTGACCAGATGTTGCACCAGACCTACCAGATGCATGGCGATATGGAGCGCTGGCAGGGAGTATTATCCTCTCTGCGCCATGCGGCGATGCTGTATGGGGTGCGGCAGCGTGCGGCGCGCCCGGAGTTCTTCGGCGCGCCGTTGGTGATGCGGCTGGAGACGCTCATACAGCAGGCGCGGATTCTGGCCAGCGAGGCAGCGTTGCGTATGAGCACTCGGCTGCGCCAGGACGACCGGGTGTATGTAGCCAATTCTCAGGCGTTGGATAGGGCGATGAACGCAGTGTTGGATTTATCTGAGCTGCCTGGGGTGTTTGCCCGTTTTTTGCCTCCCATTCCCATGAACATTTGCCACATAGCCCTCTATGCCGGAGATGGGCCAGCGTTCACTTCCCGCGCCCGGTTGGCGGTGAGTTACACACGCGGCCAATCGCAATTCCACCCAGACTCGGCTGCTTACCCGGCTACTGATTTGTTGCCGGCGCCTCTGTGGCCGCCGGCAGAACGGACGACCGTGGTGATTATGCCGTTGTTGATGCAAAACCAACAGTTGGGATTCGCCTTTCTGGGGCATGACTCTCCCCACATCTGGGTTTATGACCAGCTCAGCAGCCAATTGAGCGGGACTGTTTTTCGCGCCCTGCTGATCCAGCAACAGCAGGAAGCGCAGCGCGATGTGGAGCGGCTGTTGGCCGACCTCCAGCGGCGCGCTCGCTTGCTGGCCGGCGCTGCCGAGATTTCACGGGCCGCCACCTCGCTCACCCACCTGAGTGAGTTGCTGCCCCGTGCGGCGACGTTGATTTGTGAGCATTTCCGGTTGTACTATGTTGGAATTTTCCTGCTGGACGAGAGCCGGCAGTGGGCCGTGTTGAGTGCGGACGCCGGGGCGGCCAACCATCGCCTGTTGGAGCAGGGGTACAAACTGTCTGTCGGCCCTTCGTCCCTGGTGGGAACGTGTATGGCGACGGGGCAGGCTCAGGTGACGGCGGATGTGACGACGCAGGTCTCCTCTTACCTGGCGCACCCCTTGCTGCCGGACACTCGTTCCGAAGCCGTGCTGCCTTTGCTCAGCCGGGAGCGCGTGGTGGGCGCCATGAGCATCCAATCGGCCGAGCCGGAGGCCTTTTCCGCAGATGACCTGACGACGCTCCAGACGATGGCCGATCAGTTGGTCAATGCGATTGAAAATGTCCGCTTACTGGAACAAATGACGGAGAGCCGTTATGAATTGGAGATGGCCTCCGGGCAGTATACGGCCGAATCGTGGCGGGAGTACGTGAGTCACGCGGCGCAGCAGTTGGGGTATCGTTACCGGCAGGTGGCCGTGGAGCCGACCGCCGAAAAATCCCCTGAAGCGCAAATAGCCTTGGAACGCAATGTACCGGTGCTGGTGCCCTTGCTGGAAACCCCCGGTGTGCGCAGCGCGTTGGCTACTCCCATCCGCCTGCGCAATCAAATCCTCGGCGTGCTGAATGTGCGTTTTGAAGAGAGCGACGTGCCGCCCGAAACGGTGGAGTGGGTGAACCAGGTCGCTGATCGTCTGGCGATCTCGTTGGAGAGCGTGCGTTTGTTGCAGGAAACGCGCAGCACGGCCGAACGTGAGCAGTTAGTCGGGCGGGTGACGGCCCAAATGCGGGCGAACCTGGATGTGGACGCGGTCCTCAGAACGGCCGCCGCTCAGATCCGTGAGGTCATGGACCTGTCGCGGGTCACGATCCGCCTGGCGACCCGACCGCAAAAGTCAGACGAAGGCTGAGCAATGATGAAACCACGCGAGAGAAACTGGGATTTAGGGATTGCCCGCTGGCCTATTTTCTATAAGGTCTTTGTCTTCGTCGGCCTGATTGCCCTGTTGGGCATTGGCGGCGTCAGCGCCGCTCTGATGAAGTTTTCCTACGACCGCTTGCAGGAACAGGCCCACACCGCGCTGCTCAACTCGGCCAGGCAACAGGCCGACTGGGTGGCCACTCTGTTGCTGGAGCAAGTCGCCTTTGTGCGGCACATCGGGCTGGATAGCGCGCTGACGACCGAGGCCGCCGCCCGCAGCCGCGAGTACGATCTGACGGCGGCGTTGACGCGGGCGGAGGAATGGCGTCAAGCCGCGGACGACAGCGAGTTGGTACGGCAAGTCGTGTCTGCCGACCTGAACCCCCTAGTCGGCGTGTTGCAGACTTATGCGCAGGAATATCCGGCGGTAGTGGCGTTGTTGGTGGTGGAGCGCCATGGCAACACGTTGGCGGCCACCTATCGTCCGGAGGCTTACCACCAACAGGAGGCGGACTGGTGGGCTGCGACTTACGCGGAGGGGGCCGGACAGCTCGTCATAACCCCACCTGCCTTGGACGCCCGTACCGGTGCGCGCGTTCTCACCGTGTCTTGGCCGATGTATGCGTCCGATGGCTCCCTGATCGGTTTTGTCCACGCCGTATTTGACGTGGCGCCGCTTCAGCAAATCCTCGAAACGGCGATGGCCTCCCAGAAATGCTGGTACGTCTTGTTCGACCCGGCGTATGCGCCGGTTGTTGAGACCTCCCAATCCGTGACCGACGAGGTGACAACCGCCTGGTTAGCGCTGGTCAGCCAACGCGGCGGGGTGCAACCCTTCGCGCTGGCAACCGGTGAGCGGATGGTGGGGGCGGTGGCGCGGCTGGATGCCGCCACGGTTGCCGAGGCTGAGGTTGCCGGAGTGATTAAGGGGCTGCACTGGTCGCTGCTGGCCTTCCAGCCAACGCGCGTCATCTATGAGGGTATGCGGCAGATCATCGGATTTGGGGTGCTGTTCGCGCTCATTTTCACAGGAGCTGCGTTGGGCGGTAGTTGGCTGGTGGCGCGCAACATCAAGACGCCGGTAGCGCAGCTACAGCAGGTGCTACAGCAAGAGGCCGCCGGCGACCAGAACGTGCTGGCCTGGGTGTACGCCGAGGACGAACTCGGTGCGGTGGCGGAAGGCGTCAACCGGCTGCTGAACGAGGAACGCGCTTTGACGGCGACGGTGGCGCGGCGGGCGGACGAGCGGGCGCGCGAGCGGGCGCGGCGGCAGCGCGACCTGGAGGCGACCGCCGCGGTCGGGCAGGTCACTTCCGCCACGCTGGATATTGCCAATCTGGCGCAACAGGTGACCGATCTGATCCGGGAACGATTTGGACTGTACTTTGTCGGTCTGTTCTTGATGAACGAATCCCGGACGCGCGCGGTGTTGCAGTCCGGCACCGGCGAGGCGGGGGCGTCGCTGCTGGCCCGTGGGTATCGCGTGGCCCCCGGCGAGGGGGTGATCGGCGTATGCATCGCCGACGGCGCGTCGCATTGGAACCTGGAATTGACGATGGACAGCGCGAACAGTGTGCCCGAATTGCCGTACGCCCGCGCCGAAGTCGCCCTGCCGCTGCGCTCGCGCGGCGAAGTGCTGGGCGCATTTTGGGCCTTGAGCTATCACACCGAAACCTTCGATGATGAAATGCGCATCGTGCTACAGACGATTGCCGATCAGGTCGCCGTGGCCGTGGACAGCATCCGCCTGTTCACCGAACGGCAAGAAGCCACCGTGCGTCTACAGCGTGCGTATGGTGAAGCGACGCGGGGGGCGTGGGAAGATTTGATGCGCACCCGCAACCTCCTCGGCGCCGGCTATGAATCGCGCGTGGCGGGCGTGGTCAAATTGGCGCCGGCCGAGCCGGAAGCATGGCGCATCGAGGCGCGCGAGGCCTGGGCCGAAGGGACGCCAACGTTGGGGGCCGTTGATAGGGTCGGCGACTTGCAGGAACAGTCACTGGCCATCCCGATCATCTCGCGGGGTGAGGTCATTGGGGTCATGGATGTGGCGCGGCCGGCGACCTTTGGGGAATGGACGCCGGAGGAGCAGGCGCAGTTGGAGTCGCTGACGTCCCAATTGGGCGTGGCGATGGAAAACGCGCGGCTTTACGAGGACGCCCAGGAGCGCGCGGTGCGCCAGCGTTTGATGAGCGATATTTCCAGCCGGATCCGGGCTTCGTTGAACGTGGATACCGTGTTGCAGACGGCAGTGCGGGAGATGCGCGCGCTGCTCAACTTGAGTGAGGCCGAGGTGCGGTTAGGGGTGGGGTTTGAAACGCCGGAGCCGTCCGAGTCATCATCCTTGACCCCCGATCTCGATTCTTTAGGAGTATAGGTATGTTTGCCAGCATCCGAGCTTTCTTAGAGCCGCCAATATTTGTGGATGATGCCGAAAAGACTCGTCAGGCGAGCTTCGTCAGCCAGGGCGTGTCGGTGTTGCTGCTGCTGTCTTTGGGGCTTTTTATTGGCGTTGGGCTGAGTGGTGCGCAATATCTTCCCCGTCAGGACCCGGTCTACCTCCTAGAGGCGGTGGGCTGGGTTTCCTTTGGTCTGTTTGGCGCGGTAGTCTCCATTTTGAGCCAAATGCTGGCACGCCGGGGCCAGGTGCGCGGGGCGGCGCTGTTTCTGACTTGGGCGCCTACGCTTGGCTTCACTGTCCGTTTGCTGCTCTCGGATCGTGGCGTACATACACCGTTTTTCATGCTCTATGGTTTATTTGCGTTGGTAGCGGGTATGGCGATGAGTCGGCGCTCAGGCATGAGGGTCGCCGGTTGGGGCGTGTTGGTAGGCCTCGGCATGACGGTCGCGGAAGCGCTGGGGGTGAAAAGCGCCCCTCTGACGGAGATTCCGCTTTTTATGTTTTTGGCCGCCAATAGTTTCGTATTGATCGTAACTGCGATCCTGTTTTACATGGCGCTGGGAAACTTTGAACACTCCCTGGCGCAGGTGCAGCGGGCGAACCAGGAATCGCAGGTCCTGCGCGCCTCGTTGGAGCAGCGTGTAGAGGAACGCACCCGCGACCTTTCGCGCCGCGCCCGCTATCTCGAGGCAACGGCGGACGTGGCCCGCTACGTGGCTTCGGAACTGGACATGGAAGAACTGCTCTCGCGCATGGTCACGCTGATCAGCGAGCGCTTTGGCTTTTACCATGCCGGCATCTTCTTGATTGACACCACCGGCCGGTGGGCGGAACTGCACGCGGCTTCCAGCGAGGGGGGCCAGCGGATGTTGGCGCGCGGTCATCGTCTGGAAGTGGGACATCGGGGGACGGTAGGCTACGTCACGGCGCGCGGCGAGGCGCGGATTGCGTTGGATGTAGGGGCCGATGCCGTATTCTTTGACAATCCCGACTTGCCGGACACCCGCTCGGCGCTGACATTGCCTTTGCGCGCGCGTGGGCGTATCATTGGTGCGTTGGACGTGCAAAGCAAAGAGGCATCCGCTTTCACGCGCGAAGACGCGGCAGTATTGCAATCCCTGGCCGACCAGTTGGCGTTGGCGATCAGCAACGCCCGCCTGTTCGAGCGACTGCAAGAAAGCGTGGCGGCGGAACGGCGCGCCTATGGCGAGTTGAGTTATCGCGCCTGGGTGGAGATGCTGCACGCGCGCGGTGAAATCGGCTACGTGGATGACGCCGAGGGAACTTTCCCGGTCAGCGGGGCTGTGGCGCCGGCGATAGCGCAGGCCGCGCAGGTTGGCGCCGTAGTGCAGGCCGACGCGCAGACGGTAGCCATCCCGGTGCGGCTGCGCGAGGGCGGCGACGTGTTGGGGGTAGTGCGCCTGCGCAAACCGGAACAGGGAGGGGCGTGGACGCCGGAGCAGATTTCGATGATGGAGAGCATTACTGAGCAAATGGGCGTGGCGTTAGAGCGCGCGCGTCTGTACCAGGATTCGCAACGCCTGGCGATGCGCGAGCGGTTGGTGGCGGAGTCTGCCGGCCGGATGCGGCAGACGCTGGATGTGGAAACCGTGCTGAAGGCCGCGGCGGATGAGATCTATCGGGCGTTAGACCTGGAAGAAGTGGTGGTGCGTCTTACGCCGCGCAACCCTTAGAGGGGAACCGACATGGCAAAGAGAACAGAACAGACTGATTCGCAAATTGGGTTGATGCGGGATCGCGCCTCGGCCGGACGAGACTTACAGGTGTGGCGTGAAGAATTGATCGAGCGGATCTTGCGCGTGATGGTCTACGTGGGCGGCCTGATCCTGGTGGCCGGCGCGATTTATCGGCTGACCCAACAGCGCTATCTGGATGTTCTCTTGTTCCTGACTATCTATGGCGTCCTGATTTTTATTACGTTTCGTCAGGGACTGGGATACGTCACGCGCGTCCGGGCCATGATGGCCCTGGCCTATGGCCTGGCGCTGGTGGATTTTCTGTCGGATGGACGCACCGGTGGGGCGCGCATTTTCTTGTTGATTTTTGTTTTTACGGCGACGCTCTTCTTGGGCGAACGTCCGGGCCGCAACGCCTTGATGGTGGCCGCGGCTACCAATGTGGCTTTTGGGATTGCCTTTTCCACTGGCTTCCTGACGGTGAGCAAAATCGCCAGTTCGGCGGACCCGGCGGCCTGGGTGAGCGGCATCTTGGTGATGTTGGGGATGGGCGCCTTTATTGTGTCTTCCATCAATTACTTGATACCGCGTTTGATTGCGGCCATGATCGAAGCCGGTCACCTGGCCCGCGAATTAACCGACTACCAGGATCGCTTGGAAGACCTGGTCGCGCAGCAAGAAATTGATCTGTCTCGCCGAGGTACTCGCGCTCAGACCGCTGCGCAGGTGGCCCGTGAGGTGGCCGGTTTCGAGGACCTGGATCAGGCGCTCGATCGCACCGTGCGGTTGATTTCGGAGCAGTTTGGTTTTTACCACGCGGCCATCTACTTGTTGGAGGCAGGGGGAGAATATTTGACGCTGCGCGCCGCCTCCTCAAAGGGTGGGCAGCTTCTGTTGGCCGAGCACTACACGCTGAAGCTGGGAGGCAAGGGGATCATCGTGTATGCCGCGATGCGCGGCGAACCCCGGATCGCGGCAGATGTGACAGAGGATGCTGCGTTTGTCAGCCATGCGGCTTTGCCGGACACGCGCGCCGAAATGGCGCTGCCTTTGCAGGGACGGGAAGGCGTGATGGGGGTGTTGGATATTCAGGCCGATCAATCGCACGCCTTCACGGAAGACGACATAGTGGTGTTGCGCACCCTGGCCGATCACATCTCGCTGGTAATCAGTAATGCGCAGTTGGTGCGCCGTCTGGAGTTACGTATGGAATCGGAGCGTCAGATTTACCAACAGATGGAACGCAAAGACTGGGCGACGTTGGTAGCGGCGATGGCCGCGCCGGGATTGGTGCGTAACCAACAAGGCTTGACGCCGGCGCCCACTGAGTTGCATCCGCGTATGGCCCGCGCCCTGGAACAAGTCACGCCGGTGACTGATGGCGCGGCGCGGGCGGTGGCGACGCCGCTCAAGGTGCGCGGCCAGGTCGTGGGCGTCGTGGATGCGCGGAAACGAGCCGGGGCGGGCGACTGGACACCGGATGAACTGCAATTGTTGGAGACGCTGGGCGAGCAGCTAGATTCGGCCCTGGACAGCGCCCGGCTATATCAGAATAGCCAACTGTTGGCGAACCGGGAGCGCTTTACGCGCGAGATCGCGGACAAGATGCGCCGCGCGGTGGATATGAACGATTTGATCAAGACGACGGTGGAAGAGATGGCTGCGGTCCTGAATGCGCCTGTGACTTTTGTGCAGTTGGCGCAGCCTGCGGAGGATGAAGCGGTTGAGGTCGCCGGCTGAGGATGGTAGGATGAGCAGTAACATAACTCCAGAGCAGAGAAGTACTATCGCCCGACAGCTTACCTGGCGGGTGAGCTTGCTGAGCCTGATTGCGCTGCTGGCCCTTCCGGGGGTGGCGCTCCTGGGATGGCAGGTCACGATGCGGAATGCGCAGGCGCGGCTTCAAACGACCCGCGCTAAAGCCTTTGAAGCGTTTGAGGAATTCCTGTGGCGCGCGGCGGATGATCTGTGGTCTACGGCCGATGCCCTGGGCGCCGGTGGGGAGGCTGATCCACTTTTCCGGCGCACGATGGCTCGGCAGGAGGGTGGCTTTTTCGAACTGCTCTGGGTGCGCGAAGACGGCCAGATTCTGGCCTCCCGCCGATGGGACGCCACACCGTCGTCGCGAGAACTGCCTTCCCAACCCTGGGCGGAGACGGTTGCACGCGGAGAATTGTATATCGGCGCGTTGGATTATGTCGAAGGCGGCTTGCCTTTGCTAGATATGGCGGTCCCGGTGCGGGATGAAGCTCAGGTTCTCACCGGTGTTTTGGTAGCCCGGGTTGACTTAACCTCGCTTTGGAACACCGTCAAGGCTGCTTCGGAAGGGTGGACGGGCAGCGTTTATGTGACGGACGTCACCGGGAAAGCGTTGTTACATCGGGAGTCAGCGTTAATGGAACAGCGGGCCGCGGTATTGTCGCAGCCGGACTTGGCGCGATTGGTAGTGGGGTCATTCACGCCGGTTTATACCCAGGTGGCCGGGAAATCCATGGTGATTGTGGGCGGCAGCTTGAAGGGTGCGCCGTGGTATGTCGTTGTGCAGCAGCCGACGCTGGCTGTTATGGCGCCTTTTTTGCAGCAACTTGTTTTCGTGTTGGCGCTGACGGTCAGCATTGTCCTGCTTGTTTTCAGTACTGCGCGCTTCACCCGGCAGGAAATTGTGATACCCCTGCACGCCTTGCACACCGGCGTTGTTACCCTGGAACACGATCTCACCTATCGCATTGAGACAGTGGCAAAAGGAGAGTTGGCGGCCTTGACGAACACGCTCAATAGTTTGGCGG
Source organism: Anaerolineae bacterium (assembly GCA_034429475.1). Classification (GTDB taxonomy): domain Bacteria; phylum Chloroflexota; class Anaerolineae; order B4-G1; family SLSP01; genus JAKQHY01. Next base: position 103,183 of record DAOUGD010000126.1, read on the forward strand.
CCCAACTTGATCAAACTGTCAATACGTTGGAGCGCCGGGTGGATGAGCGAACGCGTGGGTTGCTGGTGGCGGCTGAAGTTTCGCGCTCGACAACCTCGGTCTTGGACCCGGATGCGTTGTTATGGCAAACCGTGAATCTGGTGCGTGACCGCTTTGAGCTGTACTACGTCGGGCTATTCCTGCTGGATGAAACGGACGAATATCTCATCCTGCGGGCCGGCAGCGGGGACGCTGGTCAGCAAATGGTGACGGCGGGGTATCGCTGCCCGGTGGGAGACAGCGCTATCATTGCCCAGTGTGTGACGACGACCCGCGCCCACATCGCGCTGGACGTGGGGGAGGAAGCGCAGACTTTCGACAATCCCTTGTTGCCGCGCACCCGGTCAGAGATGGCGCTGCCTCTGCGCTCGCAGCGGCGGGTGATCGGGGCGATGACGGTGCAGAGTGAGCGCGAGGCGGCCTTCGATGAAACGAACATCCTGGTCATGCAAACGATGGCGGATCAAGTGGCGGTCGCTATTGATAACGCGCGCCTGTATGCGCGCACGCAGCAGGCCCTGCAAGAAATGGAACTGCTCCAGCAACGCTATCTGGGCGAGGCCTGGAGCGAATTCTTGCGGCAGCGCGCGTTGTGGGGCTACCGCAGAACCTCTGAGGGACTGACCCCCCTGGGAAAGGAACCGGTGGCCGGCGTGCGACAGGCGTTGGCGCAGCGCGAGACACTGATTACAGGTCCGGCGGAAACAGCCACCGGCTCTGCCCAGGTGGTCGTACCGGTGCGTTTCCGGGACCAACTGTTAGGCGCCTTGGGGTTCACCACCGCAGAAGGGGCCGCTCTGAGTGATGAGCAAATCGCTTTTGTCGAGGCCGTCGCCGAGCAGTTCGGGCTGGCCGCCGAGAACCTACGCCTGGTGGAAACCACGCAGCGGCTCGCCGCCCGCGAGCACGTGGTGGGTGAAATCTCCGCCCGTATGCGGGAATCTCTGGACCTGGATACGATATTGCGGGCTGCGGCAGAACAAATTCGCTTGGCTATGCAAACCCCTGAGGTCACAATTCGTCTGAGGATGGCAGAGGTAGACCATGAGAAACACGCTTAAGCGTTGGCTGGCGTCCTATTTGGAGGTGCGCACTGAGAATCCCCGCGTGGCGCAGCGGGGGAGGGCGCTGTTGATTCTGTTGTTGATCATGGAAGCCCTGTCGCTGTTAAGCATCTTGCAGGTGCTTCTTTTCTTCCCTGTGTATAACCTGCTGCCTGTGATTGGGGGCGGACTCCTGTCATTTGGGCTGTTGATTATCTTCACTCGACAGGGAAAGGCCTGGCCACCCTATGCCTTTCTGGTGTTTTTTGTCGGATTGATTTGTGTAGTGGTCAGAACCTCATTATACAGCCCTCTGGTATTGGCTTACGCGCTGCCGATTGTGATGGCGCCGCTGGTAGTGGAACCGTGGTGGGCTCTCGTCATTGCTGTGTTTGAGGGAATTGTTGTGTATATCGGACTTGTGCGTTTGGGCGATCCTTCTGTGGGTATCGTGCCGGTGATGCTTTTTGGCGGATTGGGCGCCATTGCCTGGATTACCAGCGCGAACTTGCAGCGGGCGTTAGCCGCTGCCGAACATAGCACAGATGCTCTCAAGATCGCCAATCAGTCCCTGGAAGCGGGGCAGGTGCTATTGGAAGCGCGCACCCGTGAGGTAGAACGCCGCGCCCGCTACCTGGAAGCCACCTCCGAAGTGGCGCGGGATGTCGCCTCCGAGTTGGCTTTGCAGGATTTATTGGAGCGGATTGTGCGCCTGGTAGGCTTGCGATTTGGTTTTTACCATGCCGCCGTCTTTTTGTTGGACGACAGCCGAGAATGGGCGGTGTTGCAGGCCGCTTCCAGCCTGGGCGGGCAGCGGATGTTGGCGCGGGGGTATCAAGTGCGCGTGGGCAGCGCCAGTAGTGTGGGACAGGTTACGCAACAGGGACAATCTCAGATTTCCTCAGATGTAGAGGCCGCTGGCGCCTTTGAGCGATCCCCGGATTTGCCTGATACCCGCTCGATGATGACACTGCCCTTGCGCGTGCGGGGTGAAATCACCGGCGCGCTGGATATACACAGCACAACATCGGAAGCCTTCACCCCCGAAGATGCTATCGTCTTGCAGGGATTGGCCGATCAACTTGCGATGGCTATCGGTAATGCGCGCTTGTTCGCGCAGTTGCAGCAGAGCCTGGAGGCGCAGCGTCAGGCCTACGGAGAGATTGACCGCGAGGCGTGGCGGGCATTGTTAAGCACGCGCGCCGATTTTAACTACCGCAGTAATGTTCGGGGGGTATTCAAAATCGCGGGAGACATGTGGCCGGCAGAGACTGAACGTGTGCTGTACAATGGAGAAGTGTTCGCCGGTGTAGATACTACGTATCCTGACCACTACCGGCTGGCGGTGCCGGTGCGCGTGCCCAGTGGCGACATCGTGGGTGTGATTGACACTTACAAGCCGGCGACGGAAGGGGAATGGACGCTGGATGAGAAAACATTGCTCCAGGAAATCTCAGAACGTCTGGGGGGGGCGTTGGAAAGCGCCCAGTTCTACTACGAAAGCCAGCGCCGGGCCGCCCGCGAACAGTTGACCCGTGAGATTACCGACGAAATGCGTCGCTCCATTGACATGGAAACGATCCTGCGCACCGTCGTCACGAGCCTGGGGCAGGCGGTCGGAGCGCCGCGCACGTACATTCGCTTGACGTTGAACGAGGACGCGCTGCCGGAGGGGGCCGCTCCTTTGACCCCCTCAGAGCCTGCGCCTTCGGGCAATGGGGCGCAACCTGCACTTGAGGGAGAAGCGTAAGATGAACGATATGGAAGGGGCGCGTCCCCCACGTGAACCGGCGGACAACGCGCGGCGCACACAATCGCGTCGCCGGCTGGCCGAAGCAGTGGCGCGCTTCCGGGACATCGCCGAATTGACCTCCGACTGGATTTGGGAGATTGACGCCGCCGGGCGTTACAGCTATTGCTCGGCACGGGTACGGACGCTCCTAGGGTATGAGGTCGCGGAAGTGCTTGGCAAGACTCCCTTTGACCTGACGCCGCCCGAGGAAGCGACCCGCCTGCGAGAGCGCTACGACGCCATATTTGCGGCGCGCCAGCCGCTCGTCAATCTGGAGCACGTCAAATGCGGCAAACATGGGCAGCGCGTGTATATCCAGACCAACGCCGTGCCGATATGGGATGACGCCGGCGTCTGGTTGGGGTATCGCGGCGTTGACCGGGACATCACCGCGACCGTCCTGGCCGAGACGGCGCAGCGGGAAGCGGAAACCGCCCTGGAAGCCGACCGGCACAAATTGGCGGAACAACAGTTGTTTCTGCGACAGGTGCTCGACATCAACCCCAACTTCGTCTTTGTGCGGGATTGGGAGGGGCGCTTCGTCCTGGTGAACCAGGCCATCGCGGAATCCTACGGCGCCACCGTGGAAGGGATGATCGGCAAAACGGACGCCGATTTTAACAAGAACGAGACGGAAGTGGCGGCTATCTGGCGCGGCGACCGGGAAGTGATGGATTCGCTGCAAGAAAAATTCATTGTGGAAAGCCTGATTTCTTATGGCGGCACCCAGGAGCGCTGGGTGCAGACCATCAAGCGGCCCATCATTGACCCGGACGGCGTTGCCCGGCGTGTCCTGGGGGTTTCCAGCGATATCACCGAGCGCAAGCGTATGCAGCAGGTGGTCGAGGTGTCGTGGGAACGGCGCGGGCGACAGGTACAGACCAGCACCGAGGTGGCGCAAGAGATTGCCGCGGCCACCGGGCTGGAAGAGTTGTTCACCCGCGTCGTGACGTTGGTGAAGGAGCGTTTTGGCTATTACCACGCGCAAATCTTCCGCTATGACCCGAATTTCACCTCGGAGAAGCCGGGCACGCAACCGGGGGCGATGCGCCTGGTCAGCGGGTACGGGCGCACCGGCCAGGCGATGCTGGCGGCCGGTCATCATCTGGCGATGGGGCGGGGCGTAGTCGGAACGGCCGCCGTCACCGGCGTAGCCGTGCTTGCCACCGACGTTGCTCAAGACCCCGACTGGGTCCCCAACCCCTTCTTGCCGAAGACACGGGGCGAGTTGGCCGTGCCCATCAAACTGCGCGACGAAATCCTGGGCATCCTGGACGTGCAGAGCGACGTGACCGGCGCCCTGACCGCCGAGGATCAACTGCTGCTGGAGGGCCTATGCGGGCAAATTGCCCTGGCGATTGAAAGCACGCAGTTGCTATCTGCCGCCAGCACCTTCCGCCAAGTGATTGAATCGTCCGGTCAGGGGATCGGGATGGCGACGCTGGATGGCAAGATCACCTATGCTAACCCGATGCTGTGTCGGCTGGTGGGGGGGGCCAACGTGGAGGCCATGTTGGGGCAGTCGTTCTGGAATTATTATCCCGATTACACCCAAAAGTATTTGCGCGAACAAGTCCTGCCGACCGTGGAGCATGAAGGTCACTGGCAGGGCGAACTGGAACTGGTCACACACGAAGGCGTGATTGTGCCTACCTGGCAAAATATGTTCTTGATCCAGGATAAGGATGGTGCTCCGTTGTACCTGGCGAATCAAGTGACGGACATCACGGAGATCAAACTGGCCGAGGCTATGCTCCGCGAGAGTGAAGTGCGCTATCGCGCCCTGTTTGAGCAAGCGCACGACGCCATCTTCCTGGAAAATGAGAGTGAAGAGATCATCGAGGTCAATGAGCGGGCATGTGAGATGTTCGATTACACGCGCACGGAGCTTTTGACGATGCGGACTTCGATGTTGCAGCGGGATAGCACCGGAAGGGCCTTACCGGTTTACACCAACCCGGAAACCGGGGTGATGTTCCTGGAATCGCGCGCAGCGCGAAAGGACGGTACACCGATCTTCATTGAAGTGATCATCACTCCGTTAAAAGTGGGGCAGCAACGCCTTTTCCTTTCGTCGGTGCGCGACATCACCGAGCGCAAAGAAACCGAAGCCGCCCTGGCGCGCGAGCGGTTCCTGTTACAGACACTCATGGAAAACGTGCCGGATCACATTTACTTCAAGGACGCAGAAAGCCGCTTCATCCGCATCAACCGGGCGATGGCGGAATGGCTGGGCCTGGAAAACCCTGAACAGGCGGTCGGTAAAACGGACGCCGATTTCTTCTCCACCGACCATGCACAGCGGGCGCGCGTGGATGAGCAGCACCTGATGCAGGAAGGGACGCCGATCATTGGCCAGGAGGAGAAGGAGACCTGGTTGGACGGGCGCGTCACGTGGGTTTCGACGACCAAAATGCGGTTGGTGGACGAGAAGGGCGAGATCTCCGGGACGTTTGGCGTGTCCCGCGACATCACCGAGCATAAGCGCGCCGAAGAAGTCTTGCGCGAGACGCAGCAGTTGTTGGAAGGCATCCTGGAAAACACCACCGCTGTGATTTACGTCAAGGATTTGCAGGGGCGCTACCTGTTGATCAACCGACAGTACGAAACCTTGTTTGGCCTCAAGCGTGCTGGTGTGGTGGGCAAAACCGCGCACGACATCTTCGCGCCGGCTGACGCCGAGCAATACTGGGCCAATGACCTGGCCGTGGTGCAGACGGGCATCCCACAGGAGCAGATCGAACGCGCCGTCCACAAGGATGGCGAGCACGTGTACCTGTCGCTCAAATTCTTGATTGCCGACACAACGACGGGCGCGCCTTATGCCCTGTGTAGCATTTCCACCGATATTACCGAGCGTGAAGTGGCGGAAGCGGAGCGGCGGCGGCTGCTGGCCGATCTGGAGAACCAGACGCAGCAGTTGCAAACGGCGCTGGCCGAAACCGCCGCGCTCTACCGCGCCAGCCAGGCGATCAACGTCGCCCTGACGATGGACGAACTGCTGCGCGCTCTGATGGTCGGCGTGGAATTGCCCGGCGTGATTTGGGTGGGCTTGTATCTCTTCAACCGCCCCTGGCAGGCGGAGGATGTGCCGGAGTTTGCTGAATCCGTGGCCGTGTGGGACGTCCGCGAAGGACGCGGCGGCGTCCCGCGTCTTGCCGTGGGAACGCGGCTGGACCTGCGCGGGTCGCCGTTGGCGCGCTATCTGCGGGCAGATGCGCCGGTGATCTTCGACGAGGTAGCTACCGATGTCCGTCTGGACGAGGCGACGCGCGCGCAGTTCCGCGACGTGTTCAAGGCGCACACTGTCGTATACGTCCCCTTGATCGCCGGCGGGCAGTGGGTGGGCTACTTTAACCCGGTGCTGCGGACGCCGGTGACGTTGGATGCGACGCGGCTGCGGCGGCTGTTGACGTTGGCGAGCCAGGCGGCCACGGTGCTCCAAAACCTCAACCTGTTACAGGAAGCCCAGACGCGCGCCCAGCGCCAGGAGGGGCTGCGAGAAATCGCCATGCTGGTGGCCGACTGTGAGGATCGCGCCGAACTGGCACACCGGGTGCCGGCGGTCCTCAAACCGCTCCGCCAGTTGACGCCGGTGGATGAAATGACCATCGTCACGTACACGGAGGGCGAGGCGGAGTTTACCCTGTTTGCCGAGGCTTCGCGCCTGGCGGCGGCGGAAGCGGCGCGCGGCGTCCGAGTGGCGTTGGAGGGCGCGGCGTTGGGGTGGGTGCTGACGAATCGCCGGCCGTGGTTGGAGACGGATATGCGGGGCAAACATACCTTCAGCGGCGACGACCGGCTGGTCGCCAATGGGATTGCCTCCCGCTTGTTGCTGCCTCTGGAGTCTGGCGGGCACCTGATTGGCGCCCTGGGGTTGAGCAGCGTCCAGGCGGGCGCCCTCACCGAGCAGGACTTGCCCACGTTGCAGCAGGTGGCGAACCAACTGGCGCAGGCGTTGGAGCGCACGCGCCTGTTGGAGAACACTCGTACCGCGCGGGATGAGGTGGAGGCCACGCACCGCAGCTATTTGCGGCAGGGCTGGCAGGAACACTTGCAGACGGAACAGCGCCTGAGTCGGACCACGTTTGTGTACGATCAAGAGCAGGTGCGTGGACTATCGGAGTTCTGGCGCCCGGAAATCGAGCGCGCCGTTGCCGATGGTGCTGTGGTCACCACGGCGGCGGATGCGGCGGACACCGCCCGCACCAGCCTGGTGGCCCCTATCACCGTGCGCGGGCAAGTCTTGGGGGTGTTGGGCTTGGAGGATCCGGAGGGGAAGTGGATGTGGTCCCCTGAACAAGTAACCCTGGTGCAGTCCGTCGTGCAGCAGTTGGGGCAGGTGTTGGAGAACGCCCGTCTGATTGATGCGACGCAGAGCCGGGCGGCGCGCGAACGGGTGGTGGACGAAGTCTCTTCGACCATCCGCCGCTCTCTGGAGATGGATGCGGTGTTGCGCGCGGCCGTCAATGAACTGCGCGCGGCGCTGCAATTGGCTGAAGTCGAAGTGCGTATTGGATGACTCGTATAGGATGAGAACATGAAAAGACGCCGGAGCAGCCTGCTGGTGAAGATCGGAATCGCCGTGACCGTGACTGAGGTCGTGATCTTGGCCGTGATCGGGGTGGCGTATATGGTGTGGTTCGCGCAACGAGGGATAGGCCCGGCGGGAGAGACGCCTGTGGCGTTGCTGACGCAGCCAGGATGGCGAACGGTCGTGATTTACGGGGTGGGCGCGGGATTGTTGACGTTCTTGTTGCTGTCCGTGGCGATTCTCTACCTGCTCAATTCTATGATTCTGGGGCGGTTGCGCCTGCTGAACGCCGCTGTCCAACAAGTGCAGAACGGCGACGTGACGGCGCGGGTTGCTGGCCCCTTCGCGTCGGACGAGATCGGGGAATTGCAAACGGGCGTCAATGCGCTAGTAGCGCGCTTCTCTGAGCGGGTCGAAACTCTGGAATGCCGCGTGGCAGAACGCGCCCGCGCTCTGGAACGGGAAGCGTTGTTACGGCAAACGATATTGGAAGTGGGGCAGGCGATTGCTTCGATCCGGGATTTCGATACATTGCTGACGGCGGTGACGACCTTGATCGGCGACCGCTTTGGCTTCGACCATGTGGGAATTTTCCTCCTGGACGAAACCGGGGCATACGCCGTACTGCGCGCCGCCAGCAGCGATGCAGGGGCGCGGCTGGCGGCGTCTCGTTACCGGCTGGCGGTAGGGCCGGAGAACCTCGTTGGCAAGGTCGCGGCGACTCAGGAACCCCACATCCGCCAGGGCGCGGGAGCGGATGCCGCTTATGCTCAACCAACCGCTTTGCCGGACACACGTTCAGAGATGGGCCTGCCCTTGAGTATCGGGGGGCAGCCGTTGGGCGTGCTGGACATTCATAGCGTCGCGGAGGCGGCGTTTACGCCGGAAGATACGGAAATTCTGCGCGGGCTGGCCGATTTGGTGGCGGTGGTATTGGATAACGCACGCTTGATGACCGAAGCCCAGCAAGCCCTGGAAGCTCAGCAGCGCGCCTATGGTGAAGTGACCCGCCAGGCCTGGGAGGAGCTGTTGCGTTCTCAGAGCCGGGGGTACGTCAGCGCGGCTGAGGGCGTGGTGGCGGCGCCGGCGCGCTGGTCGGCGGGAATGTGGCAGGCCAAGCAGGAGGGGCGGATCGTCCAGGAGGACGCGGCAACCCTGGCCGTGCCGGTGAAGTCGCGGGATGAGCAAGTGCTTGGCGTAGTGCGCTTCCGCCGCGCCCCGGAGGCGGGCGTCTGGAACGCTCAGCAGGTAGCACTGGTGGAGACGTTGACCGACCGGTTGAGCCAGGCATTAGAAAGCGCGCGACTGTACGAGGAAAGCCGGCGGCTAGCCTTGCAGGAGCGCCTAGTCGGCACGGTATCGGCGCGCATCCGGGAATCCCTGGAGATTGAATCGGTGCTGCAAGTGGCCGCGCGGGAGTTGGCCGAGGCTTTTGGGCTTGCCGATGTGGTCATTCGAATTGGCGCTGCGGATGAGTTGTTGGCGCAAGCGCCTCAGATGCTCAAGGATGAAGGGTAAATGATCAGCCGGATTTATCGGTTCTTCGCGCAAAGTATTCGGAATCGGCTCTTGCTGGCGATGATCGCGGTCTCGCTGCCGGCGCTGCTGGGGGGCGTCACCTACAGTGTGTACGTGACGCGCAATCTGGCGCTTTCCAGCACAGAACACAGCCAGCAAAATCGCGTGACATCACTGGCGTTGAGCACCGGCGAATTCCTTTCTGGCGTGCGGGGAGATGTGTTGTTCCTCAGCCGTTTGGACCCGCTCCACCGGATGTTGGAATTTCAACTTATCAGAGATGAGGCGACCTATGAAACGGCGCGTCAGACGGTAGAGCAGACATTTTTGGATTTTTCCCAGGCCAAAGGAATTTACTACCAGGTGCGGTTTATGGACGCTCAAGGGATGGAGGTGGTGCGGGTGGACTCGGACGGGACGCAGTTCCTGGTGGCGCCGCGCGATCAACTCCAAAACCAGGCGGCCTGGCTCTATTTCGATGAGGCGGTCCGGGCGGCGGAGGGCGAGGTGCTGGTTTCCCCGCTGGAATTGAGTGTGGCGCACGGTGCGGTGGCGTTACCGTTGAAACCGGTGATCCATTATGCAACGCCGGTCTGGGTCAAAGGCTACGTGTCCGGCGTCGTCATGGTGAGCGTTTCTGCCGATCACTTTTTGACGCTGCTGGGCGCCCAGGCCGAAGCCGGAGAAGTCATAGTGTTGACGGACGAGACCGGTTACTATCTCTATCATTCGGTGGACGCCGCAAAGTGTTGGGGGCGCGATCTGCGCACAGACCTGACGTTCCTTCAGGATTATCCGGCGACGTCAGAAACCATTTACCGCAACACCAATCCGCCGCAATCCGGCACTTTGCGGATTGGAACGGATTTCCTGGCTTTTCATCGCTTCAGCCCGGCCGGGACGGCGGCCTACCGGTGGATTTTGCTTTCCATCCGGCCCTATCGGGCGGCGATGGCGCCCTTGCTGCATTTCGCGTGGGTGATGTTGTTCTGGTTGCTGCTGGGCATTGTGGGGACGGTGGGAATTGGGTATTGGAGCGGCGTTCACCTCGTGCGGCCGATCCGCACCCTGGCGTCGCAAGTGGCGGCGCTGGAAAACAGTGAATTCGATCAGCCGATTGTGGTCGGGGAAAAAGCTCAACCCTATCCCGATGAGATAGGCGTACTGGTTCAGACGGTGGAGCAGACTCGTCTTAGGGTGCGTCAGGCGCGTGAGGATTTAGCCGGGCAGCTTCAACGTCTGGGGGCGCGCGTAGCGCAATTGCAAACGGCGGCGGACATTTCCCGCACCCTCATAGCGACCCCCAATCCGCAAAAACTTCTGTCGGATGGGGTGGATATCATCAGCGCGCGCTTGGGCCTCTATCATGCCGGCATCTTCCTGTTGGATGAAACGGAAGGATGGTTGATTTTGCGGTCGGCTTCCAGCCGGGGCGGGCAGCGCCTGCTCAATCACGGGTATCGGGTGCGGGGTGGACAGGCCGGCGTTGTCGGGCTGGCGGCTTCCACCGGTGCGCCGCACATTGCAACGGTCGGCGTTGAAGAAACCTGGTTGCCAACGCGGGCGGATTTACCGGACACCCGCGCCGAGGTGGCTTTGCCCCTGAAGGTGCAGGAGCATGTGATAGGGGTGTTGGACGTTCATTCCGTGCTTGAGGGCGCTTTTACGGCCGACGATGTCGCCGTCCTGCAACTCCTGGCCGACCAATTGGCGGTGATGTGGTACAACAATCAGCGCTACAGAGAGGCGCGGGAACGTTACGAGGCGATTCTCCGGGCACAGGGAGAGCAGAGCCGGCAGGCATGGGCCGAACTGTCGCGCGCCCTGGCAGGGGGCGGCTACCGTTACCACCGGCAGACCTTAAGTCAGGCTGGGGATTTCTGGCAGCCGGAGATGACGGCGGCGTTACAACGTGGCGAGACAGCCCTGGCGGACGCCGCGCCGGAAGCCGTGGCCTTGCCTTTGCGGGTCCGCGATCAAATCATCGGCGTGGTGGATGCGCGGAAACCGGACGGGTCGCTGTGGTCGGCGGAGGAATTGGCGCTGTTGGAAACAGTGCGCGGACGGTTGGAAGTGGCGCTGGAAAGCGCCCGCTTCTACCGGGATTCGCAGCGTTCGGCGGCGCGGGAGCAACTGCTGCGCGAAATTACGGAGCGCATTCGCAGCGCGGTGGACGTCGAATCGGTGATGCGCACGGCGGTGTTGGAAATTGGGCGCACCCTGGGGCGTGAAGTGTTTGTTTACCTGGCGGAGCAACCGGGTCAGACTATGCCGCCGGCATTTGGGGTATTCGACAGCGGAGACGAGGGATGAAGAAACTGCGGTTAGGGCAAACACTGGCACGGATTTTGCGGATCCCAGAAGCCGACAAAGGACAGGTAGAGTCGGCTCTCCAGCTATGGTTGAAGGCGCTGTTGATCCTGGGCCTGGGCGCGATGGTGGCGGGGGCGGTTAAGTCTGTGGTCGGATTGATGGTTCTGGGAGGGGTGTGGCTTGGGGCGGCCGCCGGCCTGCACTACTTATTCCAGCACAACCGCTTGACGTTGGCGGCTAACCTCTTGCCCCTGGCGTTCCTGCTGTTTGTCGCGCCGCCGCTGCCGCCTGAGATCGCGTTCGCCGGCCCGACGTACCTGTTCTACGTGCTGCCTATCCTGGCGGCCACGTCCCTGTGTGATCCGGCCGCCGGCTGGTTTTGGGGCGAGATGGCAGTCGCAGCATGGCTCTTGCGCTCATGGTTTGCTTTCCCCTATGAGACGCATGCCGGTTGGATGATTCTGTTTCTGCAAGGCGTGATTGTGCTATGCTGGCTGCTGATGCGCACCTTTCGTGACATGGGGCACCACTTGCGCCAACAGATTGACCAGGGGCATACCGGCATCAAAATCGGTCGGATGGCAACGGCCGCCGAGACGCCGGAAGCCATTATCCGGGAAGCCATAGGGCATATCCGCGAGACGTTTGAGTATTCCCACGTGGGGTTGTTCACCGTGAACTGGGACGCCGAGGCGGTGGAATTGGTGGATGCCGTCGGCGACGGCGCGGCGACGGTGAAGACGGGCAAGACGGCCGTGGGGTTGTACGGCCCCAGGATAGTCGCTGTGGCCGTTCGGCAAAAGCGGAAGTGCATGATGACTTCCTGGGAGAAAACGCCGGATGAGCAAGGCCGCCCGATTGAATTCACCTATCCGCGTTTGGCCTTCACCCGCGTCGAGTTGGCGATCCCCTTGATGGTAGGCGCCAAAATTTTCGGCGTGATGGACGTTCACCGGACTGATGTTACGCCTTTCTCCGAACTGGAACTCGATCTGCTGGAAGGACTGGCCGGCAACATTGCGAATGCCCTCAATGTCGCATTTCTCAACGAGCAGCTCAAGGCCGAAAACTTGCGCATGGTAGCCGAATTGGATGTCTCGCGCCGCTTACAACAGATGCTGCTGCCCAAACCTGAGGAGTTGCGGCGCATCGAGGGAGTGGATATTGCCGGTTACATGGATCCCGCCGAAGAAGTGGGCGGCGACTATTACGATGTACTGCAATACGACGGTCAGATCAAGATTGGGATCGGGGATGTGACAGGGCACGGGCTGGAAAGCGGCGTGGTGATGTTGATGCTGCAAACCGCCGTGCGCACCCTGTTGGCCGGCGGCGAGACCGACAACAAACGTTTTATGGACGTGTTGAACCACGCGCTCCATGACAACATTCGGCGGATGAATGTGGATCGCAGTCTATCCCTGGCTTTGCTGGATTATCATAAAGGGCGGGTGCGGCTGAGTGGTCAACATGAACAGTTGATCGTGATACGGCAGAACGGGACCGTAGAACTGTTGGACACCTTTGATTTGGGATTCCCGGTCGGCGTGGTCAACAACATTGCCGAGTTTGTGGCCGAATCGCAGGTTGAACTGGCGGCAGGGGATGGCCTGGTGCTGTACTCCGATGGAGTGGTGGAGGCTGAGAACGTCGCCGGAGAGTTTTACGGATTGGACCGGCTGTGTCAAGTCGTCAGTCAGAATTGGGGGCAGTCTGCCGAGGCGATCAAAGATGCCGTGGTCGCCGACGTGCGCGCCTTTATCGGGCAGCACACCGTTTACGATGATTTGACTTTGTTGGTAATGAGGCAAAAATGAAGTTTGAATTCGGTAAATTCTGGGATGTAGGAGATGAGACAATGGAAAAGATTTTTGGGGATTTCCTGGAACCCGGCGACGAGCATGAGTATCTGGTCATTCACTTCTCGCCGACTTCGATGCCGTTGCAACAACGGTGGCGGAACAATGGCCTGTCGGCTGACTTCCTGGCAGAATATTGGGCGACTTTTTTACCGATAGAAGAGGTGGCGGAAGAGGAACGGCGCTTGGAATTCAAAGGAGCCGTCAACTACATCGCCAACGAATTGTTGGAAAACGTCATGAAGTTCAGTTATGAACCTGCCGATTGCCCGGTCAGCCTGGGGCTGTATCTGTTTGCAGACGAATTCCGTTTCTACACCAGCAATGCGATGAATCCCACGCAAGTAGCTGATTTCCAAAAGCGCGTGCAGCGCCTGTTAGAAGAAGATCCGGCGGAATTGTATTTGGAACAGATCGAGAAGAACGCCCTGGGGGGGGGCGGTGGTTCGCAGTTAGGGTTGTTGACAATGATCGGCGACTACGGCGCTTCGTTGTCCTGGAAATTTGACACCTTTGAACACACACCCGGTGAGGTCACGGTCGTTACTACGATGGTGCGGCTGCAATTCTGAGGACGACATCCATACAGGAGTGACAATCATGGAAATCAAAGATCAAGATTATACTGTGATTTATGATGAAGCCAGCGTCACCGTTACCTTTGATGGCTTGATGCGGTTGCGCGGAACCGAAGAGTACGCTCCGATTGTGGAGTTGCTGGACGTGGTTAAGAACCAGGCGCCGGCTTTGATCATGCTGGATGTACAGAACTTGCGTTTCTTGAACAGCTCCGGGATCAACGTCCTCTTTAAGTTTGTGATTGATGTGCGCGAGTTGGGCAAAAGCGAGTTGGTGGTACTTGGCTCCTCTCAGGTTCCCTGGCAGGGTAAATCCCTGAAGAATTTACAGCGTCTGATGCCGACGTTGCAATTAAAGTTCATTTGAGGTGTGACCGATGTCTGACGTCAAGCGCCCCGTGGACGAAATAGCCTTGCAGGCCGAATTAGCCATGCTGCGCGAGCAGGTGGCCCGCCTCGAGCGTGAGAAGGCCGACCTGGAGTTAATGGCCGAAATGACTACGGAACACTCCGACGAGGTGGCCGAGGAGATGGAAGATCGTCTGCGGGTTATGGAGATGCTCCAGCAAGAGCAGGCGCGGCAGGGGTGGGCCGTGTTGCGTTCGCGGCAACAGGGTAAGATGGGATACATCTTTGAGGATGGGCGAGTGCAGGTGTTGCGCGAAATGCCCGCTCCTGACGCCGCCACGCACTTCGTGCCAATGAAGACGCAGCAGGGCCAGGTGATGGGCGTACTAGCGGCGCGGGGCGATGCGGCGCACCCGCTCTCGGCGGAGGAACGGGCTTTGTTGGATGCGTTGGCCGAGCAGGTCGCGGCGGCGCTAGACCGCGCCCGCCTGTTCGAAGACACCCGGCGCAATGCGGCGCGCGACCAGATCATCAGTGAGGTTAGCGACCGGATGCGCGCCTCGATGGATATTGACACGGTGTTGCAGACCACCATTCGAGAGATTGGCGATGCCCTTAATTTTGCCCGAGTGGAAGTGCGTTTGGGAGAGGCTTTGGCGGAGAAAACGTCAGAGTAGCAGAGGTTAAGTATGACTGAACCAGAACCAAAGTCCATCACATCCAGAGATTCCAATTCTACCGCGCCCCATGAGGGGCGAGGCTGGCTGACGGCCCAGGATCGGCAAAGACTATGGACGTGGTTGGTGGGAGGCACCGCGGGCGCCTCTTTGTTGGTGGCCGGGGGCAGCGCGATGCTCTATCTCCAACAGCGGGTTTGGCAAAACTTGGCCTTGACCGGCCTGGCTGTGGTCGCACTGGGATTGTTGCTGTGGGTGCGGCGCTTTGTCCTCTCTGCGCCATCCCGCATCGCCTATGGCCTTCTGGGCGCGTGTTTGTTGCTCTATGGGGGGGCTGTAGCGCTCTTCCAGGGAGTGAGCGGCTATGCGTGGGGCGGATTGGGGTTGATGGTGTTGGCCGTCAGCATCTCCTTGCTGCCCCGGCGTTGGGAGGCATGGCTGGGCAGCAGTCTGGGTGTGGGACTCCTCATCGGGCTGCTGGACGCATGGACACTTATCCCGCGGATCGCGGCGTCTACTCAGTCGCCGGCCCTCATCTGGCTGTTGCTCAGTGGCTATAGCGTCTATTGGGTAACATTGGTTTGGGGCGTGGGCCACTGGATTGATGGACTTTCAATCCGTAATCGGATGGTGGTGGCGTCTTTCGTGAGTGTTTTGTTGACGGTGTCGGCCGTCAGTGCTGCTTCGGTGTGGCTCGGATGGAGCGGCGTACAACGCCATGTGCTGGATCGGCTGGAATTGGCCGCCGACCTGCGGGAGTCGCAAATTGACACCTGGGTGGACACCCTGCAAACTGATCTGGATGTAGCGTTGCTCGAGGGGGATGCCGATACTTTCGCCCTGTATATTTTGGAGGAATACGCCGGGATTGAGGCCACAACGCCAGTCACGATACCGGCAGAGATTGTGTCAGGCCTGGAAACCCGCCTGAATACGGCACAGAGCAAAACGCAAACCTTCCAGCATTTGTTGGTCATCAATGTGCATGGACAGGTGGTGGCTTCCACCGACCCTCAGCAGCGGGGACGGAATTATGCTGCCGAGCCTTTCTTTATCCAGGGGCGACTGGGATTCAATGTCAGTTGGTCGTCGGCGACGCGCTCGGCTGTGATGGTTTCCAGCCCCATCTATGCCGAGGGGGCGGAAACACATACGGCTTCCGGCGCTCCTATCCCCGCACTAGGGGTTCTGGTGGGGCAAACCGGTCTGGGGATTCTCAACGGGATCATGAGCAAGCGTACCGGCCTGGGCGACACCGGCGCAGCTTACCTGGTCAGCTCCAATTATTTAGCCTTGACTGAATCGCGGGCGGGGGAGATCGGGCGGGCGGTCAGGACGCCGGGGACGATGGAGGCTGTGACCTGGAAGCGAGACGGCAGCGGTCTCTACGTGAACGCGATAGGCGTCCCATTGGTTGAGGTATATCACTGGCAGCCGCGCCTCTCGGCGGCGTTGATCGTGCAGCAGGAACAACGTGAAGCGTTCCGCGAATTGTACATCACCGTCTTATTGAATGCCGGGATTGCCTTATTGGCGTTGCTTCTGAGCGTGGGGGTGGCATTGCTCATCACCCGCAGCATCGTGCGCCCTTTGGTGGAATTGACCGATACCGCTACAGAAATTGCCGGCGGGAATCTGGCGCGGGTGGTACACGTGATGCGCCAGGATGAGATTGGGCGGCTGGGGCAGGCCTTCAACAGCATGACAGACCAATTGCGCGAGGCCTTCAGGGGTTTGGAAGAGCGGGTAGCGCAGCGTACCCACGATTTACAGCGGCGCTCCCGGTATCTGGAGGCTTCCTCCGAGGTGGGGCGCGCTGTCTCCTCCATCTTGAACACCGAACAACTCATCCGGGAAGTAGTGGACTTGATCCTGGAGCGCTTTGATCTGTATTATGTGGGCCTGTTCCTGACCAGGGGGGAATCGGCAGTGCTGCGCGCCGGCACCGGCGAGGCCGGTCGGGCCATGTTGGCGCGGGAACATCACATTCGGATTGGCGAAGGCATGATCGGTTGGAGTATTGCCCACAACCAGGCGCGCATCGCTTCCAAGGCCGAGGCCGATGCGGTGCGTGTGACCAACCCCGAATTACCGGACACCCGTTCCGAGGCGGCGCTGCCGCTGCGTTCGCGCGGGCAAGTGCTGGGGGCGCTGAGTGTGCAGAGCGCCGTCCCGAACGCCTTTGACGAAGACACCATCAGTGTGTTGCAGACAATGGCTGATCTGGTGGCCGTGGCCCTGGACAATGCGCGCCTGTTTGCTGACGCCCAGGAAGCCCTGGAGGCCGAGCGCCGCGCTTACGGCCAGCACACACGGGAAGTGTGGATGACGATGATGCGGGCGAACAAAATGTGGAACTATACCTACGTGCGCGAAGGGGGAGACGGAGAAGAGCCGTCGGTCATGGTGGCTCAGGGAGAGTGGGACGACGAGATGCGGCGCGTCTATCAAACCAACGCACCGCTGGCCAAGGCGGCCCATACTTCGGCAATTTTGACGCTGCCCCTGCGCACGAGCGGCCAGGTGGTGGGCGTGTTGCGCTTTGAACGCACAGGATCGGATGTGATGTGGATGGATGATGAGGTGGCTTTGTTGGAAACCCTCACCGATCAGTTGGGGCAGACGTTGGAGCGCGCGCAATTGTATCTTGAGACTCAACAACGGGCCATGCGCGACCGGTTGGTGGCCGACCTGGCCGGGCGGATGCGGGAATCCCTGGATATTGATACCGTCTTGCGTACCACCGTGCGGGAAATTTTCGAAGCGATGGATTTTGCCAGCGTTGAAGTGCGATTGGGTAGTGAGCTGGGCGCCGAGGGCGTGGAACGGGAGGTGGCGTTGTGAGCGTTTGGCTGACGAGCGATGCATTGCAGGGCATGGGCTGGTTTTTAGCCCTGCTGGAGTTGATCATAGCACTCTACGTGCTATTACTGAATCCCTGGCACACGGCCAATCGTCATACCAGCGGATTGCTGCTCCTATTCACATGCAACAGCCTGGGATTTGGGTTGCTGATGCAAGCGGTCAACGCGAGCCAGGCCGGCGCTGCTACCATCTTCTTATCGCTGTCCACCGGCAGCCCTATGCCCGGCCTCTTGTTGTTGACCCTGGCGCTCGTGAAGCGGGAGTGGCTGCAAGGGCGGTGGCGTTGGGCCTGGCGTCTGTTCTACGGATTGATGTTCTTGCCGGTTCTCCTCACGGTGATTGATGGGGTAGGGAACACCGGGTTGTGGTACACCGGCCTGGACCCGCAAACTTATCCGGGCGGCTATGTAGAGAATGGGGTCTACCTGCGGGGTGTGTGGTTCCCCTATCTCTACCCCTTGTACCTCTATGGCGTCACTTCCTTTACCTTGTTGGTGCAATTGTATCTGGTGTTCATTGATAAAACCCTTTCACCCGTGCGCCAACACCTGGCCCGACTGCTGTTGGGCGGACAGATAACGGCCACGGTGGTGTTGTTTGTCTTGCCGGCGCCCCTCGGCCAGGCTTTCTCTGTTATCCTGAGTAACGCCCTGTTTGCAGCAGTCTATACTTATGTAGCCTTTCGGCAGATGACCGCGGAGCGGCAGTTGCCGCGGGGGCGGTTGCAAACTCGTCTGACGGCGCTGCCCGTGGTCGTCGCGGTACCAACGCTGTGCATAGGCCTGATTTTTGTGAACTTGCAAGCCCGCGCGGAAATACGCCAGAGCGCCGTCGCCGAATTGACTGCCGCTAATCGCACATTGTCCGCTAACCTGACGTTATGGCTGGAGGAGCACACGAAATTCTTGCAGCAGTTGGCGGCGCAGCCTCAAATTGTCACGATGGATGCGCAAAAACAGCGCGCCCTGTTGGAGCCTCTGGCAGAGATTTACCCTGACATTAATTTAATTTGCGCGTTGGATGAGCAAGGCTACACGCTGGCGCGCAGCGATGGTCAGCTCGCAGAGGGGTTTGGCGACCGCAGTTGGTTTATCGCCGCGCGCGATGGCGCACCGATCACCTTCCAGGCATTTTATCGTGGGGTCGGGCAGCCGGCGCTGGCTATGGCCGTTCCCATTCGCGAGCCAGCCGGCCAGGTCATCGGGGTTGTGATGGCCGCGATCGATCTGTCCACCCTGGGCGGCTCTCTGCGTCTCCCTGATCTATCCAGGGTAGATCAGGTCTATGTGGTGGACGACCAGAATCGGGTCGTTGTCCATTCCGACCCAACCTATGTGGCAGAATTGTTCGATTTTAACGGAACGGCGCCGATTGTCGCCCTGCGGGAGGGCGTCGCCGGCGCCTATGAGTTCACTGATGAACAATCCCAATCGTGGGTGGGATACCTGACGTTGCTGCCTGACGGCTGGGGCGTCGTGACCCAGCAAAGAACCGCCACCCTATACGCGCCGGTGCAGCGTCTGGGGGGCATCGCCTGGTTCGTGGTCGCTTTGGGTGGCCTCCTGTTGGCGGGACTGATGTTCTTCACCGTCCGGCAAGCCCTCAAGCCGGTGGCGACCCTGACGGACACGGCGCGCGCCATTGCGCGAGGCGACCTGAACCGCGAGGTTCCGGTGGAAACGGCGGATGAGTTGGGACTGTTCGCGCGCACCTTCAATCAGATGATGAAACAGTTGCGGGATTCGATTGACGCCTTGGAACAGCGCGTCACAGCTTACACCCACGACCTGGAGCGCCGTTCCCGGTACTTGGAAGCTTCGGCAGAGGTCGGGCATGTGGTGACCTCCATTCTCGACCCGGACCAATTGATGCGGCAAGTGGTGGATTTGATCCGCGAGCGGTTCGCCCTGTATTACGTGGGATTGTTTTTGGCAGATGCCGTCGGGGAATGGGTCGTGTTGCAGGCCGGGACGGGCAGCGCCGGGCGGGCGATGTTAGCGCGTCATCACCGCATCCGGCTGGGTGAGGGGCTGATCGGCTGGTGCGTCGCCAATGCCCAGTCGCAGATTGTCTCGCGCACCGACGTTGACTTCGTGCAGATGGCCGCCCCCGAATTACCGGACACCCACGCCGAGGCCGTGCTGCCGTTGACTTCACGGGGCCGGGTGTTGGGCGCCCTGGATGTGCAAAGCGTCCACGCGGACGCCTTCGATACCGACACCGTCGCCATGTTGCAGACGCTGGCCGACCTGGTCGCGGTGGCGATTGACAATGCCCGCCTGTTCGCGGAGGCTCAGGAAGCGCTGGCTGCGGAACGACGCGCTTACGGAGCGCGGGCGCGCGAGGCCTGGGCCGACTTGACCCGCGCCCGCGTCGGGTTGGGGTATCGCTGTGCGCAACAGGAAGCGGGCGGCGAACCGACCTTGATGCCGGTGGCCGGCGCCTGGGAGAGCGAAATGCGTCAGGCTCACCGCACCGGCCAGACCGCCCGGCGTGCGACCGTGGACGGCAGCGTGCTGGCGATCCCCATCCGCTCCAGCAACGAGGTTATCGGAGTACTGCGTTTTGAGAAGGCGGAGGCCGGCGCCCTCTGGTCAAGTGAGGAAACTGCTTTGTTGGAGACCCTATCTGATCAGTTGGGGCAGACGTTGGAACGCGCACAACTGTATCAGGAAACCCAGCGCCGCGCGGTGCGCGAGCAATTGACGCGCGAGATCACGGACGAAATGCGCCGCACCTTGAATTGGAACGAGTTGATGCAGGTGGCCGTGCAGGAAATGGGCGCGGTCCTCAACGCTTCGCGCGCCTTTGTCCAGTGGACGGCCACGGATACAGTGCGCTCCGACACAGGGATTCTGCGTGAAGAGGAACACAATGGCTAGAAACGCGCTGCTGCTGCTGTTAGTGCTCGGCCTGTTGTCGTGCGCTGCCCCGCCGACGCCTCCTCAGAAAGTGGTGGTGCAGTTGAACGCCGATCACTCGGTCTTGTGGAGCGGGTTTTACGCGGCGCAGGCGCAGGGGTACTACGCGGCCGAGGGTCTGGACGTTTCGTTAGTGGTGCAGGAAGAGGCGCCCCTTGAGGGCGTCGTCGCGGGAACGGTGGACTTTGGGGTGGGGTCAAGCCTCGCGTTGGTGCAGGCGCGCAGTCAGGGCCAGCCTTTGACCGCGGTGGCCGCCATTATGCGGCGCAGCCCGTTGGCTATCCTGTCGTTAGCTCCCTCCAAATTGACGCGCCCGCTGTTCTTACCGCGTGCGCGGATTGGGGTGCTTTCGGCGGATTTGCGTACCGATGCGGACATCATGTTGGGGATGGTGTTAACGCGCACAGCGATACGCGCGGATCAAGTGACCTTGACGCCGGTTGCGCCGGGGCTGGACGCGCTTCTGGCTGGCGAGGTGGATGCCATTGCCCACGCCTGGGCCACCCGTGAGGCCGTCGCGGCCCGCCAGTCGGGTCATTCCGTCAACTTAATCTATATGAGCGATTACGGGGCTTGGTTATACCCCAATGTGTTGGTGACGCGCGCTGCCCTCATCACCGAACAGCCGACGTTGGTAGAAGGCGTAGTGCGGGCGACCTTGCGGGGCTACCGCTATGCTTTTGAGCATCCTGAAGAGGCCGTGCGGTTGACTTTACAGCAAGATGCCACGTTGGATGCGACTTTCCAACAGGAATCCTGGGCCGCCACCATCCCGTTTATAGACGTGGGCGACACTTTGCCCGGCATGATGGAGGACAGCGTGTGGCAGAGCACCCAGGCGGCTTTGCAGTTACAGGATCGGCGGACGGCCCTGGTGCCGTTGGAGTCGCTGTATACGAATCATTTTATCTACCAGCAATGACCCGGCGGATTTAGTGGACAGAACGGAAGGGCTATGAGAATGCCAGGAAGACGAGGAACTACCATTCGGAACCAAATACTCGCGGCGTTTACGCTCATCACACTGCTTGCCGTGTTGGTGACTTCCGGGGTATCGGTTTGGATTAACTTGCGGTACGCGCGTCTTCAGGCATTTGATCGCTTGACGGCGGTGGCCGACCTGCAAACCCTCGCTATCGAATCGTGGCTGTATGGCCTGGGACTGGACCTGGACACATTGTTGACCTCCCCCTATGAGTTGGACACTGTGAAGACGGTCACTGCGCAAAACTCCCTGTTGAATCCCCAGCATGCCCAGGACTATTTGCGGGATAACTTCGGGAAAATGGTCGCACGCACGCAGCGTTTCGAGGAAGTTTTTTTGCTGAATCTGAATGGCGAAGTCGTGGTTTCCACGACCCGCGAGCAGGAGCGCAAATTCCTCGATCACGAGCGTTACTTTGAGCGCGGTAAGGAGGCCTTTTACGTGCAGCCTCCCTATTACGACGTGACAGGCCGCATCAACGTGTTCGTGGCCCGGCCGGCTTTCGACCAATTAGGCAACCTGGTGGGCGTGTTGGTCGGGCGGGTTAACCTGACCCAGCTCAATGACATTCTGGCGCAGCGCACCATCCTGGGCAAAACTGGAGAAACTTACCTGGTCACATCCCGTCATGTGCTGCTCACCCCCACCTTGCAGCCAGAACCCAATCACTATGTTCACAGCCAGGGCATCGATCAGGTTGTGGCGGCGCAACAAAACGGCATGGGGATTTATCGAGATTACCGCGGCAAGACGGTGTATGGCATCTACCGTTGGCTGCCGGAGTTGCAAGTGGCCTTGCTCGCCGAAATCGCTCAGGGTGAGGTGTTGAGCGGCGCGCGGACGACGGCCCTGATGAATGTCGGCATGGCGCTGGTGGCAGTTTTATTGGCCGGCGGCGGCGCGATCCTCTTTGCGCGCAACTTCTCCCAACCGGTGGAAGCGTTGGCCACGACGGCCACGCGGATTGCGGCCGGCGAGTATCAGTTGACCGCCCAGATCGGGCGCGGCGACGAGTTGGGTCAACTGGCAGAGGCGTTTAATCAAATGACCGCCCAGTTGCGTGACCTGATCGGCAGCCTGGAGCAGCGCGTGGAGGAACGCACACGCGGGTTGGAGACGGCGTCCGAAGTGTCCCGCGCGACCACCTCACTGCTTGATATGGCGCAGTTGTTGCCGCAGGTCGTGAATCTGGTGCGCGAGCGCTTCGGGTTGTATTACGTGGGGTTGTTCCTGGTGGACGGGGAGCGGGGGGAGGCCGTCCTGCGCGCCGGAACCGGGGATGCCGGGCGCCAGATGATGGCGGAGGGCTGGCAGTTGACGGTTGGCGGAGATTCGATGATCGGGCAGTGCGTCGCCAGCGGTGAAGCCGGCGTTCGCCAGACGGAAGGCGACGTCGTCGTGCGGTTCGAGAACCCCTACCTACCGGAAACCCGTTCAGAGTTGGCGCTGCCGCTCCACTATGGCGCGACGGTCATCGGCGCGATGACCGTGCAGAGTGTGAAAGAATCCGCCTTTGATGCGACCTCCATCGCCGTATTTCAGAACATGGCCGATCAAGTGGCGGTCGCGGTGCAGAATGCGCGTCTGTTTGCCGAAACGCAGGCAACGCTGGAGCGCCTGTACGCGGCCCAGCGTCGCTATCAGGGCGAGGCTTGGGAGCAGTACATTCACACCCGCACCGTGCGGGGTTACGAACATAGCGCGACCGGCATGGTGCCGCTGGGTGAGCGCCTGACCCCGGAAGCGCAGTACGTGTTGCAAAACCGGCAGGCGGTGATGGATCACGGCCGGATGGTTATCCCGGTGGCGCAGGGCGAGCAAATTGTCGGCGTCCTGGGTTTTGAACATCCCCCCGATAAACCCGGTTGGGGTAGTGAGGATGTGGCCTTGATTGAATCCCTTTCGGAGCAATTGCTGCTGGCGGCAGAAAACCAGCGCTTGATTGATGAGACTCAGCGGGCAGCCGCCCGTGAGCGCCTGCTCGGTCAGATTGCCGGGCGCGTGCGTGAGGAATTGGATATGGAAAGTGTGCTCAAGACGGCAGTGGATGAAATTCAGCAGGCCCTGGGATTACAGCGGGTCGCGATCCGTATGGTAGCGGCGAGCGCCGACAGCGGTGAGGATAACACCGCTAGGCCGCAGCAGGAGCAGGGGTAGGGCAACGCCCGGCGGACCAGGGGTTTGGGCTGGAGGAAGCGGCTATGACCATTACGCGAAGGTTGTTGCGGAGCATCCTGACATGGCTGGGGGTGCTACTGATGATTTTGACGGTCACGGATGGCGTGACCAGTCTGCGCACTCTGGAAACGCAAGAGCGCCAGGCCCTGGAGCGCCTCCTGACCGGGCTGGAAAGCCGCCTGGAAAGCCGTCGGACGATGGCGTTGGCCCTGGCGACAGAAGTGGCCTACAATCCGCAGGCGCAGGCTTTGTTTGCTGCCCGCGAACGCCAACAGCTTCTTGAATTGGTGCAAATTTCTTATGAGAGTCTCCGCGAGGCTTTTGACGTGTCCCAGTTTCAATTTCACCTGGCCCCGGCCACATCCTTCCTGCGGGTGAATCAGCCGACGCAGTACGGCGACGATTTGTCGAGTTTTCGCCCGATGGTCACCGCTGCCAACGCCACCCGCTTGCCGGTGAGCGGCCTGGAAGTCGGGCGCAGCGGCCTGGGACTTCGGGGAGTCGTCCCGATGTTTCACCAGGGCTATCCTATCGGCACCGTCGAATTCGGTCTGGAGGTGGGGGCGGCGTGGCTGGCCGAACTGAAGGGCGAATTGGGTGGGGAATGGCAGATCATCTTGAACCGCGAGATGGCCGACATTGCACGCTATGAGAGCGCCGTCGGCCAGACGATACACCCCACCCAGGAATTGGTCTTGCAGGCCAGTACATTGGAATCCCCTTTCTTTGCGGAGGCTGAGGATTATCGGCGGGTGTTGGCCGGTGAAACGGTGTTATGGCATCGCCGGGTGGCAGACCGCAATTATGCCGTGTGGAGTCGTCCGTTAAGAGACTACTCCGGCCGGGTGATCGGCATCGTGGATGTGATCTTTGATCGCACGGAGTTGGTCAAAGAGCCGGTGCTGCGCTTCCTGCTGAATCTGGCCACGGTCGTCGTCACCATGGTGTTGGGCGGCGCCGGCTTTGCCTGGCTGACTTCCCGCATTATGCGGCCGGTGGGGGTATTGACCAAAGCGGCGGTGGCGGTGGCCGAAGGCGATTTTGATCGGGTGATCCCGGTGGATAGCTCCAACGAGTTGGGCGAGTTAGCGCGCGCTTTCAACCGGATGACGGGGGCGTTGAAGAATGCCTTCACCCAATCCGCCGAACGCACGCAGGAATTGGATCGCCGTGCGCGTTACCTGGAAGCCACCGCGTCCGTGGCCCGCGACGCTGCCTCCGTGCTGGACGTGGAACAACTGTTGACGCGCGTGGTGCGGCTGATCAGCGAGAAGTTTGACTTCTACCACGCGGGCCTCTTTTTGTTGGATGCCGTGGGGGAATGGGCTGTCCTGCGCGCGGCCTCCAGTGAGGGCGGCCAGCGCATGTTGGCGCGTGGCCACCGCCTGCGCGTCGGCGAACAAGGGATTGTGGGCTACGTTGCCGGTGTGGGCCAATCGCAAATTGCCCTGGACGTCGGTGTGGATCGGCACTTCTTCAACAACCCCGACCTGCCCCAAACTCGCTCGGAGCTGGCCCTGCCGCTGCTGGTGCAAGATGAGATGATTGGGGTGCTGGATGTGCAAAGTGTGATGCCGGAGGCGTTCAGCGCCGAAGATGTGGAGGTCTTGCAGACGCTGGCCGATCAAGTCGCCATGGCTATTTACAATGCGCACCTCTTCAATCAGGCGCAACAGGCGCTAGAGGCGGAACGCCGGGCGCATGGGCAGGCCAGCCGGCAAGCGTGGGCAGAGTTCCTGCGCGCCCAATCTACGCGGGGATTTGTCAAAGATGGCGCGGTTCTACGTCCGTTGGAAGATGTGGGGGCGCCGGAGATGACGCGCGCCGCCCAAACCGGCGCGACCGCCATGGCGGAGTCGGCGGTGGGCCGTGCGCCTTCCGTGGTCGTACCCATCCGGGTGCGCGACCAGACCATTGCGGTGTTGGATGCCAGCTTGCCGGAGGGGGTCTGGCAGTGGGCGCCGGACCAGATTGCGCTGTTGGAGTCAATCTCAGGACAACTGGCGCAAGCCTTGGAAAGAGCGCGCCTTTATGAGGGCACCCGTCTCAGCGCGGCGCGCGAGCGCACGTTGTCCAGGGTCTCTTCGCGGATGCGCGAGCCATTGGAATTGGAAGACGTGCTCAAAATAGCTGTTAGCGAAATCCGCCAGGCGTTGGATATGGACGAAGTCGTCGTCCGCCTGACCGCGCCGGAGCAGACTCGTTCTGACGACAAAGGAGAGGTATGAGGGAGCGTCTTAAATGGTTCTGGGCGGCCCCGGTCTTTGAAGGGGATGAAGAGAAAACTCGCGCCGCAGCTATCCTCAACCCGCTGTTGGTCACACTCTTGATCCTTTTGGTTTTCGGCGCGATTGCCAATCTGCTGCTCTTCGCCAACAAAGTGGCCAGCGGCATTGCTCTGGGCGCGATCTGCCTCATTGTCATGGGCAGCCGGGTGGCGATGATGCGGGGACGCCTGCGTTTTGCCAGCGCTTTGTTTGTTTGGGGAATTTGGCTTCCTAGCTTGGCAGTGACTTTGCTATCCAGTCTGCGCAGCCTGCTCTCCGTGGCGTTAGTCTCTACGCTTGTGATTGCGGGATTGCTGCTTGGCCGGCGCGCGACCGTCTGGATGGCAGCGTTGACCAGTCTGAGTGTGTTGATTTTAGCTATCGCAGGCATTTTGGGGTATAGTTTCCCGGAGACCCTGTTCCCCTCGCCAGTGCAGGCCAGTTGGGCGGTGATGACGATTGGATTGGTGATGACTGTGTTGCCGTTGAATATCGCCCTGCGTAACTTGAATGACGCGCTGACCCGTTCCCGGCAATACGCGCGTGAAGTAGAGGAGCAGCGGGTGCGTTTGGCCGCAGTGGTGGAAGAACGCACCTCTGATTTGGAACGGCGCACGCGCTACGTGCGCGCCGCGTCGGCGATGGCGGAAGAAACGGCGATGCTCACGGTCGATCTGACCCGGTTGTTGGTACGGGCAACGGAAATCATCGGTGAAACCTTTGGCTATTATCATACTGCCCTGTATTTGTTGAACGATAGCGGCCTGTGGGCCGAGCTTCAGGCCGCCAGCGGCGCCGGGCGCGAGATGTTGTTGGCGCAGCAGTATCGGGTGCCGGTAGATGTTCAAAGTGTGGTGGGGTTGGTGGCGCAAAGCGGAACTTACCGTGTGGCGCTCCGGGCGGGCGCAGAGGCCCCCTTCTTCAACAATCCCGACTTGCCGGCGGCGCACTCTGAGCTGGCTCTCCCCCTGCGGGTGGGGGGGCAAATCATCGGTGTGTTGGACGTGCAAAGCGTTAGCCTCACCGAACCCTGGACGGAGGCTCTGACGGCTTTGCAGCCATTGGTCGATCAATTGGCCGTCGCCATCAACGGCGTGCGTTTGTTGCAACAGGTGCAGGCGGCGGCGGACGCGGATCGGCGCGCGCACGGTGAACTGACGCGGACCGGCTGGACGCAATTGTTGCAATCCCGTCCTGATCTGGGCTTTTTGGGGACGCGCCAGGGCGTCGTCCCTGCCGGCGACGTGTGGCGCTCGGAGATGGCCGCCGTGTTGCAGAGTTCGCGTCCCGTGGTGGCGGCCGACGATGCCACGCGCCTGGCAATCCCCCTGCGGGCAGGGGGGCAAGTCATCGGTGTTTTGGGAGGGCAGAAGGCTAACGGTTGGACGACCGAGGAAATCACGCTGCTGGAAGCCCTGGTAGAGCAATTGGACGCGGCAATGGAACGCGCGCGCCTGTACCAGGACACCCAGCGCCGCGCTGCCCGCGAGCGGCTTTTGCGTGAAGTGACGGCCCATGTGCGCAGTTCCAGCGACCCGGAAACGGTGTTGACCACTTTGCTGCGGGAAGTGGGCAATGTGTTGGGCCGCGCCACCTTCGTGCGCCTGGGGAGCGCCGAACAATTGCTACAGGAGGCTGCCTTGCCAGTCCCCGACGGTCATGAGGACGGGGAAGCGACAAGCGCATCCCCAGTTGAAGGAGGCCGGTAACGTGAAAGAATTGGCGGCTGCGTTCCGCACACAGTTCGATACCCTGGCGGCCGAATACGAGCGGCGATTGCAGGAGTATCCTGAGTATGCTGTGATACCGCCGCAGATCAGGCAGGGCATTGTGCGCCGGATATTGGGTGCTGTGGTGGAATGGCTGGAAAGCGGTGACGATACGGGATTGTTGGGGTTTATGCGGGCGATGGCCCAGGAACGCGCGGCGCATGGGAGGGATATCGGCGACATGCGGTATGCGGTCATGGCGCTGAATACGCTTTTTGAACCCTTGTTTCCGGATCTGGACACAGCCAGAAATGTCTGGCGGTCTTTCTTTAAAGTCCAGGAGATCATTTCCAACGCTGAAACAGAGCGTTGGCGCGCTTCCGAAGCCCGCTTGCATCAGGTGGTGGATCGTTCCCCCATGGGCATCTTTCAAACGACTCTGGAAGGCGAGATGTTGGACGCCAATCCAGCGTTCCTTAAGATCATCGGTTACGAATCGTTAGCGGACGTGAATCGGGTGGGGATCGCGGCATTGTACGCGGACCCGGCAGATTGGGAGCGGCTGCTGGCGCAGGCAGCCCAAGGCCCTGTGATCGAGTTTGAGACCCGCTTCAGGCCGGCTTTCGGGCAGATCGCCATAGAAGCCATCAGCGCGTGGTTGGTTCGGCCGCCGGATGCTCACCCCTATCTGGAGGGAATTCTGGAGGACGTCACCGAGCGGCATCAGGCTCTCGTGGCCCTGGAAGAAAGCCGCCATTTGTTGCAAACGGTGATGGACAATATCCCCCAGGCCATTTTCTGGAAGGATCGATCCTTGACTTTCCTGGGCTGCAACCGCGCATTGGCGGATGATGCCGGGTTGGCAGACCCGACGGCCATCATCGGCAAAGACGATTATGCTATGCCCTGGTATGACCAGGCGGCGGTTTATCAAGCCGACGACCGGCAGGTGATGGCAACCGGCGTTGCCAAGCTCAACTACGAAGAGCCGCAAACCACGCCCACCGGCGACGTCATCTGGTTGCGCACCAGCAAAATCCCGCTGCGTGACGCGCAAGGGGCTGTGGTCGGCGTCCTGGGAATGTATGAGGACATCACGGAGTACCGGCGCGCGGAAGAAGCGATGCGCGAGGCCGAGGAACGCTTCCGGACGATCTACGAAGGCTCCAACGATGCCCTGATGTTGTTGCGCCCGACAGGCTTCTTCGACTGCAACCGGCGCACCCTGGAATTGTTCGGACTGGCGACGAAGGAGGAATTTGTCGCCAAACACCCGGCGGAGCTCTCGCCGCCGACACAACCGAATGGCGAAGATTCCATAACGGCTTACCAGATGCACATCAACCTCGCCTACACGCAGGGCTACGCCCGCTTCGAGTGGGTCCACCGGCGGCAGGACGGGGAGGACTTCCCGGCGGAGGTGCTGCTCTCGGCGTTTGAACTGCACGGCGAGCGGGTGTTGCAGGCCACCGTGCGCGATATTACCCGGCGCCGAAGCCTGGAGGATCAAATCCAAGAATCGCTGGCGCGCCGGGAACGCCAGGTGCAGACCAGTATCGAAGTCGCGCAGGACATTGCGATGGCGCCGGCACTGGATGAACTGCTGCGCCGGGTGGTTACGCTCATCAAAGAGCGTTTTGGTTACTATCACGCCCAGATTTTCCGCTACGATCCGGCGCACGACGCCGTCGTGTTGGTGACCGGTTATGGCGAGGCCGGCCGGCAGATGCTCGCGGCGGGTCACAAGCTGCCGATGGGACGCGGCGTGGTGGGAACGGCCGCGGCGACTGGTCGCTCGATCCTGGCCGCAGACAGCGCAAAGGACAAGGACTGGCGGCCCAATCCTTTCCTGCCGGAGACCAAAGGTGAACTGGCCGTGCCCATCAAATTGCGCGATCAAGTCCTGGGGATTCTCGACGTACAGAGCGACCAGGTGGATGCACTCACCTCTGAAGATCAATTGCTGCTGGAAGGGCTGTGTGGTCAGATTGCAGTAGCGATGGATAGCACCCGACTGGTGGCCGAACTGCGCCGCAGTCAGGCGGAATTGTCTGAGGTGATGCGCATTGCGCGGCTGGGGTACTGGCAATTTGATCCGACGACGGGATTGTTCACCTTCAGTGACCAGTTTTACAATCTCTTTCACACCACTGCCGCGCGCGAAGGAGGCTACAGACTGTCCGGCGCCCAATATGCAGAGCACTTCTTGCACCCGGATGACGCCGCACTGGTAGCTGAAGAAACGGAACGAGCGATGGCTTATGTCGGGTCACATTACACCCGCACCTTTGAACATCGCATTGTGTATGCTGATGGCGGGATGGGGTATATGAGCGTCCATATTAACGTTGACCGGGATGAAAATGGCCACATCCTGCATTATTACGGCGTGAATGAGGATATTACGGAGCGCAAGTTGGCGGATATGCGGATTCAGGAAACCCTGCAAGAATTGGAGCGACTCTATCGGGCGACGACCGGCGACGGGTGGCAGGTGTTCCGCGAGACTGGACAACTGGCGCCTGCTTATCGCTATGATCGTATGCAAGTCCGGCCCGCAACCGCTGTATGGTCGCCGCAGGTAGCGGAGGCCGTGCAGCGAAAGACCCTGGTGCCGCCCACTCCTGAAGAGGCCGTGGCGGCAGCCCCCCTTACTGTGCGCGGTGAAGTGGTTGGCGCGTTGGGAGTATTCGACGATCCACAGCGGCCACTTTCGGCGGATGAACTGGCTTTGTTGCAGGAAATCATTGAACAAGGGTCGCTGGCTTTGGAGAGCGCGCGATTGTACCAGGATACACAGCGGCGCGCAGCGCGCGAACAGTTGGTCGGTGAGGTCACGGGACGAATCCGTGAAACGTTGGATTTGAACACGGTCCTCCAAACCGCCGTGCGCGAGATGGGCCTGGCGACGGGCGCGGATGTGGTGGAGGTGCGTTTACGGACCGTCTCGACATCCGAAGAAACCCGAAAATGATCAACGGGGACTGCAAGGCCATAGTATTTTCAAGGGACTCTGATATGCGAACTCGATACTTTTGTTTGATGCTTTTGGGTGTGTTGTGTCTGACGGCTTGCGGTAACGGCTCGAAGAGGTCCGAACTCACGCCGACGCCCATTTCACAGAAAGTCTTGACGATCTCCGGGTCAGGCACCGTGACCTCCATCCTGATCGGCGTCAAGGCGGCCTTTGAGTCCGACGTGCCGGGGTACACCCTCAACGTTCTGCCCGGTTCGGGCACCGGCGGCGGTGTGGCGGGCATCCTTCAGGGAACGCTGGACGCGGCAGCGATGACGCGCGCGGCCAAGGACGAGGAGATTGCCCAGGGCGTGGTGTATGCGGAATTTGGTCAAGCGGGCGTGGCGATCTTCACACACCCGGACGTCGGCCTTACCGGTCTGACGAAAGACCAAGCCATAGCCATTTTTTCCGGTGAAATCACTAATTGGTCTGAAGTCGGCGGCCTGGATCAGGCCATCATCCTCTGCGTGCGCGATGAAGAGGATTCGAGCACGAAGTCGCTGCGCGCGGCGATTTTCGGCGACACGGCATTCCCGGAGATAGCCCTGGTGCAGACCAGCCAGACCAACATGCAGGCGGTTGTCGCGGCGACTCCGGGCGCCGTCGGCTTCGGCGCATGGCCGGCGGCGGTGGCGGAAAAGGCCGAGGTGACGGGCCTGGCCCTGGATGGCGTTGCGCCTGGCGACCCTGCCAATCCAATGGTGACGCCGGTAGGGATCGGCGTCATGCAGCCCCGGCAGGCCGAGGTGCAGCCCTTGATTGACTGGCTGCTTTCCGAGCAAGGGCGGGCGGCGCTGGAAAAGATTGCGGTGATTACGGAACGTTAGCGTGTGGTGCCACGCACTTGGCGATTTGAGGTCGAAAAGGGCGGCCCAAACGGTTGCTTAAATCGTCAATGCCGGGCGTTGCCTCTAACATAGGAGTACACGATGTTGCGTAAATTTTTCAGGAACCTGGCTCTGGGCGCCAAGTTGAATATTGCGAACTTACTGGTGTTCGCTCCGCTGCTGACGCTTGCGATCATCCTCACGGTCAAAGGCATAAACGATTTGATCGTGACCATGGGCCGGCAGCGTGCGGCGGAGGAAGCGGCTTTGATTCAAAGCCGGTTTTCCGAGGCTGAGCAGGCGCTGTTTATGAACGTCAAATTCCTGACAAACACACCCGGTTTGATCGAAGCCCTGGCGGACGCAGACATCACCAGAGCCAGGATGCTGCTTGCGGTGGGCGCGGCCCCGCTTGATTTCGACGACGTAGAACTGGTCAATACCGAAGGTGTCCACCTGATTGCTACCGGTCACGCCGCCAGCCCGCCAGAGGACGAACTGATCGCGCTGGCTTTGCTGGGCATTGAGGCGCGGGGCGGCATTGTCGTAGAAACGAAAGCGGGGCAACCGGAGTTCCGGCTGGTCGCGGCGCTTCCGTTGCGTGCTGTGACCAGTGAGATTTTGGGGGTGCTGGTTGCCAGCCGCACGGTTGACGACGCATTCATGACGGAACTTAACTTTGCGCGGACGGAGAACGTCCACTTGCACCTCATCCATGCCGCGCAGATTCTGGCCCAGGATCAGTCGAATGTGGCCACCGGGGAATTAGCTTCTCTGTTTGAAGCGACTGCCTCCGAGTATCAGCGGGCGCTGGGGGGGCAGATTGCGGTTGTGGAGCGCCCCTTGTCCTCCGCAGCCAATGTGCCGTATGTGCTGGCCTACTCTCCCATCATCGCGGGCGGCGAAATACGTGCGGTGGTCGGGGTGGTCGTTGAGTATCGCGACCTTTTTGTCTTTCAGCGCCAGTTTTTGGGAAATATGGCCGTGGCCTTAGCGTTAATCACCATCGCCGTTGTAGGCGCCATCATAGGGATTAATCGAAGGTACATTACCGCTCCACTAGAGGGCCTCAGCTCTGTGGCGCGGCAGATGGCAGGAGGCGATTACTCGCGGCGTGTGGCAGTGAAAAGCGGAGACGAAATCGGACACTTGGGTCTCACATTTAATGAAATGGCCGACCGGCTACAGGAGACAATGACCGGGCTGGAACAGCGGGGGTACGATCTGGAGCAACGCTCGCGTTACCTGGAGGCATCGGCTGAAGTTGCGCACGCAGCGGCTTCCGTCCTCGACGTGGATCGACTGATGCAACAGGTGGCGGAGGTGATCTGCGAGCAGTTCGAATTGTATTATGTAGCGTTGTTCATCGTGGATGAGAGTCATGAATGGCTCGTGCAGCGGGCCGGTACCGGGGAGACCGGAGCGGCGCGCCTGGCGCGTGGGTATCGTCTGCCGGTTACTGGTAGCTCTTCGATGATTAGTTGGAGTATCGTTAATGCGCAGACGCGCATTGTGCAAGGTGCCGAATGGGATGAAGTGTGGGGCGTCTCGCCGGAATTGCCTGATACCCGCTCAGAAATGGCTTTGCCGTTGCGTTCGCGCGGGCGGGTCATTGGCGCGCTGTCGCTGCACAGCGACCGGCCCAACGCATTTAAGCCGGAGATGCTGGTCGTGCTGCAGACGACGGCGGATCAAGTAGCCGTGGCGTTGGACAACGCGCGCTTGCTTGCTGAAAGCCAGGCAGCTCTGGAGCAATCACGTCGGGCCTACGGGGAACTTTCGCGCCAGGCATGGGCGCAATTTTTACATTCGGATCAGGGTGTGGGCTATCGTTATGCGGAGAGCGCCGTTGTTCCCGTGGCAGGGGAATGGAGACCGGAGATGGTGCAGGCGATGGAATCGGGGCAGCCGGTGGTTGAGAGCCGTGAGGTGGAAGCGGTGTTGGCCGTGCCGCTCAAAGTGCGCGACCAGGTCATCGGCGTGGTCAATCTGCGCAAGACATCGCCGGGCAAGTCCTGGACAGAGGAAGAGAACGGGTTGATTGAGACCTTGACGGAGCAGTTGGGCCTGGCTCTGGAGAGTGCGCGGCTGTATCAGGATACGCAGCGACGCGCCGCCCGGGAGCAGATGTCCGCTCAGGTGACTTCGCGTATGCGTGAGTCGTTGGATCTGGAAACAGTGCTTAAGACCGCCGTCAGTGAGATGCGCCAAGCCCTGGGGCTGGAAGGAGTCATTGTGCAACTGGCCCGCCCGGAGATTCCTCACGAAGAGCGTTCAGAATGACGCGCCGTAATTCGCAATTCATAATTCGCATGAGAGGAACAGACGATGTTTAAGTACATTCGACAACTCCTCAAGCCGCCGGTGTTCGAGGAGGACGAAGAAAAGACCCGGATCGCCAGCATGGCCAACATGATTTTGCTGGCAACGATGCTGATGATCACGTTTGCCTCGGTCGTGATCCTGGTAGTCTTGCGCGTCTATCTCATTATGGGCGTCATTTATGTGAGCATGACCACGCCCTTGATCGTTGCCATGGTGTTGTTGCGGCGCGGTCATGTGCGGGAAGCGTCGTGGTTGGCAACGATAGCCCTGTGGGTGGTTCTGGTAGGGATGGGGTTTCTTATTGGGGGTGTGGCAAATTCCGGTTATGAGGCGGTTGTTCTGGTGATTATTATCGCTGCCCTGTTGTTAGGAGGTCGGGCCGCGGTGCATTTTGCCGTGTTAAGCGCCGTGGCGGTCACGATTGTCCTGGCCGTTGAATTACTGGGCGCCCTGCCGCCCCCGCTGTCGGAGAACAGTTCGTTTAGCTATTGGATCAATCATCTCAACATTTATGGGATTGCGGCAGCGTTACTGTATTTGGCCGTGAACAGTTTGACGTCGGCGCTGCAAAAGGCCCGCGAACTGGCGGCTGAGTCGCGTCGCCAAAATGAAGAAGTGCAAATCCTGATGCAGGAGCGCACCCAAAATTTAATGCGCAGCGTTAATTATTTGAACGCAACCACGGCGGTGGCCCGCGAATCCGCGGCGGCTTTGGGCGACCCGGAAGAATTGTTGGCGCGGGCGGCTAAGTTGATCGGTGATCAGTTTGGTTTCTATCATACGGGTATTTATTTGCTGGATCAGGCCGGCGAGTGGGCCGAATTGCGTGCGGCTTCCGGTGAAGGGGGGCAGCAATTGCTCTCTCAGGGGCACCGGATACGCGTGGGTGTAGAGGGGATGATCGGCGACGTGGCGTACCGGGGCACGTATCGCCTGGCAGCGGATGTGAGCCAGGATGGGGTTTACCTTGCGGTCGCCGAACTCCCCTATACCCGCTCTGAACTGGTGTTGCCGTTGCGGGTGCGCAATGAGATTGTGGGGGTGTTGGACGTGCAAAGCACGGAAACCGGCGCGTTTAGTATACAAGATGTCTATACATTCCAGGCTCTGGCCGATCAGGTCGCGGTTGCTATCAATAATTCGCGGCTGCTGGCGCAGGTGCAGGAAGCGGTGGAATTTGAACGGCGCGCGTATAGCGAGACCACCCGCCAGGCGTGGCAAACCTTGTTGCAGACCGGCCGGTCCGTAGGATTTTATAGCAACGCGCAGGCGACCATGCCCATCAGCGACCTGTGGCGTCCAGAGATGAAGATGGCTTTGCAGACCGGCAACACAGTCCAGGATACTCAAGATGTGAAGAGCCTGGCGGTCCCGGTCAAAGTGCGTGGAGAAGTGATCGGGGTCATTGACTTTGCCAAAGCGGCTGCCAGCGACGCGTGGACCGGGGAAGAAGTGGCGTTGGTGGAATCACTGACCGAGCAGTTGGGGGTGGCCCTGGACAGCGCGCGGTTGTATCAGGATACCCAGTCCCGCGCGGCGCAGGAACGGTTGGTGAGCGAGATCACATCGCACATGAGAGAATCACTGGATATGGAGACCGTCCTCAAAACGGCGGCGCAGGAAATGCGCCAGGTGTTGGGCGTCTCGGAACTGCATATTCGCCTGACTTCTCCAGATAAGGAGGCGGGGGCATGACCTTTACGCCGAATGAGATCTGGCAATATGTCGCCTGGTTCCTCGGACTGCTCGAGATCGTCGTTGCCTTATATATCCTGGTGTTGAATGTCTGGCACACGGCCAATCGTCATGTGGGCGGCTGGTTGCTGTTGACGGCTGCCAGCACGATTGCCAGCGGTTTTCTGTTCACGGCGGATTCTGAAGCAGAGCTCCTTACCATTTTTGCCGTTCAGGTGATGGTCACGCCGGCTTCTCAAGTCGGATGGCTCATCGTCACCTCCGTGCTGTTGGCGCCGGGGACGCGGCCCAGTCGCTATCGCTGGGTGTGGTGGCCGATCTACGCCATCGCGTTCTTGCCCATGTTGCTGACGCTCCTGGACCTCCGCCTCGGCTCTAACCTGTGGTTCATCCCGACGGTGCCCGAAGGGGTCGCCGCAAGTATGCTGACGACTGCGGACTTTGAAAGAGGGGTGTTCGCGGCGCCGTTGCGGATTGTGAACATGGTGTTGCCGATGGTCGGCCTCTTTCTGGCCCTGTACGTCGTCGCGCGCAAAAGCACCCCCGTTTTCACACGGCGGCTTGCCTGGCTGTTGTTTGCCGGGTTGCTGTTTGGGGCGATCGTCCAGTTTGGATTAGGCAACCTCTTGACGAGCAATCGCGCCTCGGTGCTTGCCAGCGCCATGGCGGCCGGGGTGTTTGCCTATATCGGTTTTCGGCAAATGGTGTCCGAGCGGCGGTTGCAGCGCGGCCGGCTGCAAATCCGCCTGGCCTCCCTGACGCTGGCGATTGTCATTCCCCTGATTGTGGCGATCACCTTTTTCTTGAACAACCTGGCTGCCCGCGCCTTGTCCGATTTGACGACCGAGCAGCTCAGACTGACGGCGGCGGGATTGAAGGCCAATATTGAAACGTGGCTGGCGCTCAATGAGCAATCGGTGCAGGAATTGGCGCTGCTCCCGGATATTGTGAGCATGGATCCGGCGCGGCAAAAACCCATCCTGCTCGCTAAGGCGCAAGCCTCGCCGCAGTTTTATCTGGTACACACCACCGATCTGACCGGCATAAATGTGGCGCGGAACGACGCGGAAGCACCCAAAGACTACAGCGACCGCCAGTGGTTCCAGGGCGCGCGCGCCGGGCGGGTAACGACCGAGGTGCTGCTGGGGCGGACCATCGGTCGCCCGGCTATGAGCATCGCGACGCCCATCCGCGACGACATCGGCATCATTGTCGGCGTAGCTTCAGCGGTCAGCCGGTTGGACGCCATCTCGGCGCAGGTAGCGGTCAGTAAAGTGGGCAAGACGGGCGTCTCCTATGTGGTGGACAGCGCCAATTGGGTGGTGGCGCATCCAGCCCCGGACTTCTTGATGAGAGACAATGAACTGGTGGATATGAGCCAGGCTGCGCCGGTCATGCATTTGCGCACCAAAGGCGTCGGCTATGTCCAGTTCACCGACGAGCAGGGCGTGCGCTGGGACGCTCACGTGGAGATGCTGGACAATGGGTGGGGAATCGTGGTGCAGCAACAGGAATCCGAGTTGCAGAATGTCCGCCAGACTTTGGCCGGTATTTCGTTCGGCATCATTTTCGTCAGCGCCTCATTGTTAATGGGGTTGGTGCTATTGGCGATCCGCCAGGCCATCCGGCCGATCAATTCGCTGATGCAAACAGCGGCGGCGGTGGGCGCCGGCGATTTCAATCATATGACGCCGGTGGAAAGCGAGGATGAATTTGGCGCGATGGCCCGTTCGTTCAACGACACGACGGCGCAATTGCGCGAGTTAATCGGCGGGCTGGAACAGCGCGTAACCGAGCGCACGGCCGATCTTAAACGCCATTCGGATTATCTGAGCGCTTCGGCGGAAGTGGCGCGCGTGGCGGCCTCCATCTTGGAAAGCGATCGCTTGGTCAAAGATGTGGTCGAAGTGATCCGCGAGCGGTTCGCCCTGTATTACGTGGGCCTGTTTTTGGTGGACGAATCCAACCAGTGGGCCGTGTTGAAGGCCGGCACCGGGCAGGCCGGGCGGGCGATGCTGGCGCGGGAACACAAGCTCCCCGTCACCGGCAGCTCAATGATCGGTTGGAGCATTGTGAATGCCCAGGCACGCATCGCGTTGCAGGCGGAGGCGGACGCGGTGCGCCGCGTTACCGCCGAACTGCCGGAGACCCGCTCGGAGGCGGCGCTGCCGCTGCGCGCCCGCAGCCGGGTGGTGGGCGCGCTGACGGTACAGAGCGCGCAGCCGAACGCCTTTGACGAAGACACCATCACTGTGTTTCAGACGATGGCTGACCAGATCGCCATTGCGTTGGAGAATGCGCGCCTGTTGGCAGAAAGTCAGGCTGCCGTAGAAGCCATCCGGCGCGCTTCTGGCGAGGCCAGCCGGCAGGGCTGGCAGCAACTCTTGCAGAGTCAGGCGATTGCCAGCGTCCACGGTTTTGAAGGCGGCGTGACGTTGGGAGAGGTCGAAGCGCTGCGCCTGTGGCCGGAAGCCGCGCAGCGCGCCGTGCAGGGCAAGCAGACGGTTCACGCGGCGCCGGGCAATGCCGCGCCTTTGGCCGTACCCGTCTACGTGCGCGGCAACGTGATTGGGGTGATAGACACCTTCAAGCCGGCCGGCGCCGCCTGGACGGTGGAGGAAATCGCGTTGGCCGAGACGCTGGCCGAGCAGTTAGGGATCGCCCTGGAAGGCGCCCGGCTGTATCAGGATACCCAGCGCCGCGCGGCGCAGGAGCGGCTGATCGGCCTCATCACCGCCAAAATGCGCGAGTCGTTGGATATGGAGCAAGTACTCAATACCACCGCAGATGAGATTTATCGGACTTTGGGACTGGATCGGCTCGTGATCCAATTGATGGCGGAGGATACGTCCTCCCACTGACTCCCGGCCGTCATTCCGCACGCTGTGGGTGAGAAATCTCGCGGAGGAAAATGACTATGTCAGACAGAATTCAACCCATATTGCCCCCGGCCCTTGGCGAAGGGGAGGAAGACCAACTGCGGGTCGCCCGAACGTTGCGGGCGATCTTGCAGACGCTCATGGTTGTGACGTTGTCCGTCGGTCTGGTACTGTGGGGGTTGAGCTTGGTGCCGGTCTACTCTCTGGCTCTCGTCGTTGGAGTGCTGCTGACAGAGGCCGGTCTGTTATACCTGGTGCGTCGCGGTCGCACGCGGTGGGTGGGTAGCTTGCTGGCGTTGATCATGGGGGTTGCTTTTGTCGCAAACTCTTTTTTCTTTGGCGGCGGCAGCACCTTTGGCGCGTATGTTGTCGTGATTCTCATCACCGGTCTGACGATTGGCTGGCGGGCGGGCGTGATCTTTGCCGGATTAGGCGTGGCGTCCGGATTGATCGTGGCTTGGTTAGAGAGCCAGGGAATGCTGCCGCCCGCGATTGCACCGGTCACCCCGCTGTTTTTGTGGGCCGGCAACACGGGCACCTTTGTGTTGGCGGCTGTGTTGGTGTGGTTGACCACGCGGAACAGCGCGGCCGCGTTGGAACGTGTCCGTACTCATGAACGCGCTCTGTTGGAGAGCAATCGCGATCTCCAGGCCAGTCAGGAGGATCTGACGGCGCGCACGCAACAACTGGAACGACGCGCGCGTTATCTGGGGGCCACAGCGGCCGTCGCCCGCGATGCTACGTCGGTGTTGAATCTGACTGACCTGCTGGCGCGTGTGGTCAACCTGATCAGCGAGCAATTTGGTTTTTACCACACCGGCATCTTTTTGTTGGATGCGACGGGCGAGTGGGCCGAGTTGCAGGCCGCCTCCAGCATTGGAGGACAGCGTATGCTGGAACGCCATCACCGCCTGAATATCCGGGGACAGGGCATTGTGGCTTACGCCATCAGCCGGAGGGAATCGCGTGTCGCATTAGATACCGGCGCCGATGCCGTGTTTTTCGACAATCCCGACCTGCCGGCGACGCGCTCAGAGGCTGCGTTGCCCCTCATAGCACGTGGACAAACTCTTGGGGCGCTGGACGTGCAGAGTACGGAACCGCAGTCCTTCACGCCGGAGGACCTTGTCGTGCTGCAAACACTCGCCGACCAGGTGGCGATGGCGCTCAGCAACGTGCAATTATTCCAACAGACGCAGGAGAGCCTGGCGGCGGAGCGGCGCACGGCGGCGCAATTGACGCGGCAGACCTGGCAGGACATCCTACGTATGCGGCAAGGGCTAAGCGTTCAGCGGGGCGGCGTGGAGGCGGAGGCCATCCAGGACCGTCAACGTCCCGAAATTGCCCTGGCCCGACAGACCGGGCGGGCCGTTCTGGACGAAAACACCCGCACGACTCTGGCCGCGCCGGTGCAGGTGCGGGGGCAAATCATCGGCGTGATTGACGCACACAAGCCGCAGGGCGCGTGGAAGCCGGAGGAAATCGCGCTGATCGAGACCTTGACCGAACAGCTCGGTGTGGCGCTGGAGGGGGCGCGGTTGTACCAGGACTCGCAGCGCCGCGCGGTGCAGGAACAGTTGATCGGCGAGGTCACGTCGCACATCCGCGAATCCCTTGACATTGAAACCGTGCTCAAAACGACGGCGAGCGAGATTCGTGAGGCGCTCAATTTAGACACACTGGTCATCCGCCTGGCGACGGCAGAGACGGACGAAGCATCCGGATCGGCGTAGAAAGGATGTGAGTATGTGGGATAAATTTATGCGATTGCTGACTCCCCCGACTTTTGCCGGGGATGCTGAAAAGACGCGCGTAGCGGCTCTGCTCAACGCCATCCTGTGGATTTTTAGCGCTATCTGCATCACTGCCGCCGTCCTTTTCCTCTTCCTGCCCAATCGGGAGCTATCGTTGCCGCTCGTCATAGCTTTTATCCTGGGAAACACCGGCCTGGTGTGGCTGCTGCGGCGCGGCCGAGTGTCTACCGCCAGTGCTTTGTTCCTGATTGGTTTCTGGCTCTTGATGACGTCCGTGTGTATCTTTTTGGGCGGCACACAATCCACCTCCTATTGGAGCTTTATCGTGATCGTTGTCGCCGCCGGCTTGCTGCGGGGGGGGCGGGGCGCGATTGTCTTTGCTGCCCTGAGTGTGGTGGCTGGACTCGGGATTGCTGTGGCGGAAGACGCTGCTCTGTTATCCTCCAGACTTGGCGTCCGCTCGCCGCTGGAACAGTGGGGAACGCTGAGCCTGTTTATGATGGCCACGGCGGGATTGCTCACCCTGACTTCCCGCAGCCTGACCGAAGCGCTTCAGCGGGCCCGTGGTTACGCGGCGGAACTGGAAGGAGAGCGCGTCGGGTTAGAAGCGACGGTGCGCGAGCGCACGGTGGAATTGACCCGGCGCACACGCTACCTGGAAGTGATCGCGGCCATTGCCCATGAGGCGACCGCTGAACTGGAATTGAACGCGTTGATGGCTCGTGTGGTGGATTCCATCAGCCAGCAATTCGGTTTTTATCACACCGGCCTGTTCCTCATAGATGACACGGGCAAATGGACCGAACTCAAAGCCGCCTCCAGCGCGGGGGGACAACGGATGCTGGCGCGTCGGCATCGTCTGCGCGTGGGGCAGGAGGGGATCGTCGGTTACGTTTCCCAGTGTGGTGAGCCGCGCGTCGCGCTGGACACGGGCCGGGATCGTGTCTTTTTCGATAACCCCGATTTGCCCCTGACCCGCTCGGAGCTTGCGTTGCCGCTACTCGCGCGAGGACGGGTGATCGGCGTGCTAGATGTGCAAAGCACCGAACCGGAAGCGTTTGGCCAGGAAGACCTCGCCGTTATGCAACTGTTGGCCGATCAGATTGCCATAGCGATCAACAATGCGCGCCTGTTCCAACAAACTACCGAAAGTGTCGAAACTGAGCGGCGCGCCTATCGGGGGTTATCCGGGCAGGCGTGGGCCAAACTGCTCAATGCTCAGACCTGTCTGGGTTTTGTCAGCGATCGCCAGGCCGTTGTGCCGGTGGGCGACACGTGGACGCCGGAAATGGAGCTGGCGTTGGCCAAGGGGCAACTCATCACCGACGCCGAGAAGACGGCGCTTGCCATCCCGATCAAAGTGCGCGGCCATGTCATCGGGGTGATTGACGGGCGCAAACCCGACGGCAGCGAGTGGGCCTCAGACGAGATCGCGCTGGTGCAAGCCCTGGCCGAACAGTCGGCGCTGGCGCTGGAAAGCGCCCGACTGTACCAGGATACTCAGCGCCGCGCGGCGCGTGAGCGCCTGCTCAGTGAGGTGGCCGGTCGCATCCGCGAGACGCTGGACATGGAAGCGATGCTGCGCACGGCTGCCGAGGAGATGCGCCGGGCTTTAGCTTTGGAAGATCTGGTCGTTCGTTTGGTGAAACCCAAACCGGGCCGGGCGGATGCCGATAACCCGTAAACCACATTGACTATGGGGATTTGTGACCAGACTCAGTAGATCAAATTTTAGGCTGGTAGTAACGGCTTCAGCCGTCTCAGAGACCGCTAAAGCGGTTACTACGAACCCAATTTTTGATCTACTGAGACTACAGACCGGCGATTACCAGCCTGCTTTCATAGGAATTCGTCATTAACCGGGGTTCACCAGCGGTTGGATGAAAAAAACTTTCTCAACGGATGTAACGGAATTGAACGGATATTTTTCCGTTTAATCCGTTCAATCCGTTGAGGCTATTCTCAAGGGAATTTCTCATTAACTGGCGTTCACCAGCGGTTGGATGAAAATGACTACCCGACTACTGGACTAAAGACTACCGGACTATTTTCAAGGGAGGTAAAGAAGATGACAAGGCATAGGCATTTTCGCAATGGACTCAAAGTGAGCACGCGCGCGTTGTTGTGCCTGGGGATGCTGATTTTGTTCCTGGGTGGTTGCAATCTCTCGAAACCTAAGGTGTACCGGGTGGGAGTCTTGTCGGGCCTCAATTTCATTGCCGACATCACGGATGGGTTTAAGTCCGGGATGGCTGAACTGGGGTACGTGGAAGGCGAAAACATCGTCTATGACGTGCAGAAGACGGACTTTGATATGGCGGCTTACCAGACCATTCTCGGAAAATTCGTCGAGGAGCGGGTTGACTTAATCCTGGTCTTCCCCACCGAGGCTTCGATGGAGGCCAAAGCGGCCACTCAGGGGACCGACATCCCGGTCGTGTTTAGTTTTACTCTGATCGAGGGCATGGGCCTGGTTGACAGTGTGCGTGAACCCGGCGGCAACGTCACCGGTGTGCGTTATCCCGGCCCGGATATCGCCGTCAAGCGGTTTGAGATTCTGCTAGAGATCGTCCCCGAGGCCAAGCGCCTATGGGTTCCCTATCAGCGGGATTATCCCATCGTGCAGCCGCAACTTGAGGCCCTGTACCCGGTCGCAGCGGCGGCCGGGGTGACTTTGATCGAGTTCCCCGCCGCGAATGCGGCAGAGCTTGAGGCGGAATTGCAGGCGCGCGCGCAGCAGGATGCCGTGGGGATGGATGCGATCTTCTTTCTTGCAGAACCGCTCACTGTGACGCCGGAAAATTTTGTCGTGATCGGCAGATTTGCCCATGAACAGGGGGTGCCCATCGGCGGCGCTTTTATGTCTGTAGAAGGTTATGAATCCATTTTTGGGGTGAACGTCAAATCGTATGACGCGGGTAAGCAGGCCGCTCCCCTGGCTGACAAGGTTTTTAAGGGAACGCCGGCCGGCACCCTTCCGGTCGTCTCGGCGGAGCTTTTCGTGCAGATCAACTATAAAGCGGCGCTGGCTATGGGATTGACCGTACCCGAAAGTATTTTGGCGCAGGCGGACGAGATTATTCGTTAAGCGCGCGCGTCGCCGAGAGGTGAAACGATGTCTATGCAAAAAGAAAAGCCCACCGGACGGACCTCCGCAACCACGCGCACTTTGGCGGCGACCTTGGTCCGCGCTTTCCTGGTGTTGCTCTTGGGCGCGTTGTTCATTGCCTACCTCCCGCAATTGCTCCTGTTCTTCCAGACGGGGAATCGGGCGCTGGAGAGCGAACAGCACCTGATTGCAAAAGAGGCGGCCACGGAGGTTGCCAACTTTTTCCAGGTCCGATTTGACGTCTTGGAGACGGCGGCCCGAATCGGCAATCCGGCGACGACTTCTTCGCAAGATCAGGAAAGAATTCTGGCGAGCGTGATGGGGCAGCAACTCGCCTTCCAACAGTTGGCTTTTCTGGATGCCCAAGGACAGGAGCAGAGCCTGGTCTCTCTCCTGTCGCGGATACGGTCGGGCCAGCTTACCCAATGGCTCGAAAGCGGTTGGTTCGATCTGGTCAGGCAGGGCAATAGATATGTCAGCCCGATTTACGTGGACGAGGCGACGAGCGAGCCACGGGTGATTATGGCGGCTCCGGCGCTGGATGTATTTGGCGATTTTCAGGGAGTGCTGCTGGCCGAGGTGAATCTCAAATTTATGTGGGATCTGGTCGCCCAACTGGAGGTTGGCGAGGCTGGTCTGTCTTACGTGGTAGACCGGCCGGGCAATCTGATCGCTTTCGGCGACCTCTCGCGCGTTCTGCGCGGTGAGAACGTCAGTCAGTTGGCGCCGGTAGCCCATTTCATTCAGAGCACTGCGCCTGACGATGAGGGATTGACGAAGTGGTTCCGGGGGATCAATGGCAACTGGGTCGTCGGAACTTATGTCCCTTTGGGGACGCCTGACTGGGCCGTTGTCATCGAGCTGCCGCTACAGGAAGGCTCGATGGCCCTCATCGGCAGCATCCTTATATCGCTCGTCATGGTGGTGGTCGTGGGGGCGGGCGTCAGTCGCGTGGCTGTCTACCTCGCCCGGCGCCTGTCTGCGCCGCTGCTTAACCTGACCACTACCGCCGCCCGGATTGCCGAGGGGGAGACGCATTTGCAAGCCGTGCTGCAAGGCCCTGCCGAAGTGATCAATCTGGCGGAGGCCTTTAACAGTATGACCGCGCAGTTGCGGGAGACCCTGACCAGCCTGGAGCAGCGCGTCGTCGAACGCACGCGAGGGCTGCTCACAGCGGCTGAGGTGGCCAAAACCACGACGGCCGTGCTAGACCTCGACGAACTGCTGCCGCAGGTGGTGGCGTTGATGCGGGACCGGTTTAATCTGTATTATGTGGGACTGTTCCTGGTGGATGAGACCGGTGAATATGCCGTTTTGCGCGCCGGTTCTGGCGAGGCCGGACAAAAAATGATGGCGCAGGGTTGGCAGTTGCCGGTAGGGGGCAATTCGATGATTGGCCGTTGTGTATCCAGCGGGCAGGCTGACATTCAGTTGGATGTCGGCGAGGCGCCCGTGCGCTTCAGCAATCCCTTTTTACCCGCCACGCGCTCCGAGTTGGCGCTGCCGCTGCGCGCCGGCGGGCAGATTCTGGGCGCGATGACGGCGCAAAGCGATCGAGAGGCTTTCTTCTCGCAGGAAGACATCACCGTGCTGCAAACCGTGGCTGACCAGGTCGCCAATGCGGTGCGCAACGCCGGTTTGTTCCAGCAGCTTCAAGAGAGTCTGGAGGCCGAACGGCGCGCCTACGGTGAGTCAAGCCATG
The DNA here is from genome assembly GCA_034429475.1 of Anaerolineae bacterium. GTDB lineage: Bacteria > Chloroflexota > Anaerolineae > B4-G1 > SLSP01 > JAKQHY01. Next base: position 148,119 of record DAOUGD010000126.1, read on the forward strand.
CCGCGTGGCAAAGTTTGCTCGAAGCCCGGCCCGACCTGGGATTCCTCAGTACCCATCACGCTACGCTTCCGGCTGCCGATGTCTGGCGCGCGGAAATGGGAACGGCGTTAGCTTCAGGTCGGGTCGCGCCTGGGCAGGGGGAGTCGCCGACGCTGGCGATCCCTATCAAGGTCCGCGGTCAGGTGGTGGGCGTGATTGATGGCCGCAAACCTGATGGCGCGGCGTGGCAACAAGAAGACATAGACCTGTTGACTGTGATGACCGAACAGTTGAACGTCGCCCTGGAGAGCGCTCAGTTGTACCAGGACTCGCAGCGGCGTGCGATCCGCGAGCAGGCTACCCGTGAAATTTCCGATCTCTTGCAACGGGCCACCGGTATGGATGCGCTGATGCGGATTGCCGCTGAAGAATTGAACCGGGTCTTAGGCTCTTCAAGGGTTTACGTGCGATTGGGAACAGGGACGCCTCAGGAAGCGGAAGGAGAAACGAACCATGCCCACTAAACGCGCTAAAACGCGCCCCACCATTGGGGTGTTTCTCTCGGATATCATCTCTAGTTGGGGTTACTTGCCCTGGCGTGGCGCCACGGCCGCAGCTCAGGCGCATGACGCTAACCTGTTGTGTTTTCTGGGAGGCACGTTGCGGATGGAAGCCGACTTTGGGTGGCAGGCCAACGTGCTGTACGACTTAACCGGCGCGGAGAATGTAGACGGCTTGATCGTGTGGGCCGGTGGACTGGACAATCTCGTCAGCCCCCAGGAATTGCGCGATTTCTGCCGGCGCTACCAGACGGGCGACCGCCCGTTGCCCATCGTCAGCGGCGAACACCAGATTGAAGGGTTTCCGAGTGTGTTGATGGACGACTTTGGTTCGATACGTCAGGTGATAGCGCATCTCGTTGAGGTCCATGGGTATCGGAAGATTGCGTTTTTGCAAGGTGTGGAGGGACACATCGGCGCCCAGGAGCGTTATCGGGGATATGTTGAAACATTGGCCGAATACGGGCTGCCTTTCGATCCGCGCCTGGTGGTGCCGCGCATGGACTATAACATAGCGCACTGGCTGCTTGACGAGCAGGGCTTACGTCCTGGGAGCGATTTGGAAGCGATTGTCAGTTGGAACGACTCTGGCGCGCTCACCGCCTTGCGCGAATTCCAGGCGCGGGGGGTGCGCATCCCCGACGATCTGGCGGTGGTAGGGTTCGACGATCTGGCCGAGTCGGCAGTAGTGACGCCATCCTTGACCACCATTCACCTGCCTTTTTATGCGATGGCCTATCAGGCCGTTGAGATGTTGTTGACGTTGCTCAACGGCAAGGCGGTTCCAGACCAACGGATTGTGACCGGTTCTTTAATCGTGCGTGAATCCTGTGGGTGTGCCTCCCCAGGCCTCGCGGAGGCCGTGGTTCGCCAGGCCGCGCCGCTGATTGAAGCGCCGGCGGGGGCGGGCGATTTTGCGCCGGAGTGGCGCGCGGAGACTGCGACGCTGTTGGCGCCGGCGCCGGTGGGCGCTCTGGTTGAAGGTTGGGCGGCGCTTCTGGTGGATAGCTGCGTCGCGGATTTGCAAGGGGCGACGCCGGAGCGCTTTATAGTCGTGCTGGAGGGCCTGTTGCGTCAGGCGGCTGAGACTCACGGCAACCTGTTGGCGTGGCAGACCGTTATTTCTGTCCTGCGTCGCCAGATGTTGCCATTTCTGCCGCCAGCAGCCCTGGGCAGAGCCGAGGATCTGTGGGGGCAGGCGCGGGTGTTGGTGGCCGAACGGGCGCAGCGCGTTGAGGCTTATCGAGCCTTTGAAACCACGCAGCAGACTAACGTTTTGCGTACGCTCAGCCAATCGTTGGCCGTGATACAGGAAACCTCCGAAGCGGTTGAGGTTTTGGCCGCCCAATTGCCGGGGTTGGGAATTCCCGGTTTCTATCTCGCGCTCTACGAGAATTCCGCTTCCCCGACCGGTTGGGCCAGATTGTCGGCGGCTTATGGCCAGGACGGCGCAATAGCACAGAAAGCCTGGGGGCGGCGTTTCGCCGCGCGACGGCTGCTTCCAGAAGGGGCCTGGCCGCAGGGACGCCGTTACGATATGGTGGCCCATGCCCTATATTTCCGGGATCGGCAACTGGGCTTTATTTTGTTCGATGCCAGAGGTGGCGATGGCGCCGTCTACGAATCCCTGCGTGGGCAGATTAGCAGCGCGTTGCACGGCGTCATGCTTTCGGGTCAAGTGAGCCGGCGTGCGGTTCAACTTCAGACCGCGGCTGAGGTTGGCCGCGCCGCCAGCAGCGAGCTTGACCCGAACGTCTTGATGCAACAGGTAGTGGAATTGGTACGGGAGCGGTTTGGGTTGTACTACGTCGGTCTGTTCCTGGTGAGCGAGGATGGGAAGTGGGCAGAACTGCGCGCCGGCACGGGTGAGGCCGGACGCCAAATGTTGGTGCAGGGGCACAAACTGGAAATTGGGGGAAACTCGATGATCGGGCAGTGTATCACCCAGCAGCGGGCGCGCATCGCGCTGGATGTGGGCGCCGAGGCCGTGCGTTTTGAAAACCCCTATTTGCCGGACACCCACTCGGAACTGGCGCTGCCGCTGGTCAGTCGTGGGGCGGCGCTGGGGGCATTGACGATTCAGAGCGGGGTGGAGGCAGCCTTTAGTGGGGAAGACATCGCAGTGTTGCAGACGATGGCCGATCAGGTTGCCAATGCGATTGAAAATGCACACTTGTTCAATCGCTCGCAGGAAACGCTGCGGGAGATGGAAGCGACACAGCGCCGGTATCAGGAGCGGGCGTGGAGTGAATATGTACAGATGGCAGCGGCTACGCGGTATGAGACGCAACAGCCTGGTCAGGAAATGCTTGGCGATAGCATCTTGCCCGAAATCCAACAGGCGTTGCAACAACCGGAACCCACCGTTGTGCATCGGTCAGACGACAATCTGGCGTTGGTGATGCCCATTATGCAGCGCGGAACGCCCATTGGGGCTTTGGGGGTCCATTGGGAGGGTACGCAGCGCGAATTGACGGAAGATCAGATATCTCTGGTGCAGGCCATTGCTGAACGGGTGGGGTTGGCGGCGGAGACGCTGCGACTGTTGGATGAAACCCAGCGCCGCGCCGCGCGGGAACGTTTGATCTCCGAGATCACCGGTCGGATGCGGGAAACTCTGGATATCGAGACCGTGCTACAGACTGCCGCACGCGAGATCGGAGGAAAGTTGGGATTTCTTGCGCTTGACGTGCGCCTGGGGACAGAAGATCAAACATAAGGGCGACTGGAAGGTAGCGGTATGGACAAGGATAACACCAAGCGAACTGATCGGAGCGATTCTTCCCTGGCGGAAGACATCCTGATCTGGCGTCAACAATTGATCCGGCAGGTGCTGCGCGTGATGCTCATTTTCGGCGGTTTGATGGTTGCCGCCGGTTCCTATTCCACTTATTCACGCGGCATCTTGTGGGCGATGGGCGTCTATATCGGCGTCTACGTGATCGTGGTGTTCTTGGCGCTGTGGCGGGAGACTCCGTACAAACTACAAGTGGTGGGCATCCAGTTGATCCTGTATACCCTATCCGTCGTTGTCTTTATCACACGAGGACTGGGCGACAGCAGCCGCGTCTATCTCCTGACGATGGTCTTTATCTCAGTTCTCTTTTTGGGGGAACGGGCGGCCCTTTTGACTATAGGCATCGTTGTGATTACCATGGTGGGGATGGGTTGGGCTTTTACCAGCGGGCGTCTCATCCCCGTTGAAGTGGTTTCAACGGATTTGAGCGCCTGGATACCCCTGTCCCTTGAAGTGTTGAGCATGGGTATTTTCATCATGCTCTTGCTTTCTTCCTATACTGCCCGCTTCAACACGTATGTAACCCGGAGTCGTGAACTGGCCCGGTCTCTGGAGGAAAACCAGGCCACTTTGGAGACCCAGGTGGCGCGGCGCACGGCCGATTTGGAAAGACGCAGCCGGCAATTGGAAACAGCCACAACGGTAGCGCGCGAAGCGACCGCCATCCAAAATGTGGAAACCTTGTTGCAACGCACCGTTCAGCTTATTTCGGATTACTTTGGCTTCTATCATACGGGCATCTTTTTGATAGACCCCGCGGGCGAATACGCCATGTTGCGGGCTGCGTCGTCGGAGGCGGGCCAGCGTTTATTGGCGCGCGGCTATCATTTGAAAGTGGGGGAGGAGGGCGTCGTCGGGTACGTAACCCAGCAGGGCGCGCCGCGCATTGCCCAGGATATGGGCGCGGATGCTGTGTATGACAACCCGGAGATGCCGGCGACCCGCTCTGAAATGGCGTTGCCGTTGCAGGTGCGTGGGAAGATCATTGGGGCGTTGGACGTGCAGAGTGTTGCATCCCAAGCATTTACCCAGGAAGATGTGAACGTTTTGCAGGCGTTGGCCGACCAATTAGCCGTAGCGATTGAGAATACCCGTCTGGTGGCTGAATCGCAGGCAATGCTGGCCGCGGCGCAGCGCGCCTATGGCGAGATAGGCCGTGTCGCCTGGCAGGAAATGTTCCGTGCCCGTGGCGAGTTGGCGGCACGGTACGATCCTCACAATCTGCTGTCGCTAGATGCGGCACACCCTGACACCGCGAAACCGCACGCACCGCAATCCCCCTCGGAAGTGGTCGCGCCGCCACAAATGTTGGCGGTGCCTCTGAAAAGCCGGGGGCAAGTCATCGGAGAACTCGCCGCTTACATCCCCGCGGTTCAGCCCTGGACGACAGATCAACGTGAACTTTTGGAGACCCTGGCCGAGCAGTTGGGGGTGGCGCTGGAAAGCGCGCGGTTGTACCAGGATACGCAGCGCCGCGCGGCTCGCGAACAGGTGACGCGCGAGATCACCGACGCTTTGCAGCGCGCAGTGAATATGGAAGCGTTGATGCGGATTGCGACTGAAGAGTTAAATCGCACTCTACGCGGTTCGCACGCTTACGTCCGTTTGAATTTGGGGGAAACCCAATCTGACGATCCGGCTGCGTCCCAACAACCACAGCCCGCGTCAGAGACGCCCCCGTTGAAGCCGGGAGACGGCGACTATGAGTAAAAAGAATTTCATTCTGAGCGAAGCGAAGAAACAGAAACCGCAAGTGAAAAAAACACATCCTACCCTGGGGCTGGTGACCCACGTGGTGGAATGGCCTGGCGACTGGTGGGTGGGCGCCCAGGCGTTGGCGCAGGCGCAGGATGTTAACGTGATTTCGTTTTTCACCGGCATTGACTGGGAGAACGATATGCGCTGCATCCTGCATCGCCTGGTCAGCCCTGAACACCTCGATGGGGTGGGATTGGCGCAATGGTGGCCTACGCGTGAGGATTTTGAGGCCGCATACCAGCAGTATTACAGCCCACTGCCGGTCGTGAACTCCCATCGTTTCTATCCTGGCGTTCCCGGTGCCACGACGGGTGACTATGCGGGGATGTACACAGCCGTCAGTCACCTGATTCAAACCCACGGCTGCCGCCGCATCGCCTTTATCCAGGGGCCGGCCGGGCACCCGACTTCCCTCAATCGCTATAACGCCTACCTGGACGCGCTGACTGCTTTTGATATCCCCTTCGACCCCGCGTTGGTGACGCCGGGGGACTTCTCCGGCGCACTGGAGGCCGCGGCGATTGCTACTTTGCTGGATGAACGTCACCTCCGCCCCAAACTGGACATAGATGCGGTGGTTGCGGCCAATGACAACCAGGCCCTAGCTGCCCTGGACGCCTTGCGCGCGCGCGGGGTGCGGGTGCCGCAAGAGATCGCCCTGGCGGGCTTTGATGATATTAAGGCGGCGCGCTTCGCAATGCCGGCATTGACGACCGTGAAAGTGCCCACCTATGAGTTAGGCTACGCTGTGGCTGAACTGCTCCTCTCCCTAGTCCGCGGGCAGCCGACGCCGGAGCAAATCCTGGTGCCGGCCGACCTGGTGATCCGCGAGTCGTGCGGCTGTTTGCCCCCTGCCGTGCTGGACGCAGCCTCTCTGTCCCTTCCGGCCCCGGCGGCCTCGGAATCTGAGGCGTTGATCGGGGCGGACGCTTTCGCCGCGGTGCGTGAGCCGCTGTTGGCCGACGTGGCCCGGACCATGGTGTCGCCGCTAGGGGAGCAGTGGGGCGCGACTCTGTTGGAGACTTTGCAGCAGGAGGTGTGTCCTGCGGTCGCCGGAGAGCCGGCGGACGCGGCTTTTCTGTCGGCCTTCTACGAGGTGTTGCGCCAGATGCGCCTGGCGGGAACACCGCTCTCGCTGGGGCAGACGCTCCTGTCGGCGCTGCGGCGTCACCTGACGCCCGCGCTCGCGGCTGACCTTTTGACGTTGACCCGCGTCGAGAGCTGCATACAGCAGGCGCGCGTCTTGCTGGCGGAGATTGCACAGCAGGCGCAGGATCAGGAAACTGCCCAAAAGGCGCAGCGCACCGAGCGGCTGCGGAACTTGGAGCAGGCATTGTTGGCTACCTTCGATCTCAAGACGCAGTTGGATGTCCTGGTGCGGGAACTGGAAGGTCTGGGCATTCCTGGCGCGTATCTTTCGTTGTACCTTGATCCGACGGCGCCGACGGGCGACGCGCGGATGATCATGGCTTACAACGAAAATGGACGGATTTCCCTGCCGGACGGGGGGGCGACATTCCCGGCCCGGCATTTGCTGCCGGCAGACAGCATGCCGGTGGGCCGACGTTACAATTGGGTGGTTGAACCGCTTTACTTTCAGCGCACCCAACTGGGCTTCATCGTGTTTGAGGTTGGCCCGCAAGAGACATCTCTCTATACTCTCTTGAGCCACCAGATCAGCGTCGCCTTGCAGGGGGTGCTGTCGGTGCGGGAGCGTGACGCACTGTTGTACTCGCTGGATCGCCGCGCCCGGCGTGCTCAGGCCGCGACGGAAGTGTCGCAGGCCGCCAGCAGCCTGTTGGATCCCGACGAACTGATCCGCCAGGCGGTGGAATTGATCCGCGAACGATTCGCCTTGTATTATGCCGGGGTGTTCCTGGTGGATGAAACCGGTGAGTGGAGTGGGGAGCCTGGGGGAAAGTGGGCGGTGCTGCGCGCTGGCTCCGGCGAGGCCGGCCGGCAGATGTTGGCCCAGGGACACAAACTGGCCGTGGGGAGCAGTTCTATGATCGGGTGGTGCGTTGCTAACCGGCAGGCGCGCATCGCGTTGGATGTGGGGGCGGAGGCCGTGCGTTTCGACAATCCCTTCTTGCCTAAGACTCGCTCTGAATTGGCGTTACCTCTGATCAGCCGGGATCAAGCCTTGGGCGCCCTGACGATTCAGAGCGATCAGCCGGCGGCGTTTGAGACGGACGACATTGCCATTTTGCAGACGATGGCCGATCGGTTAGCTGACGCTTTCGCTGACGCGCGTCTCTACGCCGACCTGCGCCGCGAACAGCGCCTGATGGACGCGCTGATGGATAACGTCCCCGATCACATTTACTTCAAGGATAGGCAGAGCCGTTTTATTCGGCTCAGCAAATCACAAGTAGAACGTTTTGGCGTGCATGAGCCTACCGAAGCTGTTGGCAAAACCGACTTCGACTTCTTCACCGCAGACCACGCTCGTCCAGCCTATGAAACTGAACAGGAAATCATTAGAACCGGTCAGCCGATTCTCGATCTTGAGGAGCGCGAGACGTGGTCGAATCGCCCGGATACGTGGGTGCTGACCTCCAAACTACCTCTGTATGATGACGCCGGTAACATCGTCGGCACCTTTGGTATTTCGCGCGATATTACGTCGCTCAAACGGGCAGAGATGCAGTTGCAGCAAGAGCGCAACTTGCTGCGCTCACTCATTGACACGATCCCGGATTACGTATACATCAAAGACCGGCAGAGCCGCTTTGTCATCAACAACCGGGCGCACTTGCGGCTGTTGGGCGCGCAGAGTCAGGAAGAGGTAACCGGGAAAAACGATTTTGACATTTTCCCCCACGACTTGGCTGCATCCTATTACGCTGACGAACAGACGTTGATGAAATCCGGGCAACCCTTGTTGAATCACGAGGAGCCGGCCGTGTCCCAGAGCACGGGGGAACAGTTGTGGGTGTCTACCACTAAAATCCCCTTGTTTGACGCGACGGGAAGCGTCACCGGCTTTGTGGGAGTGACGCGCGACATCACGGACATCAAGCGGACGGAGGCGGTGTTGCTGCGCCGCAACGTGCAGCTTGAGACGGTGTCCGAAGTGTCGCGGCTGGCCGGCGGCGCTATGGAAGCCGAGATGTTGTTGCAGCAAGTGGTAGACCTGGTCAAAGATCGGCTGGATTTGTACTACGCGGGCGTGTTCCTGGTGGACGCGACGGGCCGGTGGGCGGTGTTGCGGGCCGGTTCCGGGGACGTGGGACGCGAGATGGCGGCGAAGGGTCATCAATTGGAAGTGGGGGGCGACTCGATGATCGGCTGGTGTGTGGCGAATCGCCAGGCGCGCATCGCATTGGACGTGGGGCAAGAGTCCGTGCGCAAGCCGCATCCGCTGCTGCCCGCCACTCGCTCGGAATTGGCGCTGCCCCTGATCAGCCGGGGGCGCGCCCTGGGCGCCATGACCATTCAGAGCAACCAACCGGCCGCCTTTGGCGAGCAGGATGTGGCGGTGCTGCAATCCATGGCGGATCAACTGGCTAACGCCCTTGAAAATATCCGCCTGCGCAATCAGACCCAGGCGCAGGTCGCAGAAATGCAAACGTTGCAGAAGATCAGCGAATCTGTAGCCGGCATGACCGATCTGGGCGCGACACTCGATGCGACGGTAGCTGCCCTTTCGGATACGCTGGGCTTTACCTATATCGCGGTTAATTTGATAGATACGACGGCCAGGGAAGTACAGACGCCGCGCGCGATAGGGTGGGCCGCTTCGCTGGAAGGGCTGGTGCGCTCCCTGGATGCCCTGCAAGGCGATATCTTAATGGACGTAGCGCGCAAGCGGGAAATCGAGGTGATTGATGGCTGGGATGCTCGTTTCGACCGCGAGTTGTTTGAACGGGCCGGCCATGCCAATCTCGTGCGCGTCTACGTGCCGCTGATCGCCCATGATATGGTCATTGGGGTGCTGGAAGTCGGCCACCATCGCCAGGAGCGCGCCAAAGTCACGCCGGAGGAAGTCAACTTGCTGCGTAACATTGCCGACCGGGTTGCTGTTGCAGTGGAAAACGCCCGCTTGCTGGAGCAGACCCGCGCCGCACTGGCCGAGATGCAAGCTGTGCAGCGTCGCTATCAGCAACAAGCGTGGGTGGATTATTTGCAGGTGGCCGCCGCCACCGCTTATGAAACGCAGCGCCCGGGCGCTGCCCCTCTGGGCGACGCAGTACTGCCTGAAGTCCGGCGGGTGATCGCGGATCAGCAGGCTGTGACCGTCCCCGTCGGCGAAAGCGTGGTGAACCATGCCGCCTTAGCCGTCCCCATCACCTTGCGCGACCAGGTCATTGGCGTGCTGGGCATTCACGATGAAGATGGCGCCCGCCAGTGGACTGCGGATGAGGTGGCGCTGTTGGAAGCGGTGGCCGAGCGGATGGGGCAGACAGCAGAAACCCTGCGGTTGCTGGACGAAACGCAGCGGGCAGCGTCGCGGGAGCGTTTAACGGGGAACGTCGCGGCGCAGATGCGTGCTTCGTTGGATGTGGATACCGTGTTACAGACAGCCGTGCGCGCCATTGGCGAGGCGCTGGGGCTGCACGATTTGACCATTGAATTGGGCGCGGGCGGGGAGTAGGGGACATGACGACGATAGATAAGATCAAGCGTTTCTTGGCTCCGCCGGTAGTGGGCGACGACCGGGATATGCTCTATACCGTGACACTGCTGAACACGATCCTGTGGATTATCTTCGCCGCTACCCTGCTGGGGTCTGGGATCATGATGATCCTGGAACCAGACGAAATCTTTGTCGATCTGCTTCTGGGGATCGTGCTGACGCTGGCCCTGTTGGGCCTGCGGGAGGCGTTACATCGGGGGTACGCCCGCGTGGTTGCCTGGCTGTTGACCTTGTTGCTGTGGAGTACCGTGGTGTATCTGACCATGACTTCTGGGGGAATCCAGGGGATGGTGGCAACGGCGTTCTACCTGGTCATTGTCGCTGCCGGGGTCCTGCTGGGGGCCAACGCCACGCTCATCGTAGGCGCACTCTGCCTGGTGGCTGTCGTCGTCGCATTTTCCCTGGAGCGTGTCGGGGTCATTGCCGGGGTGACGGGGGCGGCGGCATCCGTCGTCGATCTGAGCACGATGGGGATTGTGCTGGTGCTGGTGAGCCTGTTGTTGCAGGCAAATCTGCGGGAACTGCGCCGGTGGAGCCGGCGCAACCGGCAGTACGAGCAAACCCTGATCGATCGCAACCGCGATTTGCAGATCAGCCGCGAGGAGCAGATTGCATATACTCGCACCGTGGAACGGCGCTTTGCGTATTTGGAGGCGGCCGCGCGGGTGACGTGGGAAACCGCCGCGATCCCGGAGTTGGCTTCATTGTGGCAACCATTGGTGACGCTGATCTGCACTGAATTTTCTTTCTATCACGTCGCCATCTGGCTGCTGGACGAACCGCACCGGCAGTTGATCTTGCAGGCGGCGTCTGGGGCCGAGGGCCTGCGCCGCTTGGCGCGGGAAGCGCACCTGGAGCTGATGGAATCGCCAGATTTAGAAACCGTGGTGTGGCGCGGTGAAAGTCGGGTTTGTCGCGCGGCCAGTAGAGAGCACGCGCTGCCGACTGAGATAGACTTTTTTGCCGATCCTGACCTACCCGAAGCTCGCACCATCCTCTGGCTGCCGTTGCGCCAGGCGCAGGGGGGCGAAGTGTTTGGCATCTTGGCCCTGTACAGCCGTGAGGCGGATGCCTTTGACCGGCAAGATACGTTGGTTTTGCAGGCGTTGGCCGACCAGTCGGCGATGCTCATCAACCAGGCGCGCCTGCGAGTCGCGTTGCAGGAGAGCCTCCAGACCGCGGAGCGCGTTTCCGGCCGTGTGGCTCGCGAGTCATGGCAGCATTGGCTGCGCGCAGAGGGGGGGCGCAGCTATCGTTATGGGAGCGAGACGGCGGATACGCTTACCGACATGTCCGCGGCGCTACCGGAATTGCTGTTGCCGTTGCGGGTGCGTGGACAAGTGTTGGGTCAGATTGTGGCCCACAAATTGGAGGGGGCGTGGACGGCAGAAGAGAACGCCATGCTGGAAACTTTGATGGCGCAGTTGGAGCAGGCGTTAGACAGTGCGCGTCTGTATGAGGTGACCCAGCGCCGTGCGCTGCGCGAACAACTCACCCGCGAAATCACCGACCATATTCGCGCTTCACTGACGGTGGAGGAGGCGATGCGCCGCGCCGTGCAGGAGGTGGCGCGGGTGCTGCGCGCGACAGAGACGGTGGGCCGCATCGGCGCCGAACGCACGCTGCTCCCCCCGGAGGAGGTGGCGAACCATGAGTGAACAACGCAAGTCTGACTCGCATTCGATGGTATCGGAAAAAGAGCGTCGGGAACGACTGATCCAGCAGGTGTCTTTGGTCACCCTGGGACTGTTTGTAGTTTTTACCGTAATGTATACGGTGGCCTGGCGGACAATCCCCGGGTTTCCCGCAGTTCTGTTGATCTGGGGGGTGGTGGGGATAGCGTGGATGATTGGCGTACTCTGGCTGGCGCGGCGCAGGCATTTTGGGTTGGCTATCGGTTGTTGTTTGGGAGGGGGCGAGTTCATCTTCTTGGTTGTTATGTACTACATGGGCGGCGCCACCGGGCCTATGACCATGAGCCTGGTCGCTATCCCCTTAATTGCCGGCGCGATGACCGGACGCCGAGTGGCGTTGCTCACCTTGCTGATCAACAGCTTCTTGTACCTGGTGTTTTTGGCGTTGGAGCACGTGGGGCTGATAATCCCCTATCCGATGCCCGCGATTTTACTCAAGGTGATGTGGGGCGGTGCCTTTGTAGCCGTTTCAAGCATTTTGTTGGTGCTCAATGCGCAGTTGTCGGTGTTCATGCAACGCTCGATCGCAGTGCTTGGACAGCAGCAGCGCGATCTGACGGTGGCGACGCAGCGCGCGCAGGCAGCCGTGGAGGCGGAACGCGAGCTGCGCCGGCGCGATGCGCAGGCAGCAGAGCAGTTGGACAACACCTTGAAGCAATACGTGAATTTCTTAGAATTGATCCGCGCCGGAGATTATGCCACCCGTCTGGACATGAACGAGATGGCGAAAGACAAAAACCTGTCCCTATCCCTGATTAACCTGGGGCGCTATCTGAATGCAACCGTAGAGAGCCTAATAGAAGCGTTGACGGAAGTACAGTCCGTCCAGCAGGCTTACGTCCAGCGCTCCTGGCAAAGCCTGGCGGAAAGCGGGACGACGCCGGGGGGGTATCAATATCGGGAAGAAGGCGTGACCATCAACAACGATGTCTGGCTGCCCTCGATGACGCAGGCCGTGCGTTCCCGCAAGCTGGCCGTAGCTGAGCGGGAGCTGGCGATCCCCCTGCAAACGCGCGGACAGATCATTGGCGCGGTGGGCGCGCGGCGGGATGTGGCCCAGGAATGGGACGCCGAAGAATTGGAGATCATCGGGGCAGTCGCCGATCAGTTAGCGCAGACTATCGAGAACTTGCGGCTGCTGGACGACACCAACCGCCGTGCGTCGCGCGAGCAGGCTGTCGGCGAGGTGACAGCGCAGATTCGCGCCGAAGTGGAAATCGAAGCGGTGTTGGAGCGGGCTTTGATGGAATTAGGGCGCGCTTTGAATGCTGAGCGCGGCGCGGCGCGCCTGACCTTAGCCCAGCAGCAGGAGGAAGACGTATGACCGGACTGCCGGAACACTGGCGCGAGCGAATTTTTGCCGTTTTGACCCGTTTGACGGATGTCACAGTGGCGGATAATGACGAGGACGAGATTCGCCTGGGCCGCCTGTTTACCATCTTGATGTTGATGAGCGTGTGTTTCTCGTTTGTGTTTTTCGGAACTTACGTCTTTGCCCTGCGAAACCGCTTGATTAAGGATGTGACCGAATTCTGGCTGCAAGGAGCGTTTGCGTTGATGTTTGTTCCCTTCGGCCTTTTCGGTTACTTCCGGGCCAGGCGCGGTGACCTGCGCCGCACGTTTGGGGTGTACATTGGGCTATGTATGGTGGGCATCTCCGGCGCCATTTACCTTTTTGGCGGCGTCGTCTCCCCCTGGTGGCTGATGTACTTCTGGCCGCTGACCCTGGTGGGAGTTTTTCTGCCCTTTGGGTACGTTCCGTGGTCGGTGGTGTGCGTATTGGTGTACTACCTCTTTTTGTTTAGCTTGACCCGCTCCAATATCTATTACCCGCCGGTGACGCAATCCGCCACGCTATTCTGGTTTATCGGGCAGGCGCTTACTCTGATGCTGTTGACCGCCGTGCCGGGAATCCTGGCATTCGTCAACGCGCGCCTGACCCGTGACTGGCTCGGCCGTTTGCAGAACTCGGCCCAAAGTTTGGAGGCCGCGCGTCAGGAATTGGCGCAGCGGGTGGAAATGCGCACAGAGGTGTTGCAGAAGCGCGCCGGGCAATTCCAGGCCATTGCCGAACTGAGTCGGGCAGCCTCCTCTATCCAGAATTTGCAATCCCTATTGGATACGACCGTGAGCTTGATCTCGGAGCGCCTGGGGTTCTACCATGTAGCTATTTTCCTGGTGGACCCCACCAATGCCTGGGCGGTGTTGCAAGCCGCTTCTTCAGAGGGCGGACAGCGGATGTTGGCGCGGGGCCACCGCCTGCGGGTGGGCCAACAGGGCATTGTTGGCTACGTCTCCAGCACCGGCGTCCCCCGCTTCGCGTTCCGCGTGGGGGAAGACACCATCTGGTTCAACACCCCTGAACTCCCAGACACTAAATCGGAGATGGCCTTGCCCTTGATCGTCGGCGACGAAACCATTGGGGTGCTGGATATCCAGACGCGCGAGGAGTCGGCCTTCGGAGAAGAAGATGTGGCCGTGCTGCGCATCCTGGCCGACAACATCGCCGTGGCAATCGTCAACACGCGCTCGCTGGCCGAGACCCACGAGACGCTGGAGCGACTTTCGCGCTATCAGGAACAGGACGCCTTGCGCGCGTGGCGGCAGGCGCTGGCCCGTCGCAATATGAGCCTGGACTATGGCTACGCTTCCGGTATCGTCAGCCGGACGACGTCCCAGGAAGTAGCGCTGCCGGTATCGCCGGCTGACGTGGCGGACATCACCACCCTCGTTAACCCCAACGGGATGCATTTGCTGCTGGCCCCCGTGACGATTCGCCGACAAAAGCTGGGCGTGTTGGCTTTTGAGAAACCGACGCCGTGGACGGAGGAACAGGTGCAGTTCACCCGGTTCGTGGTGGAACAACTCGATCTGGCGTTGGACAACGCCCGCCTGCTGGAAGAAACGACGCGGCGCGCGAACCAGCAGCGCGCCCGCAGCGAAATCATGGCGCGCGTCCGGGTGGGCGGCAGCACCGATGCGATCATGCGCGGCGCCGTCGAAGAGTTGGGCCGGGCGCTCCAGGTGGAGCGCAGCCGGATTCAACTGCTGCCGTTGGGAGAGCAAGAATGAGGCATGGCCTGAGCGATTTGCGGCGCGGCGTATGGCCGCGCCTGATGGGAGGGGTCGTCGTTCTCTCATTGCTCTGGGCGTTGACGGCCTGCGTGGGAAGCCCGGAAGCTGGCAGCGTGCCCACACCTACCTCCGCGCCGCTGCGTCCCACGCAGACTATCCGCCTGGTATGGGTCAGCAGCTACCATAACCGCGACCCGTGGACCTTGCAAATTCAAACGGGGATTTTGGAAACACTGGCGCGCAACGGCTACAGCCTGGCCGAAGGGACTTTGGAGTGGAAACCCATCTACATGGATGTGACCCAGTCTCCGTTGGCCTCTGACATGACGCCGGTGGCCGACCTCGTCATCGCACGAGTACAGGCTTTCAATCCCACTGTGGTGATTGTATCCGACGATGAGGCCATCCGCACCGTGATTCCGCGCTATCCCGACGCGCGGCTGCCCTTCGTCTACTGCGGCCTCAACAGTGACCCGCAGGAGTACGACCTAGTGCGTCCCAACGTGACCGGCGTCCTGGAAGTGGTGCGGCCGGAGCAGAACCTGGAAATTGCGCGCGCCTTTGTCGGCGGCAGTGGGCGTTACCTCATCTTGAGCGACGCCTCCGTTTCCGGGAAGATCATGGCCCGGAATATTTACCAGACCCTCAAGGCTTACCGTCCGGAATCGCCGCCAGCCTTCAGGGTGACATCGGAGTGGGAAGTGTGGCAGAATGTGGTATTACAGGCCGGGAATTATGATTTTATCCTGTTGACCAGCGTGAGTTATGCGCAGGATAGCGAGGGCAACGATATGGATCAGGCTACCTTGCTGGCGTGGATGTTGGAGAACTCGCCGGTGCCGTTTTTTGCAGTGTCGAGCGAGGCGATCCGCCACGGCGCGGTCGCCGGATTGACGCCTTCTGGGTATGCGCAGGGCGCGCGCGCAGCGGAGTTGACGCTGCGCATCGTGCAAGGAACGTCGCCGGCGGCTATCCCGGTGGATGCCTCAGGGCGCAGCGCGCTGCTCATGAATCTGGCGGCGGCGCGCAAATGGGAGCTGCCCATTCCTGTAACCTTTCCGTTAGTGGCGGAGGTTTACCGCGTGCTGCCATCGTCAACGCTGCCGGCGGCTGTGAACGCACCGCCACAAGGAGGCGTGAATGACTAAGAGAACCCAGAGTCTGCGCTGGCGCATGATGATCACCATTGTGGGCATCCCTGCTCTTTGCCTGCTGCTTATTTTTGGCTACATCGGTTTGCGTTTCCGTGCGGCTTACCGTGACGCGCGTCTGGGAAAAGGGGAGATCGTGGCGCGCGAACTGGGGCAGATTTTGGAAACGGTCGTACCCTATGTGGAAACCCTGGAAGACGCGCCGGGATTGAGCGCGTTGTTGCAGGAGATGGTGGGCGGCGCCGAGGAATTCACGTTTATCGCTTTGGTGGACGAACAGGGGTTCATCATCGAAACCTCTCAGTCAGGGATGAAGGGGATGACCGTCCCGGAGTTGCAAGACCTGAATGGCGCGGATGTCGTGGTACGGCGGAGAATTGCGGGCGATATGCTGTATCTGATCTCACACGCGATGCCGATGCCCGGAGACGCTAACCGCACTCTCTACGTGGTCGTTGCGGAGCGCGCCAACGCCGTGGACCCCCCTCCATTGATTATCCCGGTTGTGCTGGCGCTCGTGGTGGCCGCAGTGGCCGTGCGGGTGTTGCAGTATGCCCTGACCAACATGGTGTTGAAGCCGCTGTATCGCCTGGCCGAAGGGGCCGCCATCATTGGCGCCGGCGACCTATCTTACAAAATTCACATCGAGCAGGCGGAATTTGATGCGGTGGCCCAATCGTTTAACGCGATGGCGGAACGACTCCAGGAGCTGGTGGTGCGACTAGAACAACGGGTGGCGGCGCGCACCACCGCCCTGGAGCGCAAAACAGTGCAATTGGAAGCCATCAGCCTGATCAGCAAAGAAGCTGCGCAGATGCGCAACGTGAACATGGTGTTGGATACGGCGGTCAACGCGATCTCGGAAAAATTCAACTTCTACCACACCGGCATTTTCATCCTGGACGATGAAAAACAATGGGCCATCTTGCGTTCCACTTCATCGGAGGGTGGCCGGCGCATGTTGGCGCGTGGTCACCGGTTGGCCGTGGGACAGGTGGGCATCGTGGGCTACGTCTCTGGAACCGGCAAACCGCGCATCGCTTTCGATGTCGGCGACGACGCCGTGTGGTTCAATAACCCCGATCTGCCGGACACCCGCTCCGAAATGGCGCTGCCCTTGAAGACCGGCGAAGACGTTATTGGCGTCCTGGATGTGCAAAGCTCTCAATCCCAGGCCTTTAGCGACGAGGACATCAGCACATTACAGTTGATGGCCGACCAACTGGCCATTGCGCTGTACAACGCGCGCTCCCTGGAAGTGATGGAAGGCGCCATCGCCGAATTGCGGGAAGTGCAGATTGACTATCAACGCCGGGGCTGGGCGCGGTTGACTTCCCGGACGCGCACGCTGGCTTACGAGTACGACCGCGTGGACACCAATCCCGTGCCGCCCTTGCCGGTGCCGGCGGACCTGTTGGAAGGGGGCGTGGATCGCAAAATGTTCCGGGATGGCGGCGTGCCGGTGGTGATGGAGGCCATGCGCGCCGGCGACCGGGTGGTTGGCTATTTGGGACTTTCGGACCCCCAACACAGTTGGAGTGAAGAGGAGCTGGAACTGATTTCCAGCGTGACCGAGCAGGTGGCCCTGGCCCTGGATAACGCCCGGCTCTTTGAAGAGGCGCAGCGCAACGAGCGCCAGCAGATGTTGATCAGCAGTGTGTTGCAGGTAGCGGCCAACCCCAACATTGCCGCGGAGCAAGTACTGGTGGAAATCACGCGCGTCCTTGCGCATGGCCTGGATATGGCGGTAGGCGTCTTCACCTTCCCCATTCCCGACGCGCCGATTGTCCAGCCCCAGGCTGTCATGGATGTGTCCGGCCAGGCCCTGCCCTTCTTCCGCCGCAGCTTCAGCTTGCCGGACGAGCATCACATCTTCTTCCGTGGACTAAGCCATCCCGAATTGGGGCCGATGACGCCGCTCCTGAATTTGTCGCAAATGGCCGATGGCGAGGCGGCTACCACGGCGCCCGAACTCGTCGAAGAAACGTTACAGTTCTACAACTTCCGGCGCGTGCTCTACGTGCCGATTGTCAGCGGCGGCGCCCAGACCGGGTTCATTGCAATGATTCAGCGTCATGGCGACGTCCCTCTGGATCCGGACACCCGTGAGTTAGCGCAAAACCTGGCCAACCAGATCGGCGTGATTATTAACAACCTGGCGCTCTCTGAAGAAACCCGCCGCCGCGCGGAACAATTTGCCGACCTGTACCAGGCCGGTATTGAGTTGCTGGCTATTTTGGATGTCAATCCCCTCTTGACGCGGGCCGCCGATCTGGCGCGGCGGATTCTCAACGCGCCGTCTTCGGTGGTGTTCCTGCGGGACAGCGCCACGGGCGATTACATGAAGGGCCAGAGTGTAGAGGAGGTGGGGCGCCTGCCCGATGTGGCAATGACTGCCCCTAGCGCCCACGGCCTGACCGAAGTGATCATCCAGAACCGGGAGCATGTGTTGGTGCGCGACAACCGCACCTATCCCACCGAAGGCAACCTCCGGCTGGTCGAGGCCGGCTTGCTCTCTCAGATTGGCGTCCCCTTGCAGATCGGTGAGGAAGTGCTGGGCGCCATCTTTGTCCACGGCACCGAAGTGGATCAATTTGGCGAAGATGCCCTGCGCCTGTTGGAGTTCCTGGCTACCCAGGCCGCCGCCGCTTTGCAGAACGCCCTGCAATTCGGGCGCACGCAGACTGCGCTTTCGGTGGTGGAGCGGCAGGCGCGGTATCAGACCAACATCTCCCAGGCGGTCGCGTCCCTGGCTCAAGACGGGACCGGCGCCCTGGAAGATGTGTTGGCGCTGTTGGCGCAGGCGGCCGGGGTGGATCGGGCCTACTATGCGGAAAGTTTTGAGGATACCACCGGCGCATTCTGGGATACGGTGGGCGCTTACTGGCGGATGGCCGCCGAATGGATCGCGCCAGATCTTCCCGCGGATCTCCGGGAAGGGGTCTTGCCGAGCTTGCCGATGGACAAGTTCCCGACCCTTGCGCAGCGTCTCCGCGAGACCGGTTTCGTGCAGATCATGACGGATGAATTGCCGGACGAGGCGCGCGAGTTGTTGGCGCCGCTCAACCTGCAATCTATGCTGGCGCTGGCTATCGTGGTGGAAAAACGCCCACCGGGATTCCTGGCGTTGGGGGGCGTGCGCCAGGCGCGGCTCTTGCAGGCGGACGAGATTGGCGCGTTACAGACGGCCGCGGCGGCGCTCTCCAACACCCTGGTCCGCGAAAACCTGTTCAACCAGGTGCAAACGTCCCTCTTGGAACAGGAAGCCCTGTACCGCGCCAGCGCCGAGTTGAACGCCGCCGATTCGTACATCGGCATCCTGGATGTGCTGCGCCGGTATACGCTGCTGGGCCAGGGCAGCCACAACGTCTCACTGAACTTCTTCGACCATCCGTGGAGTGAAAGCTCGACCCCTGAGTGGATTCACGTGTTGGCCCGGTGGAGTTCGTTGCCCGCCGACGCCGTCAGCGACCGTTATCCATTGGCGGCCTTCTCCTCCGCCGAACAGATTTTCGGTTACGCCCCAATTTTCTTTGAGGACATTGTGCATGATTCGCGCATAGATGAAAATTTACGCGCGCTTTACGTCCAGCGTTTCCAGGCCAGCAGCACTATCTTCGTCCCCCTTATCGCCGGCGGTCAGCGCATTGGCTATGTCAACGCTATTTATCCGCAGCCCACCACTTTCCCGGAGGAGGAGATGCGCCGGCTGACGAGCCTGGCCGGTCAGGCCGCGATTGCGGTGCAGAACCTGAATCAGCTCGAAGCGATCCAGGCCCGCGCGCGCCGCGAGCAGATGATCCGCGAGATTACTGAACGCATCCAGCGCGCCCCAGATGTGCAGGGAGTGCTCCAGACCGGCTTGCGCGAACTGGGCCGCGCGTTAGGCACCTCGCGCAATATCGTGCAGTTCCGCCCACCTGTTCAGGCGGGTGAGGAGGGCAATGAGGATGAGCGCTAAGGCTAAAGACAAAAAACTGCCGTCGGAAGAATTGCCCGGCCCGCCGCAGACGTTGGCGGCGTGGGGGCAGGAAAGTGGATTGGACAGTTTCCACTGGTTGCAATCTTTGCTGGATGCCATCCCGGCCCCCGTCTTCTACAAAGATACGGCCGGCGTCTATCGCGGCTGTAACCGGGCCTTTGCCGATCTCGTGCTGGGGATGCCCCGTGAGGAGATTGTGGGGCATACTGTCTACGATTTCCCGCAGGCGATCCCCCCTGAGGTGGCCGTGGTTTATCACGCGCGTGACCTGGATTTGATCCGGAATCCCGGCACGCAGCGCTACGAAGCGCCAACCCGTTACGCCGATGGCGTCGAGCATCGCGTGACGTTCCATAAGGCCACGATTCACGACAAAGAAGGTCACGTGGTGGGCATGGTCGGGATCATATTGGATGTGACCGACCACTGGTATGCCGAAGCGCAGGGGGAAGAACTGCTCCATCAGACACAGAACGCGCTGGCCGAGGCTGAGGCGCTCTATCAATTTAGCAGCCTGGTGGGCGGCATTGCCGATTTGCCGGGATTGTTGCAGATGGTGGTGAAACAGTCCGTGGAGTTGCTCCATGCGGATTGGGCGAATGTGGCGCTATTCGACGTAGAATCCCGCCATGTGACGCACTACGTCCAGGGCGGATCTCACGTGTCGGAAGCGGAACCGCCGTCTTTTGAGGTGCTGTGGGAGGGTGCGCGGGGATGGGCGTTACGCGAGCAACGTCCGGTATTGCTGCCCCAGGGACGCCCTGCCGCGCAAGAGGATGAGGCCGCGTATCAGGCGCGCCAGGCGCAGGCGATGGGTGGTTGTATCGCGTCGCCGCTGCACTATCAGGATGTCGTGCTGGGCGTGGTGACGGCCATCAATGCCCCAGGCGGCGACGATTTCACCCAGAAGGACATGGAATTGATGACCGCAATGGCGAATCAAGTCGCCGTGGTCGTCTACAATATGCACATTTTCGCCGAGTTGCAGCGCCGCGCCGAGCGGATGGAAGCCGCCGCCGCCGTGGCCGAGGCTGCCGCTTCGATCCTGGGGCTTGACGAATTGCTGCCGATGGCCGTGGACTTGATCAAAGAGAAATTCCACCTCTACTACGTCGGAATTTTCCTGGTGGATCGCGAGCGGAACCGGGTGGATTTGCGCGCCGGCACCGGCGAACCGGGCCGCATCATGTTGGCGAACCATCACGGCTTTGAGATCGGCAGCAGTTCCATGATCGGGCAGTGCGTGGCGCGCGGCGTTCCGCAGATCCCGGAGCGTATCGAGGCGGCGGTGCGGTACGTGAATCCGCTGCTGCCGGACTCCACTGCCGAGATCGCGCTGCCGCTGATCGGGCGCGGCCAGATCATCGGCGCGATGACGATTCAATCGGACACGGCGCGTTCTTTCTCGCACACCGACATCACCGTATTGCAGACGATGGCCGGGCAGATCGCCACCGCCATTCAGAACGCACGCGTCTTTGATGAGGCGCAATCCTCGCTGGCCGAGACCCAGGCGCTCTACAAGGTAAGCCAGGGGGTCAATCAGGCGCAGTCCATTGAGGATTTGGTGCAGGCGGTCGCCGACGTGGCCGAATTTTTGGAGATGGATGCCGCTTCCGTGCGCCTGTTCACGCAGTGGGATGAAAACGATCATCCTTTGATGCTGGATGCCTATCTGGTCACATTGACCGAGACGGGGCGCGATTATCACTGTATGCCGAAGCTGACATTTGACCCGGAGCTTTTGGAGTTATTCGCCGCCGAACCGCAAAGGATTTTCGTGTGCGACGATGTTACCGCTTCGGACGTGCCCCTACCGGATAGCGTCCGCGCGACCATGACGGGGGGCGGGTACCGCAGTGTGATTTCTGCGGCGCTCTTCGCGGCCAACCGGCTGCTGGGTCAGCTTTCGTGGTTAGGGCACCAGCCAGCGCGGCACGTTTCCGAGCGCTTCCTGGAGGTCATCGTGCGCACGGTCGTGGACCAGGTGGGCGGCGCCATGTACACCCGTTACTTGATTGAGCAGAACGAGCGGCGGGCGCAGCGCTTGCAAACGGCCGCCGAAGTCTCACGGGCGGCTTCTTCTATTGTGGATCAGGATCAATTGCTGTTCCAGGCCGTGGAACTGATCAGAGAACGGTTCACCCTGTACTACGCCGGCATTTTCCTGCTGGATGACTCGCGCCGGTGGGCCGTGCTGCGCGCCGGCACGGGCGATGC
This sequence comes from Anaerolineae bacterium, assembly GCA_034429475.1. Classification (GTDB taxonomy): domain Bacteria; phylum Chloroflexota; class Anaerolineae; order B4-G1; family SLSP01; genus JAKQHY01. The sequence continues at coordinate 169,974 of DAOUGD010000126.1, forward strand.
CGGTCGCACTATGTTGCAAGCGGGACACCGTCTGGAAGTGGGCGGCAAATCCATGATCGGGCGGTGCGTAGCGACGGGCACCGCGGACATTCAGTTGGATGTGGGGCGGGCGGCGGTGCGCTTCAACAACCCGAACTTGCCGCAAACCCGTTCGGAGATGGCGTTGCCGTTGGCGAGCCGCGGCGAAGTGATCGGCGCGATGACCATTCAATCCACCGAAGTGGCCGCCTATTCCCCCTCGGACATCACGATCTTGCAGACAATGGCCGACCAACTGGCGAACGCCATCATCAATGCGCGCCTGATTGCGGAATCTGAAGCGCGTTATCAAGAGGTGCAGCGGCTTCAGAGTCGCTATACCGTCGAGATGTTGGATCGTTACGTGGCCGAAGAGGGTGCATTGGGCTATCGCTACGATCTGGAGCAAATCGTCCCTCTATCTCCCCACGAGGTGGTGGAGTCCTTGCCGGAAACCTGGTCCCAGGCGGCGCCGCTCGTCCCCACCGAGGGCGGCGACGGCGCCTCGTTGATTTCGCCGTTGGAGTTGAAGGGCGAACCGGTGGGGCTGCTGCGTTTTGAAGAGCCAGGGGGGACGCCGCAATTCTCTGAAGACGACCTCGCCGTGTTGGAGGCGGTGCGCGACCAGATTTCTCTGGCCCTGGAAAACCGGCTGTTGTTGGATCAGTCGCAAAATGCGTTGCGCGAAACCCGCCGCCGAGAGCAGCAGGTGCGCTTTTTGCAGGAAGTGGTCGCGTTCCTCAACGCTACTGAGAATCTCGTTTACGCTCTGGATGACTTTGTGGTCCGGTTGGACGCGCTGTTTCCGCTGGATGCGTTGCTGCTGGCCGGCTACGATGCGCGGGATGGCGTCTCACAGGTGTTGGGGGTGGGAAAAGCCGTGGGAACCAACGAGGTCGGCGCCTGGTTAAATCGGAGCCTGCCGGCCACCAGCGGCGCGAGTTGGGTCGCGCAAGAGAATCAACCCTGGATCGTCCAGGACCTGCAAGCGATGCCGCGCTTCCCGGAGGATGCGGAGTGGCTGGAACAGGGCATGGTCTCGCAAGCCATCCTGCCGCTGCGCTTGGGGTATCGCGCGCTGGGAACGCTGCACATGGTCAGCCGCACCGCCGAGGCCTTCTCGCGCGCCGACCTGACGCCAATCCTGGAACAAGTCGCGGCCCAGGTCGCCTCCGCGATGGAGCGCGCCAGCCTGTTGCGGCAGGCGCAGGACAGCGCGGGCGAGTCGCGGCGGCTGTATGAAGCGACCAGCACGCTGGGTAAAGCAACCTCTTACGAGACGTTGCTGCGCGCTATCATTGAGCATACCATCCTGGGCGAATCGGCGCGGGGTGAAATCCGGCTATTTGTCCCTGACCCGGAGACCGGCGCGACGCACGACCGCGTGGAGACGGTGACGGCGTGGAGCAACGATCCCAAACTGAAACCCGTCACAATCGGTGAGCGGATCCACATCTCGGAGCTGCCGATTTTGGCGCAGGTGGGGGATGAGGTCTTTGTGGTCAAGGATGTGGGGACAGATCATCGTTTGGAGGATGCGTCCCGCGCGGCGTATCTCCAGCAGGGGGTGCAGTCACTCATCGTCGGCCAGTTCTTGATCGGCGGCATCGTTAGCGGCGAGCGCATCGGGTTCTTCCAGTTCGAGTTCTCTGAAAAATTTGAGCCTACGGAGCAGGACGTCCGGCTCTACAACAGCATCCTCGTGCAGGCGGCGGTGGTGATCTCCAACCTTCAACTGCTCCAACGGTCGGTGAATCAGACCGAGCAATTGAGCGCGGCGGTAGACCTGGCGAACGTCACCACCGCTATTTCGGATCGCGAACAATTGTTGCAGGACTCTGTGAACTTCTTTCAGAGTCGCTTTAATCTGTACTTTGCCGGCATTTATTTGCTGGACAGCGATGGAGTATGGGCGGTATTGGGCGCCGGGAGCGGCGAAGCGGGCGACAAGCTGTTGCGGATGGGGCACCGGTTGCGGGTGAGCAGCGAGACGCTGGAAGGGTGGTGCGCGGCGCGCGCGCTGCGCCGCGTGGCGTTGGACGTGGCGCGCGACCCCCTGTATTTTGCCAACCCCCTGTTGCCGGATACCCATTCGGCCATCGCCTTCCCGTTGATCAGCCGGGGGCAGACGATTGGCGTGTTGAGCATCCACAGCCAGCGCCGGTTTGCCTTCACGCAGGAAGAAATTTCGACCCTGGACTTGATGGCGACCCAGTTAGCCAACGTGATTGAAAGCGCAAACCTCTACGAACGCTCCCAGGGTTCGCTGGCGGAAACACGGATGTTGTACCGGATTTCACAGCAGATCACCGACGCCAGCGCGGTGGAACAGGTGTTGCAAGCGGCCGTAGAAGGTATCTCACAGCGGGAAGAGCCGGACTGGATATCGGCTGGTCTGTTTACACCCAGCCGCAGCCCCACCGAATTGCGCCTGACGGTCAACCGTGACCGGGATCAGACGGAAATCCCGGTGCGGGCTTTGCCGTTGGCTGAAATGCGGCTGTTCCTGGACGTGTTGAACAACGACGGACGTTTCGTGACCCCCGACGTGACCCAGGAACCTATCGTGGACGAGTTCGTGCGGAACTTCTTCGGCGGCTTGCGACTGCGAGCGACGGCGGTGTTCCCGTTGGCCGTGCGCGACGTACAGTATGGGTTGCTGTTGATCCATAGTTGGAAAGCGCGTGAGTTCTCCACCGCCGAGCTGCGGTTCTACGAGGGCGTGGCGCGGCAGACTTCGGTGGCGCTGCAAAACATCAGCCTGATCGCCGACACGAAGGAAGAGGCCGATCGGCGCGCCTTCCTCAACCAGGTGCTACAGACGGCGAGCACTGAGTTGGAGCCGACGTCGTTGATGCGCAACGTGGGGCAGGTTATTGCGGCGTGGTTGCACATGCCGGTGCTGATGTGGCGGTGGGATGGACGCTTTATCAGCCCGGTGGGCGTGCTGGACGGTGAAGGGCTGCTGCTCAACGCCGACCGGGAACCCGCCACCTTCGTGCCGAGCGAATTTCCGGCGATCTACCAGGTAGTGCACGAGCGCGAAACGACCTACATTGATTTCAGTGGGCGCAAGGACAGTTTGATGCTCAGTTTCACGGCCGGCTTGAAGTCGCCGCTGGTGGAGGCGTATGCGGTCCGTCTGGCCGTGCGCGACGCCGTGTTTGGGGTGTTGATGGTGGGCCGGCAGGAAGGGCAGCCGCCGATTGATGAAAAAGTGCGGGAGACGATCAACACCGCTGGCATTAACATCAGCGTGGCCCTGGAGACGGCCGGACTGTATCAGGATGCGCAGGGCACTGCCGAGAAGCTCAAGGAAGTGGATCGGCTCAAAAGCGAATTCCTGGCCAATATGTCCCACGAGCTGCGCACCCCGTTGAATTCGATCATCGGCTTCTCGCGCGTGATCCTCAAGGGCATTGACGGCCCGCTCACGGACATGCAGAAGACCGACCTCACCGCCATTTTCGAGAGCGGCACCCAGTTGTTGAATTTGATCAACGACATCCTCGACATCTCCAAGATTGAGGCCGGCAAAATGGAGTTTGCCTTTGAGCCGACCGACCTCAAAGAGTTGATCAAGAGCGTGATGTTGGTGTCGAAGGCGTTGGTGAAGGATAAAAGTGTGGAATTGTTGACGGACGTACCGCCCGATTTACCCTCGGTGCTGGCCGATACCCGCCGCATCCGCCAGGTCATCACGAACTTGATGAGCAATGCGGCCAAATTCACCGACCAGGGCTACATCAAGATCTCCGCCACGTATGACAATTACCAGGTGATTGTCAGCGTCCAGGATACCGGTATCGGTATCCCCCAGCACCGGTTTGCCGCAGTGTTCGAGCGCTTCGAGCAGGTGGATTCGTCTTCGACGCGCAAATATGGCGGCACCGGCATAGGAATGCCATTGAGCCTGGAGTTTATCAAGGCGCATGGCGGCGACCTCTGGCTGGATAGTAAGGTCGGGGAAGGGTCAACCTTCTTCTTCTCCCTGCCGCTTGGTGGGCCGCAATCCAGAGTTGTGGCGCCTGAGGAGGTGGAAGAAAAGCGGGAGAAGAGTCCAACGTCGCGGATTATCCTGGCGGTGGACGACGACGAGGCCGTTATCACCATCCTGCGCCGTTATCTGGAAAAGCAGGGGTACATCGTCTTTGGTCTGACGGACAGTGGCCGGGTGATGACCGAAGCGCGCCGCCTGAAACCTTACGCCATCACCCTGGATGTGTTGATGCCGGGTAAGGACGGCTGGGAGGTCATCGCCGAATTGCAGTCTGAGTTGGAAACCCGCGAAATTCCGGTGATCGTCTGCTCAATCAAGAGCGACGACGTCGAAAAAGGCTTCAGCATGGGAGCCAGCGACTACCTGATCAAACCCATCAACGAGCAAGACCTGTTGGACGCGCTGACCCGGCTAGATCAACCGGCCGGCGAGGGATACATCCTGGTTGTGGACGACAACGTGGACGACCGCAAACTCCTGCACCGCATCCTCACCAACGCCGGCTATCAGGTGCGTGAGGCGGTCGGCGGCGCGGACGCCATCTCCCGCATTCACGCCGACCCGCCCTCTCTAATCGTCCTGGACTTGATGATGCCCGACGTGGATGGCTTTGCGGTGCTGGAAAATTTAAAGGCCAACAGCACCACGCAGCGTATCCCGGTGGTGGTCGTCACCGCCAAAGAGTTGACGAGCGAGGAGCGCGAGCGTTTGCAGAAGCGGGTGGAGGCGTTGTTGCAAAAGGGCCTCTACGATCAGGATCAACTGCTCCGCGATGTGGCCGCCGTGTTGGAATCTGTCAAGAAAAACGGACGACAGCGCGCTGTGGCAGCAAGTTAACCTTGCGGATGGGTGGTTTGACAGTTTAAGTCTACGGTGTACAATGGTTTTTGTTAGCTGGATCAGCGTTTTTACCCTATTTCTATTACTTTGATCAGGAGGTTACTCATGGCTTATGTGATTACTGCTCTGTGTGAGCGCGCCGGTTTGTGCGTGGATGTCTGCCCCACCGATTCGATTCATTTCGTGGCCGATAACCCCAAGTGGCCCACCTACTACATCAACCCCGACACCTGCATTAGCTGCGGCGCGTGCGCTGCCGAATGTCCCAACGAAGCCATCTTCGACGAAGGGGACGTAGAGGATACGGCGGCGATCGCGGCCAATGCCGATTTCTTCACCAAGGGGCCGGGCAAAGACCTGGTTTAGGCGCGTAGCTGCGTATATCTTTTGTAATACAAAAAGGCCGACACTTGTGTCGGCCTTTTTGTGTTGGCAGGGAAAGGTTTTGCGGCGGCTGGGGCGCGCCGACAGAGATCATAGGATGTAGATCGGGCTGGAAAAAATCCAACCGACTTTGCGCCCCCAGAAACGCCGGTACACCTCAACGCGGTAGACACCCGGATCAACCAAAAGGTGTTGCAGGTAAGTTCCATGACGGCGCAGGACGCGCTTGCCGTTGCGCAGCAGGTGAATGTCGCCGGGCGCCGGCAGCGTAATTTCGAAGGCGATCGCGCCCAACCGTCGCAACTCTTCTCCCACGGTGGCCTGCGCCGTGCCGCTGCGGGCCACAAAGCGAAACCCGCGCGTGGAGTGGGGGAGGTCGTACCCCACCCAGGTGCGCCCGGTGCGCAGCGCCTCGTAAAGCAGGGCCTTGTCGTGCGCCACTTCCCCGGTCAAGGCGCCCTGCGTCAGCACGTGCGTGTTCACACAGCGAAACAGATAGGCGTAGGGGAATAACTGCCGGGTAACCGGCCCCCAGTGATAGACGGTGGCGTGGGCGTCGGAATTACCCAGGACGGCCAGCTTGCGGCCCTGGTTGAGCAGCTCATCCCACAGCCGCAACGTAGCGCGAAAAGGGCCGGTGATGCCCCAGGCCGGCTGCAAGCCGTAGATCAACGCCGCCGGTTTGCACCACGCCAGGCTTTTGAACTCCGACATATAATTCCACAGCTCCAACCCGCTGACCCCCTCGACCGGCCAATCGGCCCAGGGAATGGCGGCCAGTTCCGGGCCGAGCGGGCTGGCTTTTTCGATAGGGTGCGCCAGATAACAGAAGCCGCCGCGCGCCAGAGCTGTCTGAATCAACGTGTGGCTGCTGCCGAAGCTGTAAGGCGACAGCTCCTGGGAGCTGTTGTAGACCAGCAGGTGGCTGGCCTGGGGGCGGCGGCGCGCGTTGTGGACTTCCTCGCCGACCAACAGTAGCACGCGCCCATAATAGGCTTCCAACCCTTCGGGCCGGACGTTGTGATCCGTCACGATGACGAAATTTAACCCTGCCTGGGCCGCTGCCTCGACGATGGCTTGGTGGGGCGACTGTCCATCCGAATACACGGAGTGGGTGTGTAGGTTTCCGGCATACTCGCGGTAGTCTTGCATATCGCTGCGATTGTAGGGGCAAAGAGAGAATTGTCAAACCATCAAGAAATATTTGTTTCAGTTGTAAAAACCGAGCTTTGTAGTTCGTTTCTGTTGTGAAAATTTGCCCCTTCTCTCAAAACCACCTATAATGAGGGTAATAATCCGCCATGGCAATGATCCCCTGAGTGTTTTATGAGATGGGATGAGGCTGGAGCGGCGCCACCCTGAATCCTCATAGCCCCGTGGGTTGTCGGGACATTGACATGGTCAGCACCATAACTCGTCGTAAGGTTGCAGGTCTCAGTAGTGAGAGGAGGCAGAGATGAGTGAGCAGCAGAACGCCTTGGCCGGCATTTTTGAGACGATGGCGAATGTGTTGGAGCTGCAAGGGGAGAACCCCCATCGTACCCAGGCTTATCGGCGGGCCGCCGAGAGTCTGCGCGCGTTGGCAGAACCCCTGGAACAAGTCTGGCGCGAGAACCGGTTGAAAGCAATACCGGGAGTGGGCGATATTCTGGCGGCCAAGATCACGGAATATCTGCAAACAGGCGCCATCGCGGCCTATACTCGCCTGTTGGATCAGGTCCCCGTAGAACTGTTGGAATTGCTGGAAATTCCCGATGTCGGCCCCCGGCGCGCCAAACTTTTTTGGAACACTCTGGGAATTATCTCCGTTGACGACCTGGAATTAGCGATCATCGCCGGACAATTGCGCCAAATCAAGGGCGTCGGCGCGCGGATGGAGCAAAAGTTGTTGGAAAACATCCGCGCCTGGCGACGGCAAAGTACCGGGCGCATCCCGCTGGGCGTCGCCTGGCCGCTGCTCCAGGACATCTGCCGGGCATTGCGTGACATCCCCGGTGTTTTCCACGCCGAACCGGCCGGCAGTTTGCGCCGGATGCGCGAGACGGTAGGGGCCGTGGAGTTGTTGGTGGCGACGGAAGATCCCATCACGGTGATGGGGTGCTTTTGTAACCTGCCGCTCGTAGAAACCGTGTTGCTCAGCAACCCGGCGAAGACTTCGGTGCGCACGGCGGATGGCATTCAGGTGGATTTGCGTGTGTTGCCGCCGGAGCGATGGGGCTCCGGCTTGCAGTTCTTTACCGGCAGTCAGGCGCATAACATCCACATTCGGAACCTGGCGCAGCAGCAGGGATTGACGCTGAACGAGTATGGCTTCCGCCGGGACAACGGCTCCGAGATCGTCTGCGCCGGGGAAGAGGCGGTGTACGCCACGCTGGGGCTGCCCTGGATTCCGCCGGAACTGCGCGAAGATCGGGGCGAGATTGAGGCCGCACAGGAAGGCCGCCTGCCGCGTCTGGTGGAGCGCGGCGACTTGTTGGGGGATTTCCAGTGTCACACCGATTATTCCAACGGTGAGCACGGGCTGGCAGAGATGGCGGTGGCGGCGCGCCAGGTCGGCCTGCGATACATAATCGTTGCCGATCACACGAACGGAACGGCCTGTAGCAATGGTCTGACGCCTGGCGCGCTGGACGACTTCCTGGCCGACGTCGCCCGCGTCAACGCGCGGTTTGACCGGGGGGCGTCTATCGAGCCGGAGTTCCGCGTGTTTGCCGGGGCCGAAGTGAACATTCAGGCCGATGGGACGCTGGATTGGCCGGACGCCGCGCTGGCGCGTCTGGATTTTGTGGTGGCGTCGGTGCATACCGACCTGGGTTTACCGTGCGACCAGATGACGCAGCGCCTCCTCACCGCGATGCAGAATCCCCACGTGGATTTGATCGGACATCCCCTGAACCGCCTGTTGGGTCTGCGTCACCGCGTGGATTTGGACGTTGACGCCGTATTTCGCGTGGCTGCGGCGCGTGGGGTGGCGTTAGAAATCAACGCCTGGCCGCAACGCCTCGACTTGAATGATATTTATGTGCGCCGCGCCCTGGAGTTGGGTGTCACCCTGGCGATCAGCTCCGACGCCCACGACCGGGATGGGTTTGCCGTGTTGGACTTCGGCATGGCGATGGCCCGGCGGGGGTGGGCCGGGCCGCAGCACTTGCTCAACGCGCGCCCGGCTGCCGAAATTACCCGCTGGCGTCAAGCTCGGATGCGGCAGGGATAGAATGTGGTAAAATTACAGCCATTTGGTCATTGACTGCCGCGTATAGTCGCGGCGCACGGTGGGAGATAGAGGGCTTTTGCTTGTTGAGCGCAGCTTGGCAATGCAAAAGCTTTCTTTTAATCGGCTTTCGGGCTGCGATTGTGATCCAGATAAGCTTCATAGGCAGTCTCAGGTAGGGCAGGGTGGATTGGGAGGTAGGAATGGCGTCTTTGTATTTCATTGCGGTAGATTTAGGCGGAACGCAGATTCGGGCGGCCCGTTATACATCGGATGACGTGTTGGAAGCGCGGGTTGCGATGCCCACCGGCGCGGATGAAGGCCAGTCTGCTGTGCTGCGGCGCGTCCAATCGGCCATTCATCAGGTGTGGCCGATGAACAGTCCGGTCTCCGGGATTGCCATTGGCGTGCCAGGTCCCGTAGATTTCAAGCGGGGGGTGGTGCGGTTCACCCCTAATCTGCCGGGATGGCAGAACGTCCCGATGCGGGACATCCTGCTGGAAAAATTCAAAGTGCCAGTCTTTGTCGGCAATGATGCCGACGTGGCGGCGTTGGCCGAGCATCGCTTCGGGGCGGGGCGCGGGGTGGCCGATATGATCTACATGACGATCAGCACCGGCATCGGCGGGGGATTGATTTTCAACAACCGCCTGTTCACGGGCGGGAACGGGTTGGGGGGCGAGATCGGCCACATTGTGGTGGATATGAACGGCCCGCTGTGCGGTTGTGGCAACTCCGGCTGCCTGGAGGTGATGGCCTCGGGGACGGCCATTGCGCGGCTGGCCCGCGAGCGCCTCGCTGCCGGCGCCTCGTCGGTGCTGACGGAGATGGTTCGCGGCGACCTGGCGAAGATTACCGCCAAGGAGGTCAACGAGGCGGGGCAGCAAGGCGATCCCCTGGCCATTGCGGTCTTTGAACAGGCCGGCGCTTATCTCGGCGCAACGATCGTGGGGATGATGTATTTGCTGAATCCCTCACTGTTTGTGTTGGGGGGCAGCGTGACGTTGGCCGGCGATTTGTTATTCGGCCCACTGCGCAAGACGATAGCGGCGCGCGCGCCTGTGGCATACCAGGAGCAAACCCGCGTGGTTCCGGCTATGTTGGGCGGGGATGTGGGGTTGTGGGGGGCGCTGGCGTTATGTCTGATGGAATTGGGGTTGTAGACGATGGGGCGCTTATTGATGGCTTTGACGGTGGTCCTGCTGCTGCTGATCACTGTGTCTGCCTGGGTTTTGGGGCCGGGCCTGCAACATAAGTTCTTGCCCGGCGTGTGGGTGTGGGATATCGCCCTGGGCGGCATGACGCCGGAGGCAGCCGCCGCCCACCTGGCGGTATCCCTGCCCTTGCAGCAGCCGAATCTGGTGATCGTTGGCCCTGAGGGGCAGCGCTGGTCATTTTCCCCCGCCGATCTGGGAATGATGGTGGATACGTCGGCCACGTTGACGCCCGCTTACGCTGTCGGGCGTCAACAAACGGGTGTGGACGGCCTGCGCGAACGCCTGAACGTGCTGCTCAACGGTGTCACGTTTGCCCCGGTGCTGGCCTGGGACGAGCGTCCGGCGTTGGAGCGCCTCCAGGCCATTGCCGTGGAGTTGGCGCAGCCGGCGCAGGACGCGACCGTGCAGATGCAGGGAACGGAGTTGACCCTGGCGCCAGGGCGGGTGGGGCGGCAGATGAGCGTCACGGCGACGCTGGAGGCGCTGCTGCCGCATCTCTATACGTTGGCGCCGGCGGAGGTGGTGCCGGTGTTCACCGCCTTGCCGCCGCAGATCAGCGATGACAAGGTGGAGCGCGCGCTGGCAATGGCGCACACGATGCTGGCGCAGCCGTTGACGCTGGTGCTGGCCGATCCGCAGGAGGGCGATCCCGGCCCGTGGGTACTGCCCGCCGACGTGTTGGTGGGAATGTTGGACGTTCAGATTGACGCCGAGTCCGTCTGGGTGGGCCTGGACCAGGTGGAACTGGCGCAGTTCCTCAGTCCCCTGGCGCTGGCCCTTTTCCGCGAGCCGGTGGACGCGACGTTCCGCTTTGACGCCGCCACCGTTTCGTTGACGCCGATCACCCCTAGCATCACCGGGCGCGAGTTGGATGTGGCGGCAACGATCCTCAGCATCAACGAGAAACTGCAAAATGGCGAGCATTTTATTCCCCTGGTGGTCAACACCATTTCTCCGGCTCGCCCGGACACCATCACGGCTGCCGATCTGGGCATTCGGGAGGTGGTGGCGGTGGGCGAGTCTTACTTCACCGGTTCTTCTTCGGCGCGCGATAAGAATATCCGCCTGGGCGCCTCAAAATTCGACGGGGTTATGATTGCCCCGGACCAGACGTTCTCGTTCAACGAGTATCTGGGCGCCGTTTCAGTGGAGGAGGGGTACGACGAGTCTTACGTCATCATCAACGGGCGCACGGTGCCGGGGGTGGGTGGGGGCATTTGTCAGGTCGCTACCACCGCGTTCCGGGCGGCGTTCTATGGGGGCTACCCGATTGTGGAGCGTTGGGCGCACGCCTACCGGGTGGGGTATTACGAAATTGGCGGCTTCGGCCCCGGTTTTGACGCGACGGTCTATTCTCCGCTGGTGGATTTTCGCTTTAAAAACGACACACCCTACCATATCTTGATTCAAACTGAAGTGGATGCGGCGCGCGCCCGGCTGCGCTTTGTGTTCTACAGTACGCCGGATGGCCGCGCGGTAGAACAAATCGGCCCGGAGTGGGGCGAGCCGGAACCGGCCGGCGATCCCATCTATGAGTACGATCCCACCATGCCCTCCGGCACGGTGGTCAAGGTGGAGACTCCCCACGATGGTTTGCTGGCGACGCTGGGGCGTGTGGTGCGTGACGCCTCCGGCGCTATCCTGTACCGGGATAATTTCGTCAGTCATTTTGTGCCGTGGCCGGCGCAGTACAAGTACGGCCCGAACTATACGCCGCCGCCCGCCGCCGTCGTGGTTACGCCGGAGCCGTAATGGGTCAACGGATTCAACGGATGGAACGGGTGGTCAAATAGCTTCTAAATCCGTTGACCGAGAAGCAAAAACAGACCCTCCCACCTCATCAGGTGGGAGGGTCTATCTTATCTCAGTCGTTATACGGCCAGGCTGTTAATCGGCGTGGGCGGAGGTTATACCCCCTACGCCGCCTTGACCCAGGCGCGTAATTCAAAAGTGACCTTCTGCGCGAAGCTGTGTTGCGGCAGATTCCCCTGAGCGTATTCCAATTCCTTCACGCGCACTTCGATGCGCAGCGCGCTGGTCTCAATGGCGGCGCTTTGCCCCGCTGCAAGCTGTTGGATGTCGCCCTTGGGTTCCAGCTTGGCGCGCAAGTCCGGCTCGTTGTAGGCGTACTCGCTGGCGAGCACGGTGGTCACGGTGCGGATGTCGCTCTTGTCGAACAGCCAGGCTTCAAACGCGGTGACTTTCTTGGGGTCGCCCGCGCCGATGGTCTCAGAAATGCCGATGCCGCACTCCCCGAGGAAGTCCGGGCCGATTTCGATGCTGAAGGAGGGGTCGAAGAAATCGTCGCCCATCACGTAGGTGGTGGTGAAGGACTTGACGGGCGGTTCCACGCCGGGTTCGACTTCTATGGGAGCGCCATAGCCGGTCGGCTCAAAGGCTTCTTCTGGTTCGGGGGCGCGGCGTTTGCGGATGACCAGGAACCAGACGGCCAGAACGACGCCCAAGGCTAAACACAAGATGGCAATGAGGGTTATAAGGTTTTGCAGTGAGCTTTTTTCGCCGGTATCCGCCTTTTTGACGCTGGCGCGGATGGCGGTCATATCCTTCTGCATGCGCTGCAACGCAATGATTTTGTTAGTATTGAGTTTGTAATCGGTTAGCCCCTTAGAAATGGCGCGATCCAGGTCTTTGTCGAGCGCGTCTTTCTTCGCTAACCAGGGAATATCGCCGCTCTTCTCCAAATTTAGCCCCAACCGTTCCGCGGCTATGGCGGGGTCTCCGGTCTCCAGGTAATCTTCCGCCACTGCCGCCAGATAGTAGGCCTGAAACTTAGCGTACAGGTGTCCGGGGGAGGCGTCTATCCATTTCACCGGGAAGAGGCCCCAGCCAATGACCAGCCCGATGGCGACGCCCAGCGCGATGCTGATCCATAGCTTATACTTGTCCCAGATGGGCTGCGCTTTTACCATGACTTGAGCAAAAATAGTAAAGCCTTTAGCCAGTAGTGTGTCGAACATAGTCACTCCTTTTAGATGAATAAGGTCATTTCTATATTGAAAAGATTACCACGAATGTTATATATTTGCAAGTGTTTTGGTTTGTGCGGGTGGGCTTTATCATTTTCCTGATGATCAGATTGAGTTCTTGACGCTCTCTGATGGCAAAGTATAATCGGCGTCATGATGACCCAGTGGCGCACAACTATTCAGGACCTGCTTGAGCATAGTCTGGTACGCGGCTTGTTTTTCACCCGGCATCGCTGGTGGCTGGCCGGCGTGGTATTGTTGGTCATGGTCGCCGTGGGGGTGGGCGGCGGCTGGCTCATTGTGGAGATTGACGCTCTGCCGGTGCTGGTCTTGCTGGCGGGATTGGGGTACGCGGTCTGGGTGTTGCAGAATATTGAGATTGCCTATCTGGGCGTGATCGGCATTATTGTCTTGCTCCCCTTTGCCTCCGTTCCCTTCGATCTGGGATTTACTCCCACCTTTTTAGACCTGACGTTGCTGGCGTTGTTTGCCGTATGGGGTTTACCCTATGTGTTGGGGGAGGAGCAGCGCTTCGTGGGGACGCCAGTGGGGGGGGCGGTCCTGGCGTTTATGCTGATGGCGATCGGCGCTTTTGTGTCGGGATTATCGCACGGCTCTTTGACCAGTTACCTGCTGCGTCATTTTGCCGAGGTGCTGCTCAGCATTGCGTTATTCTACCTGGTGGTGAACACAGTGCGCGACACGGGCCGCTTGCAGCGTCTGATGCGCTGGGTGGTGCTGGGCGCGACGGCGGCGGCGGCGCTGGGAATTGGCCTGTATTTTCTGCCAGATGAGCTGGCGATTCAGATTTTATCCGCCCTGGGACGCTTCGGCTATCCTACCGGGTCGGGTGTGCTGTGGTACATCCGCGACGATCCCTCACTGATGCAGCGGGCGACCGCCACTTCAGTTCACCCCAACGTGCTGGGCAGCCTGCTCAACGTGGCCCTGGCGATGGCGGTGCCGCAACTTTTCACCCGCCGCCCGTTTTTGCCGCACTGGCTGCTGATCGGCGCGATGGGGGTGATGGGCCTGTGCCTGGGACTGACCGTCTCGCGGGGTTCGATGGTGGGCCTGGCGGCGGCAGTCACGGCCATTGCGGTGCTGCGTTATCGCAAACTGCTGCCCTTGATGGTCGTAGGGCTGCTCCTCTTCCTGGTGCTGCCGTGGACTCAAACGCTGGTGACGCATTTTGCCGAGGGATTCTTGCGGGAAGACCTGTCAACTCAGATGCGCATGGGCGAGTACAAGGACACCTTCACCCTCATCGCCCGCTATCCTGTCTTGGGGGTGGGGTTCTCCGGCGCGCCGGACATTGACATTTACGTCGCCGTTGCCAGCGTGTACCTGTTGATTGCCGCGCAGATGGGACTGGTGGGGCTGGCTATCTTCCTTGTCATCATGGGGATGGTGCTGCTGCGCTTTTGGCGGCGGCGAGAACGGGTCCGGGAGCATCCCGGCCTTGAGCCGCTGTGGTACGGCATCCACGCCGCCATTATTGGCGGGCTGGTCGGCGGCGTGTTTGATCACTACTTCTTCAGCCTGGATTTTCACCATTCAGTCACACTTTTCTGGCTAATCGTCGGCCTGGCGACGGCAGCAACGGAGATGATAGGAGTGAGGAGTGAGGAGCTACGAATTACGAATTACGAATAGCGAATTATGAATTGCAACCGTTATTCGTTATTCGCTATTCGCTATTTGCTATTTGTTGGTTGTCCATTATACTTGGCTTAACTAAACATTTGGGAGGTCCTCGATGAAACTTTCTTGCCTTCAAGAAAACTTAGCCAAAGGGTTGGGGATTGTCGGACGGGCGGTGCCTTCGCGGACTACGATGCCTATTTTGAGCAACGTGCTGCTGGCGACCGATCGGGGGCAGCTTAAGCTGGCCGCGACGAACCTTGAAATGAGCGTGGTGCATTGGGTAGGGGCGCGCGCTGAGACCGAAGGTGCCATCACTGTGCCGGCGCGCAATTTCATTGACCTGGTGAATTCGCTGCCGCCTGACCAGGTGGATTTAACACTGGATGAGCAATTGCAGTTACTGTCGCTGGCGTGTGGGTCGGTGAAAGCGAGTTTCCGGGGCATCTCTGCTGAGGAATTCCCGGTAGTGCCGGCGCCTGAAGAGAGCAACGGCTTCGCGGCGGAGGCGGGGGATTTGCGCGTGGGGTTGGGGCAGGTCATCTTTGCGGCCTCAACGGATGAAAGCCATCCGGTTTTGACCGGCGTTTTGGCCGAATTTGCCGAGGATACGTTGACCCTCGCCGCGGCCGATGGTTTCCGCCTGTCCATGCGCCGCATCCCGCTGATTCACCCCGTCCCGCAGCCGTTCAGCGTCATCATCCCGGCCCGCGCGCTCTCCGAAGTGTTGCGCATTATTGGCAGCCAGGAGGAGCCGGTCTCCCTATCTACCACCCACCAGCACAATCAGATTTTGTTCCAGATGAAGGACACAGTTCTTAACTCCCAATTGATTGATGCGAATTTCCCGGACGTGCGGCGGATCATTCCCGCGAGCAGCGCCACGCGCGTGGTGCTGGGACGTGAGGAAATTTTGCAAGCCTGCAAGCGTGCCGCCATCTTCGCCCGCGACGCGGCCAACATCGTGACGTTGAGCATTACGCCGGGCGAAATCGTGGTCTCAGCGGATTCTTCCGAATCCGGGCAAGGCTCTACACGCCTGGCGGCCAACGTTGAAGGGGAGCTGGCGGAGTTGGAGATTGCCTTCAACGTGCGCTTCCTGACCGATGTGTTTTCCGCGCTGGCAATGCCGCAGGTGTCGTTGGAATTGAACGCGCCAACCAACCCTGGCGTGATCAAGTCCATCGGCGACGACGCCTTTGTCCACGTCGTGATGCCGATGCACTTGGGGCGGCGTTAGTCTGCGGCAAGTTGTTGCAACTTCATGGGGGTCTTGCGGAGGGTTCGCCCTTCGGAAGGCTTTTTTGATAATCCCAGGGCTAGAGATGTGGTGTGTGATCTCATCTCTGGCCCTGTTGTGTTTATAGAGGCGAGAATTTATGGATGAAGTCAATCAGTCGTTAGAACTTTCCCCGGAAATCCTGTGCCGGCGGTGCGATCCGGCGCACTTTACCGATACTGCTGCTGAGACGTTGCCCGACATCCCCGACATTATTGGGCAGGAGCGGGCTGTAGAGGCGATCCGTTTTGGCCTGGATATCCGCAGCCCCGGCTTTAATCTCTTCGTGACGGGGCCGACGGGTACGGGGCGCCGTTCTATTTTACAACACCTGGTTGCTCAGCAGGCGGCCAAGGAGCTGACGCCGGGCGATTGGGTGTACGTAAATTATTTCACCGACTCGCGCGCGCCGCGAGCGATTTGCCTGCCGGCGCGCCAGGGGGTGCAGTTCCGCGACGATATGGAGCGTTTCACCGGCGCGATTGGGGAACGTTTGGTGCGCGCTTTCGAAACCGATCAGTATGCTGAGGCGCTGGATGCCCTGGACCAAAAGTACCTGAAGATACAAAGTGAGGCCCTGTCGGGCGTCGAGATGGCCTGCCAGGAGTACGGGTTCAAGTTGATGCAGTCGGCTTCTGGGTTGTACGTTGCGCCCGTGCATGAGGGGGAAGTGCTGTCGGCCGAGGATTTTGACGCGCTGCCGGAGGAGGCGCGCAAGCGCATCGAGACGGATATGGAGATGTTGGACGGCTTATTGGACACCGCCTTGCGGCGTCTGCGGGAGCATGAGCGCGCCGCGCAGGCCGAAATTGAGGCGCTGGATCGCAGTGTGGCCGATTTCACCATTCAACCGCTGCTTCAGGAATTGGAAGACAAATATGCAGCGCAACCGGAGGTTAAGGTATATCTGGCGGAGGTGCGGCAGGACATCGTGCAGCGCCTCGATCTGTTCCGCGATGGCGGGGGCGAAGCTGCGGAAGAGCGGGCTTCGTCGCTGGATGTGCCGCTGCCGCAGCGTTACCGCGTCAACCTGTTTGTGGATCATCGCCAGACGCAGGGGGCGCCGGTGATCATCGAAGAAATGCCGACGTATGAGAAGCTCTTTGGGCGCATTGAGTACGATATACGCCACGGCTCGACGATGACCGATCACACCCTGCTCCGCCCCGGCGCGCTGCACCTGGCGAACGGTGGATACTTGATTCTGGATGCGGAGGCGCTGTTTGAGTCGGCTCACATGTGGGCGGAGTTGAAGCGCGCCTTGTTGACCGACACGCTGCGCATTGAATCCCCTGACAGCCAGCAACTGGTCAGCATGGTGACGCCCAAACCGGAACCGATTCCCCTACAAGTGAAGATTATTTTACAGGGCACGCCGGAAATTTACTACGCACTCTATGACTACGACGAAGATTTCGCCAAGTTGTTCAAAGTATTGGCTGAGTTCGAGCCGACCATGCCGCGCACGCCGGAGATCGAGCAGATCTACGGGCGTTTTGTGCGCGCACTGTGCGCGGAGGAAGGGCTACTGCCCTTCACGCCGGGGGCGCTGGCGCGGGTGGTGGACTTTGGCGCGTGGTTGGCCGACTATCAGGAACGGTTAAGCGCGCGCTTTGGTCCCATTGCCGACCTCGTGCGGGAGTCTGTGTATTGGGCGCGGCGCAGCGGGCAAGAATCCGTGCGGTATGAGGATGTGCTGCACGCACTGGCGCAACAGAAGCGCCGCGTCAGTCTGTCCGAGGACATCATCCGCCGCGAGATTTTGGAGAACAGCCTGGTGGTGATGACGGAGGGGACGGCGGTTGGGCAGATTAACGGCCTGTCGGTCATCACGGCGGGGGGGTATAGCTACGGGCTGCCCATCCGGATCACGGCGCGCGCGTATGTAGGACGGGGCAACGTCCTGGACGTGCAGCGTGAGGTTCAGTTGGGCGGGCCGATCCACGGCAAAGGGGTTTTGTCGCTGGTGGGATATTTCGGCGGGCAGTATGGCACGGAACATTCGCTTTCGATGGAAGCCAGCCTGAGTTTTGAGCAGTTGTACGACGAAATTGAGGGCGACAGCGCCTCTTCCGCCGAACTGTATGCCCTGATTTCCGCCGTCTCACAGGCGCCGCTACGTCAGGATTTGGCCGTCACCGGAGCGGTGGATCAGTTGGGGCGGGTGCTGGCGATTGGCGGAGTCAATGAAAAGATCGAGGGTTTCTTTGAAATTTGCCGCAGTCGGGGGTTCACCGGCACGCAGGGGGTGATCATTCCCGTTTCCAATCTGCGCAATTTGATGCTGAGAGAAGAGGTCGTTGAGGCCGTGCGGGCGGGGCACTTTCACGTCTACGCGGTCGCCACAGTAGACGAGGGACTATCCTTGCTGACGGGGGTGGTGGCCGGGGTGCGGGACGCCGAGGGGGTCTTCCCAGAAGGGTCCATTCATGCGGCGGCAGAGGCGCGCCTACAGGAGTTTGCGGCCCATTCCAGGGGCGATCACGACGAGGATGAACCGCTTGACGACGAACCTCTGGCCGGTCGGGTGGACTAGCTTTTAATTTCCACCCCTTTGAGGGTGTAGTAAAAGGTCAGGGACTCGTTCATACCGGCTTTGATGCGGCGCTGCATTTGATCCATCACGTCGGTAAAGACGATGCCATCGTCTTCATCACGGGGACATATCACGCCCAGTTGCGGCTTGCGTCCCGCGCTTTGGACGCCCCAGGCGCCGTTGAAGCGGCGGCGGAACGTTTCGCCAAGGAAGGCACCCCATACCATCACGATTTCTTGAGAGGGTTCGGGAAATTGCTTCAGATGACGGTCAATCCACTCGTCCAACATTTGCAAGCCAATGGCATTGTATTCGACTTCCAGCCCGGCAAACCGGCTCAAACTCACGCGTGCACGCTCGGCCAACTCGGTGAGTTGGTTGGATTGGTTGGGCGGGATAAATTTGATGGGTGATTGGGACATAGTCACCTCAAAAACGGCGAAACTATCTCTTGATTTTGTTAATTGGATGAGGTTTGAAGGCAGTTTCTCACGAATTCCTAATCATTACCTGACTTTATTATAGCACAACTAAGGCATGTAACAAATCCTTTTAGAAAAACGGGGGTGAAATTTCACAATTTAGGTCAAGCGCCGGGCCACAGGGGGGGACTTTTGTAAACGATTTGTAAAAGTTGGCTAGGTTCTTTTTTTGATTATAATGTTAGAGAAAAATAGCCTGAGCGAGATAGGAGCAGTCAATGGAATTGACGTGGTATGGGTTAGGATGTTTTCGGATTGTGGAACGCGGCTTCCCGGCTGTCGTGACCGATCCATTCAATGAGGAAGAGTGCGGCCTGGTTTTGCCGCATACCCGTGCGGAAGTGGTGACCAGCAGTGAGTTTATGGATGAACCAGAAAAGGCGCGGTGGAAGGGGCTGCGGAACGTGGAGCATACCTTTGCCGGGCCAGGAGAATACGAAGTTGGAGGGCTGTTTATCACCGGCATCGCCACTTCCCGCGATGCCAAACAGAGCGCCGAATTGGGGCAGAACATTGTGTACGTCTTCAACGTCAACGGCGTGGTGGTGTGTCACCTGGGGGCCTTGGGGAATATTCCCACGCAGGCGCAGGTTGAAGCGATGGGGGGCATCCACGTGTTATTGCTGCCGGTAGGTCTCCCCAAGGGACTGACGGCTGAAATGGCGTCGGAAGTCGTCAGTCTGATCGAGCCGGACATTGTAGTGCCGATGCAGTACATGACCCCCAACTTGGCCCTCAAGCGTGAGCCGGTAACGCGGTTCTTGAAGGAGATGGGGATTACTCAGGCCGCCACGGAGTCCAGCCTGAAAGTGACCGGCGGCAGCGAGCAAGAAGAAACTCAGGTGATCTTGTTGGAACCTCAAAAAGCCTGAGATGGGTGCCCTGAGCAAGATTCGATGATTTTGTAATGAGGAGGGATTATGCAAAAACGTCTTGTGGTGAGTATCGTAGCCATTGTGTTGGTCGTGGGGGCTTTGGGCTTCGGGGGATACTACTTGATGCGGAAGCCGACGGAGACGCCCACGCCTACCGGCGTTGTGGCGGGGGGCGACATCCAGGCGGCGCAGGCTCAACTGGATGCCGGTCAGTTCGCGGCGGCCAAGGCGACGTTGGAACAAGTGCTTGTGAAGGATGCCGGCGACGCCGAGGCGCACTTCTTGTTGGGATTGGCGCACTTCAATCTGCAAGAGTATGCCGAAGCCAGGGCGTCCTTTAATCGTTCGGTAGAACTCGATCCTGGACGGGCCGCGGCGGTGCATCACAACCTCGGCGTTCTGGCTTATCAGTTAGGGGAGATGGACACGGCCGTGTCGGAATTTCAGGCCGCGCTGGCCATTGATGCCCAGGATGCCGACTCTCATTATCAATTGGGCGCTACCTATCTGGTGATGGCCTTCCCTTCGGGGGCGCTCCAACCTGATGCGAACTATCTCGCCAAGTCGCAATCCGAATTTGAGTTGGCATTGGAGTCTGCGCCGAATAAGCCAGAAGCCTTGGTGGGGTTGGCAAACATTTATATATTCCAGAACAAGGTAGACGACGCCATCACGCTGCTGGAAAACGCCCTGGAGCAGTCGCCTGATATGCGCGAGGCGCTGTTTGCTTTAGGGCGCGCCTACGCCGTGGCCGGGAAAAACGCTCAGGCCAAAGAGACGCTCCAACGTTTCCTGGATACGGACCCGCCGGATGTGTGGGCGCAGGAAGCGCAACAAGTCCTCGACCAGTTGGAGTAGTAAGTTAGATTTGGGTTTGCCGCTTGTGATGGTGTGTTACCTGTGTTATACTGGAAGGGTAGTTTGATGAGAGTTGTTATATGCTCCGTTTGTGTTCCATCCATCACTCTCCTGAAAAGGCCGGGATTTTAGAATTCAAAACAGCACAATGTCCTGGTTTTTGTAGTCTCTTTCAGTGGAGTCATCAATGATACCAAGAGGAGGATAGCATGTCAGTTCGTAAAAATGCCTTGAGTTTCTGTCGTAAGACCCCTGTGAAGGGGATCAGCCTCGTTTTTGTGTTGGCGCTCGTGTTGGTCGGATTGGCGCTGTGGAGCGTTGGTGGGTTAGCCGCGCCGTTGTTGATCCGGCAGCCGGCCGTTAACGTAACGGCGTTGCCGGCTTCTGGAAGTGAGACTTCGCCGGCCGCATTGTATCCAGGTGAGACGCTGACGTTGGTGGTGCAGTTACAGAATGTCTCTGGCAGTGGAGCAGAGCTGGCCACGAGTGGTTTCCTTAGGGTTACGCTTCCGGTCAGTCTGGTGTACCAAATCTCGGCTCATCCTGCCTTTTTGTCGCCCGTATCCAGCACGCTAGGGAACCAGCAGGTGATGACCTGGACCTTATCCGGGCAACTCGCGGTGGGGACATCGGCCTATTTGACGGTGACCTATCAATTAGCACCCAATGGCAATGTATTGGGGACGCCTCTTGATGTGACGGTTTTTGGCTCCTTAACCGGCGCCAGTAGCACGCAAACTCGTACCCGCAACCTCTACTACGCGGTAGGCAGTGTGCGGGCCAACTCGGGTTTAGTCAGCCTTACCCCTGAGACCAGCGTTAATGTGACGGGCAATTCCCTGGCGATGCAGGTAGTCGCGGGCGAGTTGGTTACGGTAACCTATATGGTTACGGTGCCTCAGGGCACCGTCGCATATTCGGTAACGCCGCGCCTGCTGTGGCAGGACGGGTTGTCGCCCACAAATGTAGCCACGCCGGGGTATACTGTTTTTGCCAGCGTCAATAACAACCCGGCGATGGACCGGCAGCGCGACATTGGAAATTATGGCTATCAAGTTCAGTTTACGCCGCAGGCAGTCATAGACGCGAACGCCGGCGACGTTGTGCTCGTTTACACGATGACAGCGGTTACGCGACCTGACCGGGCGTTACAGAATCAGCCGCTTGCGCATAATGCTGTGTTGCGTGTGCAGCCGATTCTACGCTTCTGTGAGTCCCCCGGTTGCGTCATCAATGAGACCTCCAGTGTCTATTATGCCAAGAAGCTTTATGACTTGAGTTTCCGCCGCCCCGAAATCGTGCCAACCCTCACGTTTGCGTATACCAACGCTCCCGGCGTGGGCGAAGGTGGCGACACGGTTGTGTTCCACGTCGCTAACATTAATGATGCTAACCATCCACCAGCGTATGACCTGGTTCTGACGGCGACGTTGGATTCTGGGCTGACGCTTGATTCCGTAGAACCCCCCACACCCTATTCGGGTACTCTGGGCGGGGTTACGTACATCAGGTGGGAACTGGATGCATTGGCGAGCGCTGCTTCTTGGCCGGTTACGTTTACAGCAACCTTGCCGGCCCAATTAGAAGTGGGGCGCGAGTATACCGTCGCCACCGAACTGCACCAGGAAACCTACGCGGGCGCTGTTGCCTATGAGGGGCTGTACAGCCTGAGCGATTCCCTGACCTTTATGCCGGGTTTGGCGGAAACCGGTTTGCAAAAGGAGGATGCGACTACCTACGTGACGGTGGGTGAAGTTATCCCTTACACGGTTACGTTTACGCAGGGTGCCGACAGTGTTTTGGCGAGTCCGCGCTTTAGCGATACCTTGCCGGTCGGTTTCCATTACGTCACCAGCTCTTTGCAACCGGGGGCAGGGTTAAATTTGTTGGGTATCGAGGTACAAGAGAATGCAACTCAGCAAGAGGTGTTGGTCGTCACCTTTGATACCTTGACGGTTACGCAGGAAACCGCTTTCACTTTCTCCTATCAAGTCCGTTTAACCGGCAAAAACACTGATGATGCGGACGTTTACGCCACCACCGGGGAGATCGGCGACAATGATTTGACGGTAGCGAACGTCGTCCGGCTTTTTGCCACAGTGGGTGGGGATGACACGCCGTTGCAGATGGCAGACGCTTCGGTGATTGTTCGGCAACCCTTCATGCGCATTACCAACTTTACGCGCGAGAATACGGGGGATTTGGAAATTGGCGTGAACAATGCCAGTTTCAGGATTCAGTTCCAGAATGTAGGGTATGCCATAGCGTATGACGTGGTGATCTGCGATGTGCTGCCCCAGGGTATTGAATATAAATCAGGCTCTTCGACTGCACAGGAATCTCCGATGTTCGGCGCTACCGGGGAGATTTGTTGGCGTTACGACAGCGTCTCTGCCCGGTCATCAACTTTCACCATTGATTACCAGGTCGGCGCCAATAGTACGGCTCTGCCCGGGGATGTCTTGATCCACGTTGCCAGATTCAAGGAGTATTGGAGTTTGGATAAGGATACGGTGCCGGACGCCCGTAACTACCTGCTGCTGCCTGCCGTGCAGTCGCATAGTAACACTTCACGGCGCTGTGCGGATGTGGCAAATGAACACCCCTACAAAGTATTGGGGTTGGCGGTCACCAAGAAGGTCCAACCTTCTTCTGCCCGACCCGGCGACACCCTCACGTACACTATCGTTTATACAGACATCAGCAGTAGTTTCGGCTACACCGGCTTTGTGCTCACCGATACGTTTGGCAGCCACTTGACTTTCGTCTCCGCCGACCCCGCGCCAGACGCCCCGAGCAATCCTTTGGTGTGGAGCAGTCTGCCGGCTCCTTCGGCTTCCGCCCAACAGGTGACGGTTCAGGTGCTGGTGGAGTCGCCCCTGACGGGTGTATCCAACGTGACCAACCAGATTAACTGGTATAGTGTCGCCAGTGCGCCTACGGGGCAACAGATCGAGTTGCAGCGGGTTATCACCACCCCCTTGCTGTATGCCGAGCCGGAAGTGAGTTTTACCAATCCGGTAACGCCTCATGCGGGTGGCATACTGACCTACACGGTCGTTTATACCAACAATGGTATTTCGGCTGAGAATTTGGTCTTGACCCTTAACTACGATGACCACTTGATCTACGGCAATAAGTCAGGTACGGCGACCGCCAGCCCGGATGGGACGGTCTTTACCGATACCGTCCCTGCCGGTCAGAGCCGCACTTTGCTCATCTATATGGCTGTTGAGGCGCCGCTGCTCTACGATTTGACAACGTTGACCAGTGAGGTCGGCATTTCCAGTCAAGGGGCTTTTGGCGACAGTGATTCGCTGACGCTCAATCTCGCGCGGCCTATCATTGTATTGGATAAACACGTAACTTCTAACCCGCCTACTGCTTTCAATGACCCAGTCTGGTTTACGTTCACCCTCCGGAACACAGGCTCGTGGACGGCGACTCATTGTATACTTACGGATAGGTGGGATTCCAATCTGGATTTGGTTGACGCTAATCAGTGGGTCCCCGATAATCCGACTCTGGCTTCGGCGACTTATGCGACCTATACCCAGGGACTTGCCACGTTACCGGCCGGCATGACATCCGATCAGCCGGTTGATGCTCTCGACTTCGTGGTGGGAACAGCGGCAGGGGTCTATACAAATGCTCTATCTGTCGTATGCGATCAGGTTTATGGTCAAGCCATTGAACGTGAGGTCTGGGCGCCGAGCATCCAGACTACCAAACAGGCAAGTGACATCATTGCCTTCCCCGGACGAATGATGACTTACACTCTCTGGTACACTAACACAATGTCCAATGTCGCGCAGGAGAATGTGGTAATTACGGATACCTTGCCATTGGGCTTCGAGTATCGCGGGTGTACAGTGCCGGAGCCGACCTCTGGGCCATTTGTGTGGACCTGCGGTGAAAGCTCGCCGGGCATCGCTCGATGGACTATTGGGACTTTGGCCAGCACCTACCCGACCGGGACGTTTACTGTTTGGGGATGGATCACGGATGAACTAAGTTTTGAGGGAACGTCATTGACCAACACGACGGCCAGCAAGACGAACATATATCCTGTGCGTCCTGGTGACGAACCGGTCGTCACCGTTGTCTCGCGCCCGCGCCTGGCGTTGACGCAAACGCTGATCAGTCCCTACACCTACGTCGCGCCCGGCGATTGGATCACGTATGAAGTGACCTATCACAACTGGGGTACAGCCGCTGCTGAGAATGTGGCTTTTACAGTGGATCTACCCACGGCTGTGGTCAGTTATGTGACCGCGACCGGAGGCGGCGCATACGCGGACGAGGGGATCAGTTGGCCGACGCTCAATAATGTGCCGGCCGGCAGCATGGGCACAGTTCGCTTTGTGGTTGAAGTGCTGGATGAGCCGGGGGCGGTCGTACAGTTTGTCGAGGCCGATTTGGAAATCCACTCAAAACGCTTGAATCAGAGCCAAAGCGACGATCAGATCGTTTATGGCCTGCCTGTGGATGTAGCGATTGACTACCCAGACCTGGACATCACCAAGGCGGTTCAACAACCTGTCTCCTTCTCGATCGGCAACCTCGTCACCTATACCCTGACCTATACGAACGTCGGGGGCGGCAGCTTGCACAGTGTGGTTATCACCGATGAGATGAGCACCTACTTTACCACTATCGCTGTGCCGGCAGGCTGTCAGGATTTGAATGGTAACGATCCGGGCGGCGTCATCTCCTGTACCGTCGGTGTCGTCGAACAGGGCGCTGCGTCTGCCTCTTTTGTGTTCGTGGCGACTTTGGGGAACGTGAGTGCGGCGCCACCCATTGCCAATAGCGGCTGGGCTTCCTGGGTGTATAGCACCGCGACGTATATGAAGCAAAGCAACATCGTGTATATCGGCGGCGATGCGCCTTATGATCTGCTCTTAGAACCGGCTGCCGCAAGTGGCGTTCCCCCTTACCCTGCTCCTAAAGAAGTTTATTTCAACATAGCCGCAGAGGGCACTGAGCCGATTGGTTACATTGTAACCTTTGGCAATGGCGATTCGGCCAGTGGGACGTTTGTCGGTTTTGATCAGGTGAATACTACCTATGCGGTAAGTGGCACCTACACTGTGATCATGACCGCGACCAATGCTTTTGGCCACGCCGTCATAACCTATCCCGTCACTGTCACTGGTGGTCCCGATCTCCAGGTCTCCTCGCTGACCCCGGTAGAACTGCTATCTGGGGGGCACGCCACCCGCACCTTGACCATTGCCAACGGCGCTGCGGCCACCGATATCCTGAATTGGAGCCTGTCTGAGTCGCCGGAGCGCGCGTGGCTGACGCCATCCTTGACTGCGGGGACGCTCGATCCGGGCGATAGCGACGCGGTGACGCTGGATTTCGATGCCACCGGCCTGACGCCGGGTTCGGTGCATACGACGACGCTGCTGGTCGCGGGGGATGGCGCGCCAGTTGAGGTTGACGTGACACTGACCGTCCTCGCGCCGACGTTGGCGTGGTCGCCTAGCAGCTTTACGAAGACGGCCAACGAGGGTGACACGACGGCGTTGACGGACATCCTGACCATCCAGAACACCGGCGCTGCCGACCTGCACTGGAGCCTCAGCAGCACGGCAGCCTGGTTGACCGTCTCCGTCAGCGGGCAGCAAACCACAGCGCCATCCGGGCAGGCAAACGTGACAGTCAGCTTCAACCCGACCGGCCTGGTTTCCAATACTTACACGGCCAACCTACAGATCACCAGCGACGATCCTCTCCGGCCGACGGCGTCTGTGCCAGTAACCTTCACGATCAGGCCGCTCCCAACAGACTCTTACAACATCTACCTCCCTCTGGTGCTACGGGCTATGCCGTAGTCATTTCGTAGTCGAGAGTCGTAGGGGCCGGAGATTATCTCCGGCCCTTTTCTTTGGTTGCCAGAATTGCTAAAAATCGAGCCTTGTGATAGACTGTGCATAGTGAGTGATCGGAAGTTAAAAACAGAGGGGTTGTCCGTGAGCATACCGGTAAAACTATTGTTGACTTGGAATATTAAGTCGGGTCAGGAAGAGGACTACTTCTCTTTTGTCACGCAGGAATTTCCGGCGGTATTGCAGCAGGCTGGCCTGCGCCTGACGGAAGCCTGGTACACGGTGTATGGCGATTGGCCGCAGGTGAGCCTCGGCATCGTGGGGGAGGATTTACAGACAATGGAACTGTTCCTTACATCCCTGCAATGGGAAGAGGCCAAGCGCCGCCTGCTGCTTTACACCAAAGGGTATCACCAAAAGATCGTCAGGGCGCGCGGCGCGTTCCAACTGTAGCTTTGCCTGGAAAAGCAAGAGAGGCAACCTTCGGGTTGCCTCTCTCTGTTTTTATTAAGTTAGTTGCTGCTGGGCGCTATGGCGCCGGGCTTCCCCGGATTGGGCGCTGCGACAAGGCGATAGGACGTGGTGATCTCCGCCGTTTTGCTCAACATCGCGTTGACCGAGCAGTATTTTTCCTCCGACAACCTGATCGCGCGCGCCAGCGCGGCTTCGTCTACCCCACTGCCATAGGCAATGTATTCCAGGTGGATTTGGGTGTACACCATCGGATGTGTCTCGGCGCGTTCCGCCGCCACCTTGACCTGCAAATTGGTCAGCGGTTGCCGTTTCTTTTCCATAATGGTGATGACATCCATGGCCGTGCAGCCCGCCAACCCCAACAGAATGAGTTCCATCGGCGAAGGCCCGGTGTGACTGCCGTATTCCGGGTGGTTGGAATCCAGGATAATCGCCGGGCCGTTTTCCACGTCGCCGATCATCCGCAATCCCGGCCCGATCCAGCTCACTTGAACGTTTGCCATCTCATGCCTCCTGCGGATTGGGAATAACGCAGATGAACTTTAACGTCTGCTCGCCGGTGTTCCGATAGCCGTGCGGCTCGTCCGGCGGCACCAGCAGATAGACGCCCGGCTGCATAGCCCCCACATCGCCCGCCGGATTGGTGACGACGCCCCGCCCTTCCAATACGTAAATCTCGTGCTCGTAGGGGTGCTGGTGGGGTGCAAACACCACGCCCGGCGCGATCTCGATGACGCGCATCGTGAAGTTGGGCGCCCCGTCCTTGCGGGTGATGAGCCAGTGGATGCCGATCCCCGGCGCGGTGGATTGCGCCTGACTTTGGGCGATGTCCTTGAGCAACATCATGCCTTATCCTCACCAGCCGGTTCTTCAGACATGGCCGGAGCGGTGGAGCGTTTCAGCCAGACGTAGAGCGGACACCAGCCCAGCACGCCCGTGACCAGCAGCGCCAGTCCCACGATGCCCAACAGAATACCCAAGACGTTCTGGATGAACAGAAACCCCAACAGCATCAAATACACACCGAAAATGGTGCGCAACAATTTCTCTCGATCACTGAGATTTGGCTGCATAAGTCCCCCCTATTTGAAAATGGCTCAACGGATTGAACGGATTTTTCCGTTGAATCCGTTCAATCCGTTGAGAAATTCGTCTAATTACCAAGCTCCCGGATGAAGTCCCGAATATCCAGCGCCGCAATCGTCCCGTTGCCCACCGACACGGTGAGCTGCGCCGGATTGTCCGCGCGCACGTCGCCGACGGCGTACAGCCCCGGCGTCTTCGTGCGCATCCGCGCGTCGCTGACGATGTAACCCCACCGGTTCGTCTCCACCAGATCGGTCACAAACTGGCTGATGGGCGAATACCCCACGTAGATGAAGACGCCGTCGGTCGGGATAAGCTTTTCTTCTCCCGTTTCCCGATCCACGGCGACGACGCCGGTGACGGTCTGTTGGCCCTGGATGGCGGCCACGCGATGATTGAACAGCAGCGTGGTCTTGGGGCTGGCCTTGACCCGATCCTGCAAAATCTGCTCCGCGCGCGTGTACGGCAGGAACTCGATGAACGTCACGCTCTTAGCGTATTCCAGGACTTGCAGCCCTTCTTGGAGACCGGAGTTGCCCGCCCCGACGATGACCACGTTTTTATTCTTGAAGAACGGCCCATCGCAAGTGGCGCAATACGACACACCGCGCCCGTAGAACTCCTCCTCGCCGGGGATGCCAAGCTTCTTGGGCCGGCTGCCGGTGCTTATCACAACGGTTTTGCCTTCGTAGACGTGGCCTTCGGCGGTGTGAACTTTGATCAGGCCTTTTTCCACCGGCTCCACGCTGGCTACCTCATCAAATTCGACAATCTCGACGCCGAACCGCTCCGCCTGCTTGCGGAACCGTTCCATCAACTCCATCCCGCTGACGCCGTCCGGGAAGCCGGGATAGTTCTCGATCTTCTCGGTGGTGGCGGCCAACCCGCCGGTGCTCTCGCGTTCCAGCACCAGCGCCTTCATCCCGTCCCGCGACGCATAGATCGCGGTGGTCATCCCCGCCGGGCCGCCGCCGATAATGATGACATCGTACAGCCCGCCGCTGGGCGCGGCGGCCGGACTTTCTTCTGTGAGGGTGAATTCAAACATAGACTACCCCCAACGATTTCAGGCCAGAGCCTTTTTGATAGCATCCACCACCATTGGCGGCGGCGCGGCGCCTTCAATGCGCTCTTTGCCGTTGACGACGGTGAGTGGCACGCCCATCACGTTGAATTGCATCGCCAAATCCTGGAACTCCATAGACTCCACAACTTCGGCGACGACCTTATCACTGGCGACGGCCATATCGTAGGCGAGAATCGCGCCGCGCGGGCAGTAGGGGCAGGTGGGGGTGACGAAGACTTGCAGCGTCACCGGCTGGCTCAGGCTGGCCAGGTAGGTCTTCGTCTGCTCATCCAGATCGGGTTTGCCGTAGCTGGCGCGCTCAATACCGGCCAGCAACGTCGAAAACTCGTGGCCGGACGGGATGCCGTAGTAACGCAGCCCATAGTCCTTTGCGCCGACCATCGCAATCACTGGGGCCATGGTGATGTTCAGGGCTTGGGCTTTTTCCGGCGCTTGTTGAATGTCGTAGACTTCCACCGTGAGTTTATCGGAGGTGGCGGCGACCTCTTCGGCCAACTGCACGATTTCCTTGCAGTAGTCGCAATGTTCCGGTGAAGTGAAAACCATCAGTTTTACCGCATCGGGCAAATCCGCCAGTCTTTGCTGGACCTGCTGAACGATCTCATTATTAAGCAATGCCATGTCTCAAACCCCCTTAAGTAATTTTTATGATGGTTTTCTTAAAAAAGCCATCAATCATCATTATTATAGCATACCCCATGTCATCGTCAAGGGATATTATCTTTTTTATATGCTTTTTCTGACTTATTCCCGATGAAAGTCATGCTATACTAGACGCGCGGTAAAATTCCTTTTTTCGTCAGCAGATTTAGCGGATTGAGCAGATTTTCTGTCGGCGCTGCCGTTGAATCTGGCGACCGGCTCTGGAGGTAGAATGTACAAAGACGATCTGTGGTATACCCACTTCACACGCGCCATCGAGGAGCGTAAGTCCCAATTTAGCGACAAACAGCAGGCGCAATACCAGATAGACTTCATCCTGCGCCTCGCGCGACGGGTGCGCGACGGCTCCGACCGTTCCGAGACCTGCCGTGGCTTCCAGCACACCCTGACCCGTCTGGAAGAGGAAATGGGGGAACTGCCTGGCTCAAAGGCGCAGCGACAATATCACAGAAAGATGTTGGCGGAAATGAGCGAATACTTTGTGAAACAGTATCGCCTTGCCCCGCCCCAATACTATGCACACAAGGGGATGCTATATGGAGTAAGCATCGGCGTCGCGCTGGGCGCTGTAGCGGGTTTTCTGATCGTCAGTACGATTCCTCTGTTTCTGGTAGGCGGCCTTATCGGTCTATTGGT
Source organism: Anaerolineae bacterium (assembly GCA_034429475.1). Lineage (GTDB taxonomy): Bacteria > Chloroflexota > Anaerolineae > B4-G1 > SLSP01 > JAKQHY01. The sequence continues at coordinate 200,088 of DAOUGD010000126.1, forward strand.
GGGATGGCTCTCCGGCAATATGGCCGACCAACGCGTCACGCAGGAAGGGCGTGTGATTTAGCTGCGTTATTGGTTTTTGACATTTTACTTTTTATGTTTATCATGACTTCCTGTTGTGACGAGTTAGAATTCGACTGAAATTATATCCTTAAGCCAATTTTCTGAAGGGGCCCATGCTGCGTAAACTCCTGGTCATCTTGTTTGTGGTCGGTGTGTTAAGCTTTGCTTTGCCGGTTTCCGCTCAAGAGGCCGCGCCGCCTGCCCAGGGCGACGCCGTCGCTAATCCGCCTGTCGCTGTTATGGATTGGGAAATCCACATCTTGCAACCCGCAGAAACTTTCGCCTGCCTGGTGCAGCGCAGCGGCGCGGCGTGGGATGCTGTCGTTCAGCACAATCAGCTCCTCAACCCTACACAGTTATCCGTTGGGATGGCTGTGACGCTACCGTTGACCACTCAACCGCAAACTGTCTCGGCGGCTCACGCCCAGGATACGCGGCTGTCGCTGGCCGTGGGAACGGGGCGTTCCCTCTGGGAAATCATTCGCTATAACCCCGAACCATTCTACGTCGGCGGTGACGTTCTGTTGCCCGGCGCAGAGATGGGGAATTGCTTGCCTTATCCCCTGGTGAATTTGGCCCTGACGCCGCAGCCCCTGGTGCGCGGAAAGACGGCGCTCTTGTCCCTGGAAACGGCGGAGCCGTCCTCGTGCGAGGCCACCTACCTCGGCCAGACCGAGCCGTGCTATACTGACGACGGCACGCATTTGTATGTCTTGCTAGGGATTTCCGCTTTGAGCGACGCCGGCGACTACGAGGTCGCCGTGCGGCTGGAGACAAAGGGTCTGGAAACCTTCTTCCGCGTGCCGCTGAAAGTGGAGGCCGGTCGTTACGGCTACCAGGTGATCAACCCGCCGCCCGCGCTCAACAAGCTGATGGATGCGGCTTTGATGCAAGGGGAAATGGATTACCTCGCCAACTGGCGCGTCATTCGCACCCCGGAGCGGCAGTGGCAGTTCCCGCTGGACTTCCCGCTGCCCCAAAAAGTGTCCGTTTCGGCGGATTACGGGGATCGGCGTTCTTATGGAGGGCTGGTGAACGGCTACCATTCCGGCGTGGACTACCGGGCGTGGACGGGGTTATCGGTGGTGGCGCCGGCCGGCGGCGTCGTGCTGCTGACCGAGAAACTGGAAGCGCGCGGCAACGCCATCCTCATTGACCACGGCTGGGGCCTGGTGACAGGCTACTGGCACCTTTCCCAGAGCAACGTGAAGGTGGGGCAACACGTGCAGCGCGGCGACGTTATCGGCAAAGTTGGGAACACCGGCCTTTCCACCGGCTCCCACTTGCATTGGGAAGTGTGGGTGAACGGCGTTTCTGTGGACGGTAAACAGTGGTTGGCCGCCGATACCTGGGCGCAAGCTGACCTGACGGCGTTGTCGGTACTTCCCGTGGCTGCGCCGCTTGAGGCTGCCGAGCCGCAATAGCCGCTGTCGAAGTCCTTTGATCATTCTGCGCCGGAGCCTCCACTCCGGCGCGTTTTTACTATCATTAGAAATTGGGAATTGGTAATCAGAAATCGGTGAGTCGTTGCTCGTTACCAATTTCCAGTTACTGATTTCCTATTACGTATTTCTTATCACCCCTTGAAAAGGAGCGTGCCTATGTGCGGACGTTTTTCTTTGTGGTTATCGTTATCCGAGCTACAGGAATCATTGCCCGACTTCGTCTTCCCGACTGAGATGTCCCCCCGCTACAACATCGCGCCAACGCAGCCCGTGGCTGTTGTTCCCGACACGGGCGATAACAAGGTAGCATTCTTCCGCTGGGGATTGATCCCCTTCTGGGCCAAAGAGGCCGACGTTGGCAACACACTCTTCAACGCGCGGGCCGAGACGGTGGCGAACAAACCGGCGTTCAGCGCGGCCTTCAAGCAGCGCCGCTGCCTGGTGTTGGCCGATGGCTTCTACGAATGGCGCGCGGAGGCCGACGGCAAGACCAAGACGCCGATGTACATCCGCATGGCTTCGGGCAAACCTTTCGCCTTTGCTGGACTATGGGAGACCTGGGGGCCGAAGGACTCCCTCATCCATTCCTGTACCATCATCACCACCCGTCCTAACACACTCATGGCCCCGATTCACGATCGGATGCCGGTGATTTTGCCGGCGGAGGCCTATGCCCAATGGCTCAACCCGGCCGCGCAGCCCTTCGCCCTGAACACGTTGCTCAAGCCCTATCCTGCCGAACTGATGACAGCCTACGCCGTTTCCCGCTTGGTCAACAGCCCCATGAACGACACGCCGGAGTGCATTGCGCCCGCCGCGTAACTACCGATACAGTCCCCATAATGAAAATTTGTCAACGGATTCAACGGATTGAAACGGATTTTTTGATCCTACCATTCCGTAAATCCTGTTATTTCCCGAGGAGTATATGATGTCAACCTTAGACTATATTCGCACCCACTACCCCAAATTTCTCACCGAATTAAAAGATTTCCTGTCCATCCCCAGTATCAGCACCCGCCCGGAGCATCAACCGGACATGGCGCGCGCCGCCGTGTGGCTGCGGAATCAGTTGACTGCCGCCGGATTCCCGCGCGCCGACATCATGCCGACGGACGGGCATCCCATTGTCTACGCCGAACGGCTGGCGGCCGGCCCGACTGTACCCACCATCCTGGTGTACGGTCACTACGACGTGCAGCCGGCCGATCCGCTCGACCTGTGGCGCACGCCGCCCTTCGAGCCAACCGTCATCGGCGACGATCTCTATGCGCGGGGAGCGTCCGACGACAAAGGACAGGCTTTCCTCTACGTTAAAGTCGCCGAGGCGTTCCACGCGACCGCCGGCGCGCCGCCGGTCAACCTCAAGTGCCTCTTCGAGGGCGAAGAAGAAATCGGCAGCCCGCATCTCGATCCCTTCATCCGGGCGCACACCGACCTCCTGGCAGCGGACGTGGCCGTGATTTCCGATTCGCACATCCTCGGCAAGGACATGCCCGCGCTGGTTTACGCCCTGCGCGGCCTGGCCTACGTCGAGGTCGCTGTCACCGGCCCGGACCACGACCTCCACTCCGGCATCTACGGCGGCGCGGTCAACAATCCCCTCAACGCGCTGTGCCGGATGATCGCAAAGATGCAGGATGAGAACGGCCGCATCCTCATCCCCGGCTTTTACGATAAGGTGCGCCCATTGGACGACGCGGAGCGCGCCGACCTGGCTAAAGTTCCTTTCTCGCACGACGATTGGCTGGCGGAAGCCGGCGTCAAGGCTGCCTGGGGCGAGCCGGACTACACGGTCGTCGAGCGCACCACCGCGCGGCCCACCCTGGACGTGAACGGCATCTGGGGCGGCTACATTGAGCGCGGCGCCAAGACGGTGCTGCCCAGCCAGGCCTTCGCCAAGCTCTCCATGCGCCTCGTCGCCGATCAAGACCCGGCGGAGATCACCCGCTTGATCACCGCCTACTTCCAACAGATCGCGCCGCCGTCCGTCACCGTGGAAGTGCGCGATTTGCACGGCGGCAACGGCGCCATCGTCCGCCGCGATAGCCCGGCGATGCTGGCGGCCTCTGAGGCGTACCGGCGAGGGTTTGGCGTCGCGCCAGTTTTGATGCGTGAGGGCGGCTCGATTCCCGTCGTTGCCACCTTCCAGAAGGAACTGGGGATTGACACCGTCTTGATGGGCTTCGGCCTGCCCGACGACCGCCTTCATTCCCCCAACGAGAAATTTCACCTGCCCAACTTTGCCAAAGGGTTGGAAACGCTCGTCCACTTTATGATCCTGTTGGGCGAGTCTGGCGTCCGGGGCTAACGGCCCGTCCTCGGGAGAAGCGCAGCTAAAGCCGCAAAGAAAGGGATATTTTTCGTTGGCGGGCGTAC
>DAOUGD010000127.1:0-8082 GCA_034429475.1 Anaerolineae bacterium
CCCTGCCCCCCCAGGAACCGGCCCCCTACTTCCAGGCGCCGCCGGCCTATGGCGAACCGGCCCCTGATCCGTTTGCCGAGCAGGAAGCGCCCGCTTACATGCCGCCGCCGGCCTACACGCCGCCGCCGGCATCAGTTCCCTCGGCGGCAGATATGACGGGGACCTCTGCCAAGGGCAACAACAAAACCCTCATCATCGTCCTGGTGGTATTGGCCGTGCTGGTGTTGTGCTGTTGCTGCGGCATCGTGGGTGTCGTGGCGCTGTTCTGGGAAGACATCGCCTACGAACTTGGCCTGAGCCTGCTGAGCTTGTTCCAGGCGTTACCGTATTAGTTTTTGAGGATGTTTTTCGATTGCGAGCTGTGCCGCAGTCGAAAAACGATCTTCTTGGCGGCGGCTTTAGCCGAAAAAATCATCATGCAAAGTAGGGCGGATTCATCCTCCGCCCTACTTTCGTTGTATAATGAGAAGCGTGAAACGCTCCGAGAAGCTCCAACAAATCCTGGATACCCTGCCGCACAAGCCCGGCGTGTATCTGATGCACAACGCGCGGGATACCATCATCTACGTCGGCAAAGCCATTGACCTGTTCAACCGGGTCCACTCGTATTTCCACGCTTCGGCGCAGGAAGACAGCAAGACGCGCCGCCTCGTCGCCGAAATTGCTGACATCGAGTGGATACTCACCAACACCGAGGTCGAGGCGCTCATCCTGGAAGCCGACCTCATCAAGAAACACCGCCCGCACTTCAACGTGCGCCTCAAGGATGACAAACGCTATCCCTACCTCAAAGTGACAAATGAGGACTTCCCCAAAGTCCTGATCACGCGGCGGATGGAGCAGGACGGCGGGCAATATTTCGGCCCGTACACCTCGACGCGCGCGCTGCGCGAGACGCTCGACCTGCTGCGGCGGCTGTTCCCCTACCGCACCTGCGACCGCGAGATCACCGGGCAGGATCGCCGCGCCTGCCTCTACTACGATTTGAAGCTGTGCCCCGGCCCGTGCATCGGCGCGGCCACACAGGAGGACTGCGCCGCCATTATCGCGCAGTTGTTCCGCTTTATGGAGGGCGAGACGGAACAAGTCCTGGCCGACCTCAAGCAGCAAATCCAGGACGCGGCTATGGGGATGCAATTCGAGCGCGCGGCGAAGCTGCGCGACCGCTACCAGGCGCTCCAGCAGGCCACCGAGCGCCAGCACATCATCACCACAGCGGCGGTGAACCAGGACGTGATCGCCCTGGCGCGCGACAACGGCAACGCCTGCGTCGAAGTCTTTTTCGTGCGCAACGGCAAATTGTTGGGGCGCGAGTACTTCGTGATGGAAGGCGGTGGCGAAACGTCCGAAGAAGAGATTGTGACGGCCTTCCTTCAGCAGTTTTACAATGAAGCCGCCACCGTGCCGCCGGAAATCCTGCTGCCGGCGCAGATTGCCCAGGCGGCGGTGTTGGAAGAATGGCTGCGCAACAAACGCGGCGACGTGGTCTACCTCAACGTGCCGCGCGAGGGGCCGGAACAAGAGCTGTTCAACCTGGCGACGACCAATGCCGCCGAGACGCTGCGCACGCTCAAGGCGCAGTGGGAGATGGACAAGCATCGCAGCGAGACGGCGATGAATGAGATACAGGAAGCGCTCGCGCTGCCCAACCCGCCGGTGCGCATTGAATGTTACGACATCTCCACCACGCAGGGCATCGAGGTAGTGGGCAGCATGGTGGTCTTCGAGCACGGCGTCGCCAAGAAGAACGACTACCGCCGCTTCCAGATCAAGACGGTGGAGGGCCAGGACGACTTCGCCAGTATGCGCGAGGTGCTGACGCGCCGTTTTGACCGCTGGCGGCGCATCAACAACGGCGAACTCAAGGGGACGCGCGGCAGCCAGGGATGGAGCAAGCTCCCCGATTTGCTGGTGGTGGACGGCGGCAAAGGCCAGTTGGGGATGGCTGTGGAGGTGCTCAAAGCCTTCGAGCTGCAAGACAAAGTCCCGGTCGTCGGCCTGGCGAAGCAGCACGAGGAGATTTTCAAGCCGGATCGCACGTTGTCCATCCGCTTTGACCCGGCGGCGCCGGCCATCCTGCTGCTGCGCCGCATCCGCGACGAGGCGCACCGCTTCGCCATCACCTACCACCGCCAGCGCCGCGCCAAACGCGGCCTCGCCTCGCAGATTGACTCGATCCCCGGCATCGGCCCGGTCAAGCGCAAGGCCATGCTCCGGCACTTCGGCTCGCTGGATGGGATTCAGAAGGCGAGTGTGGAAGAGTTGATGCAGGTCGAAGGCATTTCTAAGGTGCTGGCGACGCAGATTCGGGAGTATTTTGAGCGGTTGGAGAAGGAAAAGCAGGCGGAGGAACTTCAATGAGCCTCGATGCTGGACCGTCGTAATGGATACTAAAATTCTCGTCGTGGATGACAATCCCAATGTCCTTTCCTTTGTGCAACCAGCTTTGGAGCGCGAAGGGTATCATGTCGTAACTGCACAAGATGGAGACGAGGCACTCTATCAAATTGAAATCCTCGCTCCTGATCTGATCGTCCTCGACATCGAAATGCCCCCGCCGAATGGTCTGGATGTATGTCGCCAGCTCCGCAAGAGCGGCAATGAAACCCCCATTATTTTCCTCACCGTGCGCGATACGGTCGTGGATTTAGAAATTGGGTTTGCCTTTGGCGCCAACGATTATGTAACCAAACCTTTCGACATTCGTGAACTTTTGGCCCGGATCAAAGCGCGCCTGCCGCCACAAATTCTGGAAATTGACACTTATCTGCGGATTGACGCGCGCCGCCGCCAGGTCTGGTTGCGCGCCCAAGAAGACTGGCAGGAAGTCCATCTAACGCCCAAAGAATTTGATTTGCTGCAATACCTGGTCTATAACGCCGGGCGCGCTATCGGCAAGATGACGCTGCTGGAACAAATCTTCGATTACGCCGAGGTGGTTGAGACCAAAACCGTCGAGAAACATATCTGGGCTTTGCGTCAAAAGCTGGAACCCGCCCCTGCTTTGCCCCGTTACATTCTGAACGTGCGGGGTGTAGGGTACAAGTTTGAGGATTACCGCCGGTGAGCGACCTCGTCATCTACTTCGGGCTGGTGGACTTTATTCTGATCGCGCTGCTTGTCGTGGGTGTGGCCGGCGGGGTGGGATGGTGGTTTGGGCGACGAAACCATAGGCCCTCCCTCGCGCTGACAAGCAAATGGTTGGAACTGCTGCCTTACGGCGCTGTCGTTGTCCAAACGCAGGTCAAAAGCCTGCCAACGGTGATCTCCGCAAATGCAGAGGTCGAACATCTATGGGGCGGACCCTTTCCGACGACGTTGTCGGATACCCTGGTCAGGCTGATTCACGAAACTCAAACCGGTGGCTATCGCGTTTGTGCCCTTGATGCACCCACAGGACTTACGCTGCAAGCCCGCAGTGCATCCATGGATGCCCGGCATACATTGCTGATTTTAGAGGATCTCACAGCACGGAAACAACAAGAAAGTTTCTACCAGAACTTTATCCGCAATGTTTCTCATGAATTGAAGACGCCCCTCACGGTCATTCAAGGACACGTTGCTGCTCTGAGTGATCGCATGGCCGACGATGAGGCGCGCCAAACCTCGCAGCGGATCGTAGCTCAGGAAGCTGCCCGCTTGACCCAATTGGTGGATAATCTACTGTTGCTCTCGCGCCTGGAAATGCCCGATTTCGACATCGAACGCCGTCTGGTCAATCTGGAAGCGATGGCGGAAGACGCTATCCTGCAACTTTCTGACCTGGCCGAGACGCGCGCCATTGCGATAGACTTTCAGTGCGAGCGCCCGATACCCCGCTTGATGGCCGACCGCGCCAGATTGAAGCAGGTCTTGATCAATTTGCTCGATAACGGCATTAAGTATAACCACGAAGGGGGCAGAGTCACCGTCCATCTCAGCGCCGATGCAAGCCATATCGTTCTCAAAGTCACAGATACGGGCGAAGGCATTCCACCGCAAGACTTGCCGCACATTTTTGAGAAACTGTATCGGGTTGAGCGCCATGACGGTCGCTACGTAGAGGGCAGTGGTTTGGGTCTGGCCATTGTGCAGCATATCGTAACCAAACACGGAGGGCAGATTGCCGTAGAGAGTGAGGTTGGGGTGGGAACAACCTTCACCCTGTCCCTACCTCGCGTTGAAGATACGTCACATCCAGAAAAGTAACCTTGTGGTAACCTTGTCGTGAACGGGGGGTGAATACCATCACGTATCGTAAGGATGAAACTATTTCGGCAAAATCTGGAGGATACGATGATGAAGAGCGTAAGGATAGGTGCATTGGTGTTGGTCGTATTGGTCGCCGCGCTGGTGGGGGCAGGGGATGCTTTGACCTCTGCCATAACGGATCGGCAGATGAATTCGTTCGTCGTCTACTTCGATGATGTAACAACTGCGCCCCCTCCTGTTTCGCGGGCGCCGGAGTATGAGCATTTCATATTCTTGCCGTTGACTGCCCATTTCCCGATGGCACGAACCGTCCAATGGAATTTTGCCCCCGTGGATTGTATGTATACCGCAGTAGACGACGAAATTGGGCTTTCAAGCATGATGGCGTTGGACAGTGTCGGCGCGCCGCATATTGTTTACGACGCCCATAGCTCGACTGGGAACAATGTGCTGCGATACGCGCGTCTAACGGGGAGTCAATGGATGATTGAAGACATCGGCGATACAGCTCTGGGAGCAGGCGTGGCGCTGGCATTGAGCAACGACGATGTGCCACACATCAGTTATAGCGTCTGCAACCCCTATGATTGCACCCCCAAGTATGCGGAGTGGGCCAACGAGGGGTGGGCAATCACCGAAGAGATGAGTGGGCATGGCGCATTGGCCGTTGATTCTGGCGGAAGTCCCCATTTGAGTTACGTTGATGGCAACATGGTGGGGCAGATGACTTTGCGTTATGCGCACCGGTCGGAAGGAACCTGGATCACTACCACGATAGTAAATGAGGCCGATTCTTACCGCACCCCGACTCTCAAACTGGATGCTTCTGAATTTCCACACATCACTTACAACGAATACGAGTTGTCTGACGCTCCTTTTACCACTTACGACATAAGCGGAAACCTTCAATATGCGCGTTGGGATGGAAGTACCTGGATCGTAGATGTGATAGATGATGACATTGTGGATGAAACGGCGCAGAGTTATCAAATCGGCCAAAACAGTGCGTTAGCGCTGGGAACCAATGGGTATGTCCACATCAGCTATTATGACTGGGATGAACGCCGTTTGAAGTACGCCCTCTGGTCTGGCTCGAACTGGATTGTGGAAACGGTAGGCACAGTTCAAGAAGTGTCGGGAAACTGGACGACGCAATATGTTGCAATAGCTTTGGATACAGAGGGCCGTCCACATCTTGTGTATTTTGACCAGGGCGCGGTTAAGTATGCTTACCGTTCGGCAGATCAATGGGTGGTTGAAACGCTTGCCACCAAAGTGGGCGAATATTCGGAACTTTCCATCGCTGTAGATGCTCAGAACCGACTTCACGTTACGTATGATAGGTATGACGGGCAAAAGATTACCTTGATGTATGGACGGGGAGTATTTCAATGATGCGGCGATATTTTTCCGTAGTCTTGTGCGGCATCCTACTGTCGGCCTGCACGGTTGGCATTGTCAATGTGAACAGCTTGACGCCAGCCCCTTCTCCATCGGCCACTCCTACTCCTCTTCCAAGCTGGCACATAACGACGGTGGACGGCAAAGGAGGATTTGCTGTCGCCATGGCCTTGAATAGAGAGGGTTATCCTCAATTTGCCTACGAAGCTCGGACACCCAACCAACAACACAATCTCTTGCATACCCGCTGGGATGGTAAGGCTTGGAAGAAAGAGAGTGTCGCTGCGATGGATTTGGGTGGGGAAGTTTCGTTGACTCTGGATAGCAACGACGCTCCCATCATCAGTTTTAGCGCCTGCAGCGAGTTTTACTGCGCCCCTAAGTACGCAGAATGGGCCGGCGGTGGGTGGGTGATTGCCGATTTGCCGGACCTCATCTCGCATGTTGCCTTACAGGTAGATGTTAACGGCATACTGCATATTGGCTATGAATCAGGAAACGTGGCCGGACAGGTGCAATTGGAGTATGCCTACCGAGAAGCCAATACCTGGGTGACACAAACCCTTGCCCATGGTACGGAAGATTACCTCCCTTCTCTTAAGCTGGATCAGGAGGGAAATCCCCATCTCAGCTATCGAAGTCAATCGGGCCTGGTTTATACATATTGGACAGGGCAGGAATGGCGCAAATGGACAGTAGACGACACGGAGGGAGCAGGCTGGGGACACGCACTGGCCCTGGACACTCATGGATACCCGCATCTCAGTTATTACGAAGGCGACGGCGGCCTCAGCTATGCAGCCTGGGATGGTCAACACTGGACAATTCAAATCGTAGATAGTGAGGTAGACGGTGAGAATGGCTGCACAGCCATTGCTGTGGATGCTTTGGGAAATCCCCATATCGCCTACAGTGACGATACAGAAAACGGCGCCGTGAAATACGCTCATTGGACCGGCGGCGCATGGTCAATCGAAACAGTCGCTACCAACGTCGGCGAATCCCCCAACGTCTCTCTGGCTTTGGATTCCTTTCAGCAGCCCCATATCGGCTTTAACGCTTACGATGGTCGCGACATATCCATTCGATATGCATACAGAACAGTGTCGCAATACTAACTGGTATCCCCTTATCAAGAGGAATTTACAATGCGCACAATTTGCCCAATCTTACTACTTTGTCTATGCTTGACTGCCTGCACAATAGGGATTGTCGAGCGCGATAAGTTCACTTCCCCTACAAGCCCTTTGTCCACCCCTGTCTCGCCACCACCTACCGCTATCCATTCCACACCTACTTATACTCCTGTTTCGTTGCCTACTTTCATCCCTCCCACACCTACCTTGACGCCCATCCCCCTGCCGGTTCCCACCTTCCCGACTGAGGCCATTCCAGTAACTCGGCCGCTCCCCGCCCTGCCCGCCGATCTCTACTTCATCCGCGAGGGTAGCCTGTGGCGGTGGTCGCAGACCGGCGGCGCGCTTGACCTCATCGTGGCCGCGCCGGAGCAGAAGAGCGGAAATCACAGGAAGCTCTCCAGTCCAACACGGGGATTTCCGTCGTTCGGCGTGACCGAATACCGGGTGACGCCGGATGGCCAGCATCTGGTTTACGTGTTTTTTGATTCCTTGGAATCCCCTGCCAGTCTGGTGTACCACGATTTAACCCAACCTACTGCCATCACCCTGCCCATAAGCACAAGGGTTGAGCCGACCGGATTTAACTTCGACATAACGGCGGATGGTCGCTACGTCGTCTACTTCGCGCCAGGGCGGTTGCCCACAACCGGCGGCAAAGCGCCAGGACTAACGCAAACCATTGCCGCGCCAAAATCGGACGAGATGGGACAGGGTATGTTTATGTCCCTGGATGTGCAAAACTTCAATCTGGAAGTGGAACTGGGATATTGCGCCATACGCTCAGATGAAGCAAATTTCCTCAAGATAGAATGCAGTGGTTTTGCGCTTTCCCCCGATGGCAAAACCCTCGCTTTTTCCGACGGGCGCGGCGTGTGGCTGGCAGATACCGCTAAAGGTCCGGCACGCTTGCTGGCCGAACATCCTTACATACGCAAGGGAGGATGGTGCGGCATCTGGAATGTTGAAAACTGGTCCCCCAACGGACGGTGGTTGATGATTGGAGTCGGTTGCTATGAAGGCGGTTACACTGCGGTGATGGACGTCCTTACCGGAGAGACACAACCTGTTCCTGACACCAATTACTATGGCGGTTTTGATGGCGATTATGAATGGAGCCAAAACGGCGAGTATGTGTTGTCGAGTTTTATTAACCCAGTTCCCGATTCGAGGTATACAAACGTTCGTCTGCATCAGGTTTTGACAGAGAACACACTTGAAGAAACTACCTCGACAATGTTAGATTAGGTTTGAGTTCGCTGGCTGCGTTGGGCTTTCAGGCGACAGCGAGTAGAGCGGGAGCGTTTGACCAAATGTTTGACCACCAAACGAGCGGCTTGTTTTTGCGACAACT
>DAOUGD010000128.1:0-37307 GCA_034429475.1 Anaerolineae bacterium
GGGAGGGGGAGAGGGGGAGAGGGGGAGAATCGCTGATCCGCTGATCCGCCGATCCGCTTTCTCGCTCACTCGCTTTCTCGCCAATCCGCTTCCCCTTCGCGTAGTCATCAGGGTAGCCGCCGGAGGCCAGCACGACGCCAACGCTGGTAAGGGGCTTCCAGGCGATGGACGTTTCGCGCAAGCGGCCTGCGATGCAGGCGAGCATGATGTCCACCAGATCGGTGTCGAGCAGGGGCATCAGCAGTTGCGTCTCAGGGTCGCCGAAGCGGCAGTTGAATTCGAGGACGCGCGGACCTTGCGCGGTGAGCATCAACCCGGCGTAAAGCACGCCGACGTAGGGCGTTCCGCGCCGCCGCATTCCATCCACCACAGGTTGCAGCACGCGCCGGGTGGCCTCGTCCACCATCTCCGGCGTGAGGTGCGGCGAGGGGCAGTAGCCGCCCATCCCGCCGGTGTTGAGGCCGGCGTCGCCATCGAGCGCGCGCTTGTAGTCGCGGGCGGGCAGCATCGGCACCACCGTCGTCCCATCGCAGAACGCCAGCAGGGAGGCTTCTTCGCCGTCCAGCCGCGTCTCGATGAGCACTTGATCGCCGGCTGCGCCAAACGCGCGCTCCACCATAATCTGGCGGAGCGCAGCTTCGGCCTCGGCGCGGGTGTCGCACACGAGGACGCCCTTGCCCGCGGCCAGCCCGTCAGCTTTGACGACGACCGGGCCGTCGAGTTGCCGCAGGTACGCCAGCGCTGCCTCGTAATTCGTGAACGCGGCGCCCGGCGCGGTGGGGATGCCTTCCTCCACCATCAACTGTTTGGCGAAGACCTTGGAGCCTTCCAACTGCGCGGCCGCCGCCGACGGCCCGAAGGCCGGCACACCGGCGACCTGGAACGCATCCACGAGGCCCGCCACCAGCGGCGCTTCCGGCCCGACAACGGCCAGGTCAACCGCGTGTTTCTGCGCAAATTCGATCAGCGCGAAGCTATCGTCCGCCGCAATGGCGACCGGAATTAGCTTCCCGCCCACCGTTCCGCCGTTGCCCGGCGCGACGAACACGTCCGTTACCTGCGGCGATTGCGCCAGTTCCCATGCCAGCGCGTGCTCACGTCCCCCCGAACCGATGACTAGAATTCGCATAATCCTCTCCTTTTCAAGTAGACGGTAGACGGCCCTGTCTACCGTCTCCCGTCTACCGTCTACCCTTTATTCAAACATTCCCTTCTTAAACGACTCATCCACCACCACCGGATAGTCGCCGTTGAAGCAGGCCTGGCAATGCGCCGTCCCGTCAAAGGGGACGACGCTGCGTAGACCTTCAATGGACAGGTAGCCCAGGCTGTCCACGCCGATGTGGGCGGCGATTTCTTCGATGCTCATATTGGCGGCGATGAGGCTCTCCTGCCGCGCCATGTCCACGCCCATGAAGCAGGGATAGCGGATCGGCGGCGAGGCGACGCGCATGTGGACTTCCTTCGCGCCGGCCTGCCGCAGCAAAGCGACGATGGGGCCGCTGGTGGTGCCGCGCACGATGGAATCGTCCACCAGCACCACGCGCTCGCCCTTCAGATCGGGCAGCGGGTTGTATTTGATGGCGACGCCCAAATCGCGCATCCGCTGATCCGGCTGGATGAACGTCCGCCCGATGTAGCGGTTTTTGATGAGCGCCTCGCCAAAGGGGATGCCGGATTCGTAGGCGTAGCCGATGGCGTGCGCCGTGGCCGAGTCCGGCACGCCGATGACGATGTCGGCCTCGGCGGGATGCTCGCGAGCAAGCTGGCGGCCCATCTTGCGGCGCACATTGTGGATGGAGCGCCCTTCCATCACGGAATCGGGGCGGGCGAAGTAGACGTACTCGAAGATGCAGAGGGAGGCGTGGTCGGCGGCGGGCGTTTGCCACGCGGCGACGCCGTCTGCGTTCAGGCGCACGATTTCGCCGGGCCGCAGCTCGCGCTCAAATGTCGCGCCGATGGTGCCGAAGGCGCACGATTCCGACGCGACAATCCAGCCGTTGTCGCCGAGCCGGCCCAGGGAGAGTGGGCGGAAGCCCCAGCGGTCGCGCACGGCGTAGACCGCGTCGCGGGTGAGGATGGTGAGGGCGTAGGCGCCCTGCGCGCGCTGCATGAAGTCGGCGATGCGCGCGTCCCAGGTGTCGCCGGCCGCCCCCGCGAGCATCTGCGTGATGACTTCGCTGTCCGACGAGGAGGTGAGGCCGACGCCGCGTTGCAACAAGTCGTGGCGCAGCGCGGAGGTGTTGGTGAGGTTGCCGTTGTGGGCAATCGCCAGCGGGCCGAGCGCCGTTTCGATGAGGTAGGGCTGCGCATTCAGCAATTTGACGCCGCCGGTGGTCGAGTAGCGCGTGTGGCCGATGGCGAGGTCGCCGCGCAGCAGGCGCAGGTTGTCTTCGTTGAAGACCTGCGAAACGAGGCCCATCCCCTTGTGGATGCGGGCCAGGCCGCGCTCGCTGGTGCAAATCCCCGCGCTTTCCTGCCCGCGATGTTGCAGGGCGTACAGCGCAAAGAACGTCATCCGGGCCACGTCCACGCCGGGGGCGTAGAGGCCGCAGATGCCGCAGGCTTCTTTGAGTTTGGTTTCTAGCATAATAAGTTCCCCTAAAATAATCTCAACGGATTTAACGGATTCAACGGAGTTGGTTAAAGACTACCGGATCCGTTGGGGGCGCTTTCGTCGGTGGTTTGGAATTCGTCGCGCAGCAGACCGTACAGCAACCGATCCCAACGGCGCCCGCCGCAGTAGGTTGCCTGGCGTTCCCGGCCTTCCTGGACAAAGTGACACTTTTCCAAGATTTTCTGCATGGCGAGGTTGTACTCGGCCGTGGTCGCACTCACGCGATAGAGATCGAGGTGCGCGAAGCCGTAGCGCAGCAGCGTCAGCGTTGCGTCCAGGCCGTAGCCCTGCCCTCGGTCTGCCGCCCGGTCAATGCCGACGCCCAGCGTGGCCGTGCGCTGCCGCCAATCCAGGTTGGCAAGTTGCACACCCCCTATCGGGCGGCCCTCGATCGTGAAGATGCCGAGGTAGACATGCTCCTTGCCTTGTTTGGCCTGCATGTCTTCAAACCACTTGTCCGCCCCCTCGACGGAGAGGCCGGGATTCAGCAGCTCGGTGGGGAGCGGGACGGTTGGCTCGTAGGCTTCCCACAATTCGCGGCAGTGCTCGCGCTCCAACGTGCGGAGGATGATTTTGGCGCCTCGTAATGCGATCATTGCCCTATGCCTTATCCGCCGCATACAACCGTTGACGCTGCTGCTCCTGATATGCCAGCACTTTCTCGCGCAGCGCCATGTCGCCGACGGCGAGGGTTTTGGCCGCCAGCAAGGCCGCGTTGTCCGGCTCCAGCACCACGGCCGGCGCGACGCCCGATGGCGTCCGCAGCGACGAGTATAAATCCGCGCCGCCGAACTTCTCCGAGTAGGGCGGGCAGGCGACGACGGGCGCGGCGACGGCAGCGTCCACCATGCCGCTCAGCGCGTTGCTGCGACCCGCCACCGTGATGTAGACTTTAGGCTGCGGGTCGGCTTCATACTCCGCCAGCAAGTCCAGCAGATAGCGCGGGACTTTGTGCGCCGATGCAATGCGCGTGACGTGGGGGATGCCGAACCCGTCCAGGGCGGCAATAATTTTGGCCGCGAAATCGCGGTCGGCGGGGGAACCTAAAATCAAAATGGCAAGCATATTTTTCTCCTACTGCTGTTGCAAAACGGTGTGACGTGGTCGAAACCCATATCGCTCGTAAAATCCGAACGCCTGCTCATTGCCCACCGCCACCACTACGCGCTTCATCGGGATGTTGTGGGCATTCATCCAATCCAATGCGTGCCGCATGAAGGTATCGCCAATGCCTTGCCCGCGATAGTCGGCTTCGATGAAAATGGATTCGATCGCGCCGGCTTCCTCAGTCACGAGACTGACGCAATAGCCAACGGTTTGGCCGGTAGCGGTGTCTTGCGCCAGCTCTACGCGCAGCAAGCCGGATTGAGCCTTGTCCAGAAAGTAGGCTTTGCGCTCAGTGTAAGCGCGCGCGGCGTAGTCCTCCGCAAAGTGCGGAGAGTGGGCGGCGTGCTGGGCGTTGAGCTTTTCCCACAGTGAG
The DNA here is from genome assembly GCA_034429475.1 of Anaerolineae bacterium. Taxonomy (GTDB): domain Bacteria; phylum Chloroflexota; class Anaerolineae; order B4-G1; family SLSP01; genus JAKQHY01. Next base: position 4,098 of record DAOUGD010000128.1, read on the forward strand.
CCGACGGCGTCCAATAGTTCCGTGCTGCCGGTGAGGTAGTTAATTGTCATTGCAGGGCCTTTGGTTGAGCGTAGTGTGTACTTCGTAATCCGTAACGGAATACGCACTACGAAACACGTTTCTATGGCACATACCGGCTGACTCCGTGGTCTGTGCCTACCCAGACGATGCCTTCCGATGTGACCCAGACATCCAAAATGTTGCCGGAGATAAGCCCGTCGGCGGCGGTGAAGGTTTGCCACGTCCCATCCGCCGGATTGAAGTGGCCTAGCGTGTCGCTCCAGACCCACACGGTCCCGTCGGCCGCGCCGCGCACGCCCGATACCCACCCTTCGCCCCAGTCATGGAGTTCCCAATCGCTGCCGGTCCACCGATAGAGGTCGCCGTCGCTGGTCGCCCACACGCTGCCGTCGGGCGTCCCGCTCACCCCGTTGACTTCCGCCCCGTCTTTGCTGGGCGTGGCCGTTGTCCAACTGTTCCCATCATAGAGGGCCATGCCCTCGCTGCCGGCAGCCCACAACGTGGCATCTGGGGCGGCGTAGATCGCGTTGAGTTGGGCCAGCAGGGGGTGATCAGCGGCGGTAAAGGTCGTCCAGGTATCGGCGCGCGGGTCGTAGCGCACTAGCTTCTCGTAGCCCCAGACCCACATCACGCCGCTCGGGCCAAAGGTGACGCCATAGATGGTCAACTCGCCCAACGCATCCGGCTCCATCACGCGCCACCCGCTGCCATCATACCAGCGTAACTGCCCGTATCCGCCGCCGAGCCACACCTCTCCCGCGCTATTCACGCCAGGAAAGCCGGGATAGTCGAACGCGCCGTCGGCTTCATCAAACGCCTGCCACACGCCTTGTTCAGGGATGTGGCGGGTCAGGCCGGCGCCGTCGTGCGCGAACCACAGCGCCCCGGCGTTATCCTGGACGATGGCGGGCACGGTGTTGTCGCGCAGCGTCGCCGGCAGCGTCCACGTCTCGAAGTTTTCGCCGGCGTAGCTCAGCAGCCCGCCGCCCTCGGTGGCGAACCACATGAGGCCATCCGCTTCGGCAATGCCGTACACGGGCCAGACCAATTCGGGATACGCCTCGGTTGTGAAGAACGCCCAGCTATCATCGTCGGAATCATGCACGATGATCGTCTGGTCGCCGCCAAACCACAGCCGGTCGTCCGGCGTTCTGTAAACAGTGTGGAGGGTGACGCCCTCCAGTTGGGGCAGCGGGGTGAGGGCGCCGCTATCCACGTCCATCCGGGCGGCGCCTCTCCAGAAGGTGAGGTACAGCGTTTCGGCGTCATCGGCGAGCTGCAATCCGGTGATGTCGTTATCCGGCAGTCCATTCTCCTCGGTATAATGGCGCCACGTTTTTCCGTCGAAGTGGGCCAAGCCTTGATTGTCCAGGGCGACGAAAAGCCCCGCATCTTCGTCGTAAACCACGCTTTGCGGGAGGGCGAAGCTGGCGGATTCAGGGAGTTCGGGCGCGGCGTGCCATTCGGCGCCATCGTAATAGGCCACCGAGGGTTCATAGTAGACCGACATTCCCGCCCAGATCTGCCCCGCCGTATCCTTGAAAAGCGCGGTCGTTAGCGTGGGGGTGACGCCGGCGCTTTCGTCGAGGGCCAACCAGCGCTTGCCATCGAAAATTGCCATGCCCGCATTGGTTGCGGCCCACAGCCGGTCGTCTTCGTCCACCACCAGCGCGTTGATGTGGTTATCGGGCAAGCCGTCCGCGGTGGTGAACTGCGTGTAGACTTGCTGTTCCGGGTCCCACCGCACCAGGCCGCTCGGCCCGCCACCCCAGACTTCGTCGCCCCGGGTGGCTACTGCGTGGAGGAGGTTCTGGTTCTGGTAGGTACGCCAGCCGGCCGCCGGGGTCAGTTGCACGGCGTCGAAGTTGGCATAGCCGGTGGCGGCGCTTTTGACGATCACGCTGAATTTGGAATCGGCTGCCAGCGCCACCGTCGCCAGTGGATACCAGGTGTTGCCTTGATCGCGCTGGTTCACAGCGACGGTCGTTTCGTGGTCTCCGTACACCAGCGTAAACGGCGTGTCGGTGGCGCGATCCTCGCCGCGCGGCCACCAAGCCCAAACATCGTACAGGCCGCCCGTGGCGATGAGAAAGTTGCAGCTCACCTGGCAATCGTCACAGCCCGGCTCGGCGTAGAGGAAATCCTCGTCATACGGGATGCCGCCGCAACCCCCGCTGCAATCATCCCAAGATCCTGCTTCGACGCTACACGCCGCGTTCCGGTTGTCCAATGTCAGGTCGGTGCTGAACAGGGCCGGGGCTGCTGTGGCGTCGGCCAGGTGGGTGGCTGGCGTTTCCTGTTCAGTTTCTTCGTCTTTGTGAGATGGGAGTATGCCCCATATCAACACGGCCGCCCCCAGGAGAATCAAGCCGATCAGCCCACCCCCGACGTACAGCCACGGAAAGGGCCGCTTGCGTGGGAGCGTCGGCGCGACGGGGACTTCGGGCGCGGCGGACGGCGCAGGCATTGGCGCGGTAAGCGCCTGGCTATCAGGCATTGGCAGCGGCTCGGGGGTAGGGGACGGCGCAGGCATCGGCGCGGTGCTCGCCTGACTGACGGGCGGAGGCGGCACGGGCGTGGCAAAAATCGCCGTGGGGCCGCCGGGGATCGCCGGCAGGCTCACGGCGGTGGGCAGACCCTCCACGGCGCGCTCCAGCGTCTCCACCATTTGCGCCGCCGTCTGGAAGCGATCGTCGGGCGATTTCGCCAGCGCTTTGAGGATGACGCGCTCGATCACTTCCGGCACGTCCGGGCGGAAGGAGCGCGGCAGCGGCAGGGGATCGTAGACGTGTTTCATCATCACCGCCAGCGGCGTCTCGGCATTGAAGGGTACTTGACCCGTCACCATCTCATAAAGCATGATCCCCAGTGCGTAGATGTCGCAGCGCGCATCGAGGGGCTTACCTAATCCCTGTTCAGGGGCCATATAGGCCGGCGTCCCGACGACAGCGCCGGTTCCGGTATAGTTTGCCGTCCCGGCGACGATCTTGGCGATGCCAAAGTCGGTGAGGAAGGCGTTGCCCTGTGGGTCAATGAGCACGTTGTTCGGTTTGATGTCGCGGTGGATGACGCCCTGATCGTGAGCGTAACCGAGGGCGCGTCCCACCTGTCCCACAATGCGCGCAATCTCGCGCAGGCTCAGGCTGCCCCGCTGCGCGATCAGGTCGTGCAGCGTTCCGGCCTCGACGTAGCGCATCACCAGGTAGGTGATGCCCTCCTGTTCGCCATAGTCGTAAACCGGCAGAATGTGCGGATGCTCAAGTTTCGCCAGCACCCGCGCTTCCTGGGTGAACCGAGCCACAAAGGTTTTGTCCTGCGTGAAGTGGCTCGGCAGAATCTTCACGGCCACGTAGCGATCCATCGAGGGTTGGTACGCCTTGAAGACCGTCGCCATCCCTCCCTGGCCGATCTGCTCGATAATCTGATAACTGCCCAGCGTCTTGCCAATGTATGGATTCATTGCGCTACCTCCTGCAAACACAGTCTGATAGTCGTCAGTCGTGGGGGCGGATAGTCAAAGGGTTCCGTTTAATGGCGTTATGCATGGCTGCAAAATGACTGGAGGGTTTTGCTGATCCGTTCTTCTGCCGGATACTCTCCCGGTTCAAACCCCTTCCCGGTGAGCTTTTCGTAGCACGCAATGTAACGTCGGCTGACCTGCGCGATCAATTCATCCGTGGCGGCGGGCGGCTCGCCGTCGCCGCGATAGCCGCGCTCGGTGTACCACAGGCGCAGAAATTCCTTGTCGAAGTTGTCCGGCTCCTCCCCGGCGGCGCGCCGCGCTTCGTAGGTGTCGGCCACCCAGAAACGGCTGCTGTCGGGCGTGTAGACTTCGTCAATGATCACCACCCGGCCATCCGGCGCGCGCCCGAACTCGTATTTCGTGTCCACCAGAATCAGGCCGCCCCGTTGCGCGATCTCCTGCCCGCGCGTGAAGATCGCCAGCGCCGCCGCCTGCACCTGTTCCCACGTCGCCGCGTCGAGCAGGCCGCGCTCCACCACCTCCGCGCAGGTGATGCGCTCGTCGGTTTCCCCCTTCGTCGTCGGCGTGATGATGGGTGCGGGCAGCGCATCGTTCTTCTGCAAGCCGTCGGGGAAGTCGTAGCCGTAGATGCTGCGCTCGCCCAGGCTGTAGCGATACCACAGCGCCGTCTTGGTCACGCCGCTGATGTAGCCGCGCACGATGACCTCGATGGGGAACGGCTCGCACTCCGCCGCCAGCAGCACGTTGGCATCGGGCACGTCGAGCACGTGGTTGGCGACAATGTCGCGGGTTTGCTCGAACCAGAACGCGCTCAGTTGATTGAGCACCTGCCCCTTGAACGGCACGGCGGTGAGGATGCGGTCGAAAGCCGAGAGACGATCCGTCGTCACGAACAGGCGGCGCTGGTCGGGCAGCGTGAAGGAGTCGCGCACTTTGCCGCGCGTGTGGGCGTAGGGCCAGGCGACATCCACGGATTTCAGAGCGAGTGGGATGTAAGATTCAATGTTAAGCATTTTACCTCCAAAAGTTCGGATGTGAACAGGATGGATGGTTACTTCCAGGGATTGAAGATTTTTACCCCGGTGTTCTCAAAGTCGGCCTCATTGCGCGTCACCAGGATTAAGTGGTGGTATAGCGCAATCGCTGCAATCAAACTGTCCATAGCCGATACCGGTTTACCTGCTTTCTCAAGCGATCCGGCGAATTGTCCCCATTGGAGCATTACCGCCGTGTCTATAAGGATGATTCTGTCGGCAAAACGCCGGGGCAGTTCCTCATTGAGCCATATTTCTAAACGTGTTTTCCGCTCCGAATCCGGCAATTTTTCAATACCTTTGCGGATTTCGCCCAGAGTAATAACGCTCAAGTGTAGTCTTACTTCTTCAACACTATCAATCCAGGCAATGACCTGGGAATTGGGCTGTTTGGCAACCAATTCAGAAATCACGCACGTATCCAGCAAGTAGTTCATAGACCCGGCTCCTGCCGCGCTTCGCTAGCATCGCGGTGCAAGTCCAGCTCTACTTCTGCTAACGGTGAATCGTGGAAGAAGGCTGATAGACTCTTTTGCGCCACCGTCAAACGTTTGTATTCCTCATAAGAGACCAAGACAACAGCTTCTACGCCGTGTTTGGTGATTAATTGTGGCCCGGCGCTCAAGGCATTGTTCACAACTTCACTGAACTTGTTCTTTGCTTCTTGTAATTGCCAGGTATGGATGGTCATATCAGCACCTCCTGTCTAGTCTGTCCAGATTTTACGCGATATTGAAGCCGATGTCAATAGGGTACGTTTGCGAGTTTATGGCACGCTGAACATAGCGACATGCGGATGCGTGCCGTTGTTCAGGTCGTTGATCGTCTTTGCCAACTGCTCGCGCGCCCATAGCTCTTGACCGTTGGTCGGATACTTTCGGTAATAACACTCGATGACCATAATCAGGAAGAGGTAGAGGCTGTACAGCGCGCGCCGGGTGCGCTGCGGCGGCGTATCCAAGACCGGCGTCCCGTAACCGGCGGCAAAGTCGCTCTGGGGATCGTACCCGGTGAAGTTGACCTCCATCAGCGGATCGCCCCACAGCGCGCGCTCGTGGTCAATGATGCCGGTGATGGTCTGCGTCTCCACGTCGAAGAAGATATTGCCATCCCACAAATCCCAATGAACGAGGCGCGGCGTCGTGACTTCATCCAGCGCGGCGTAGTGGCGGCGGGCCAGATCGTGAATGTCGGCATACGCGAGCGGCAGTTCGACGGCCATATCTTCACCATCTTGCAGCACCGTCTGGAGCATGGCGTCGAAGGCGTCGCGCCATTGAGCGAAGCGCGGCGTGTTTTCGGAGCCGTAGCCAAAGGCTGTGCCTTCGATGCTGTTGATCTCTCGCAAGTACGCGCCGATCTGCCGGTTGAGGCGCTGCTGCACGTCAGGCGCCAACTCCTGGCGGACTTTGTGCAGCGGTTGACCCGGCAGGCGCGCCATGATGAAGAATTCGTTATCCAGCAGTGTGCGCGAGGCGTCGTAGCAGTAAATCTCCGCTACCGGCGCCGCAGTGCGCGCGCGCACCAGGCGCATCGCGGCGACCTCGGCGGCCATGATGTCGTACTCATAGCGCAGCACGCGCACATGCGGCGGCGGCGATACTTTTAGCACCCAGGAACGCCCGTCCGCCAGATCCAGGCGATAGGCGGTGGCGAAGTAACCCTCGGTCAATTCCTGGATCGTTTGCACTTGGGTCTCATCCCCAAAGTGATGACTGACCAGCGATTGAATTTGCGAATGTGACAATTGGATTTTAGAAGCGCTCTGCATAGAAATTCCTTTGCGAAGATTTTTTGCCTAGATTTGAGCTGCATACTGCAACCCATGACTAAATAAGGATAATCCTAGATTCCCTTGCTCCCCACGCGCATAGCGGGGATGCTGCTCCGGGAAGATGTGGTCTTCGGGGTGGGGCATCAAGCCGAAGACGGTGCCCTGCACGTTGCACACCCCGGCGATGTCGGCGGTGGAACCGTTGGGGTTGGCGGGATACTCCGGCACGCTGCCGTCGCTGGTGGTGTACGTGACGGCAATCTGTCCGTGGGCGCGCAAATCCGCCAGCGCCGCGTCATCGCGGGGGACAAAGCGGCCTTCGCCGTGCGCCACCGGGCAGTAAATCCGTTCGGTCAGGCCGCGTGTGAAGACGCACACGCTTTCGGGATGCGGGTCCAACCACACCCACCGACACTCAAAGCGATTGGAGGCGTTGCGCGTGAGCGTCGCCCGCGCCTCTCCTGGCGGTCCCGGCAGCCACCCGCTCTTGACGAGCGCCTGGAAGCCGTTGCAGATGCCGATCACTGGCTTGCTCGCCTCCACAAAGCGCGCCAGCTCCTCCTGGAAGAGCCAGCGCATATCCGCCGCCAACAGCCGCCCCGCGCCGAGCGCGTCGCCGTAGGAGAAGCCGCCCGGCAGCACGAGCATCTGGAACTCGTGCAGGCGCGCGGGGTGGGCGTGCAATTCATTAATATGCAGAGTTGTGGGGACGCCGCCCGCCAATTCAATCGCCGCCGCGGCGTCCGGGTCGCGGTTCGTGCCGGTGGCTTGAAGGATCAGAACTATTGGTTTTACAGTCACGTTTTACGCTCCTTTGTGCGTAAAACGTAAAACGTGAAACGTAATGAATTTACGTTTTACGTCTTACGTTTTATTTTTCGCCCACCCGCTTCGCCATCCAAATATCCGGCTTGTTCCAGCCGTTGGCATCGGGAAGGACGCCGACGATGGTGTAGCCTAGCTTTTGGTAGAATTCGTAGGGATGGCGGTTGAGGTTGCGAATGTTGGCGATGTGTTCCCAGGGGTTTTCGTACAGGTCCACCTGACTCAACGAGGTTCTGAAGTCTTCGTCATCCGTCCCCAGGTAGAGCGTTAATCCGCCCCGCGCCCGCACTTGCTCTTCCAGATCGGTCACCAGCGCGCGCCCGATGCCCTGCCCTTGATACGCTGGCTGCACCACCAGGGGATGCAATTCCCAGGCGGTGGTTGCGTATTGGGGGATGGCGCCGACCCAACCCAAGACTTCTTCTTGATCGTTGAGGGCCACGCGGCAGACCTTTTCCGGCTCCAGCGCCTCATGCACTTCGGCCAGCGCGGCGTCCATATCCGGCCAGGCGTTGGGTGCGTGGTCTTTGAAGGCTGCCACGAGCAACGCGGCGGCTTGCCGGATGATGACCGGGTTATCGGCAGTGAGGTCTACGATTTTCATTCATTAGTCCTTTACAATTTAATCCCAGTTCGGGTGATGTGAAACCCTATACTCTCCGCCGTGCGGATCATCGGGAGGTTGTCTTCGCGCGTCAGGCAAAACGCGATGCGCCCGGCGTCCAGAATCCCCTGCGTCACGAAGGACACGACGGCTTTGCCATACCCACGCCGCTGAAAAGCTGGGGCCGTGCTCACCGCCGCGACCATCCAGGCGTCGTCCGAGCAGCGATATTCGGCAGCCAGGGATGCGATTTGCCCATCCACAACGACAGCGCAGTAATGGTAGCCCAAGTCATGTATTTCAGCCCAAATTTTCGGCGTCAGGGGCAGATGTGGCGGCCAGTACGCCTGCGCGAGCGCGAAATCCTGCTCCCAGTCCAGCCAACGTACTTGCGAGGTAGAAGTTGGGCGAAAATCAGAGTGATCACAAGCCAATTCTACACATATCATTGCTTCAAGGTTTTCTTAGTTGTCTATAATCCAGGAGATTTTTTTAGAAATTTACCTGCTTTTTTGCCTTGGACCATATCCAGGTCATTAGAATTACGTCAAGTCCGGCAAAGAATGCTACATTAAGCATTATGCCCATCGGAGCAAACGCACAACACTCACTATGCCAACCTACCATAGAGTTTAAACCGGAACAAGTTAAGACTGTTATTAGCCAAACACTAATTGAGGTTAAGGTAAGACAAATAATAATCAGACTTATCGATTCTAAACAAACCGCGCGAGTTTTTTGTACCTGGTCTTTGTATATGTATCCGGCTAAAGTTAAACCATAAATCGTTGCTCCAAATGACTGAAGCCGCCACCATACCATGCCCAAGATTGTCAAGCAAACTGTACCACCATACCACCAATGATAATTTGCAGATATCTTGCCAGTCTCTTGTGGAAAATGGACATTTTTCATCCACCTTTAATGCTTTTTATTTGGATGGGTGGTTCAAATTATTTCTGCTGCTTGCCACGCCTGTACCAACGCGGCTATCTCGCTCTCAACCCACACCGCACCTGTAACGTCTGTTATGTACAATGTCGGCACTTCCGTCACCACCCCAATATCCACACACGGACGCCCGGCAAGCTCTTGCTCGAACTCCGCCGCGTGCTCCGGCGCGACCTCGACGAGGAAGCGCGCGCTGCTCTCGGCGAACAAGGCGGTCACGGCATCTCCCGCCAGCGTCAGCTCCAGCCCCAGCCGCCCGCCGATGCACATCTCGGCAGCGGCGACGGCCAGCCCGCCCTCGGAGCAGTCGTGCGCGGCGGCAACCAGGCCAGCCTGCATTGCCCGGTGCAGCGCGCGGAACGTCGAAAGGGCGTCCGGCACGGGCGCGGGGAGGTTGCCGCCTGTTTCGCCCGTCAGCCGCTCATAGAGCGAGCCGCCCAACTCATCCCGTGTCGCGCCGATGAGGTACAGCCGGTCGCCAACCCGCTTGAGGTCGCTCGTCACGGCGCGGCGCACGTCCGGCACGATCCCCAACGCGGAAATCAGCAGGGTGGGAGGGATGGCGCGCTTGTCGCCATGGGCGTCCACGAATTCGTTGTAGAGGCTGTCCTTGCCGGAGATGAACGGCGTCCCGTAGGCCAGCGCCGCGTCGTGACAGCCCTGCGCGGCGCGCACCAGCCCGCCGAGCCGCTCCGGTATCCTGGGGCTGCCCCAGCAGAAGTTGTCGAGAATCGCAATCCGGTCGGGGTCTGCACCCACGGCGACGACGTTGCGCACGGCCTCGTCAATCACGGCCCACGCCATCGCGTAGGGATCGCGCAGGCCGTAGTACGGATTGATGCCCGCGCCCAACGCGATCCCGCGCTGCCCCTGCGTCATCAGCGGCTTGAGCACCGCCGCGTCAGCCGGGCCGTCGTTCCTCACGCCCACCAGCGGCTTCCCCACCATCGCCCCCTGCACCTCGTGGTCGTAGCGGCGGATGACGGTCTCTTTGGAGGCGACGTCGGGGTGAGCGAGCATTTGCAAAAGGAGAGTGCTGAGGATTGAGGACTGAGGACTGAGGACTGAGGACTGGGGACTGAGGGCTGATTTCCGATTTCCGATTTCCGATTTCCGCTCCCCTCGCCATTCTGCCTTCAGTGTTAACTTCGGCCAGCCTTCGTGTACAAACTCCATCGGCAGGTCGGCGGCGAGGGTGTCGCCGTAGCGGACGCGCAGGCGGCGGTCGCCGGTGAAATGGCCGATGACGGTCATTTCGACGTTGTAGGTCGCGCAGATGTCGCGCAGGCGCGGCAGGGCGGATTCCGGCGCGGCGATGACCATGCGCTCCTGCGCCTCGCTGAGCCAGATTTCCCACGGGCGCAGGCCGGGGTACTTGAGGGGGACGTCGCGCAAGTCCACATCCACGCCCACGTCCTTGCCCATCTCGCCGACGGCGGATGAGAAGCCGCCCGCGCCGCAGTCGGTGATGGCGGTGTAGAGGCCCTCGTCCCGCGCCACGAGCAGCGCGTCAAGCACGGCCTTCTCGGTGATGGGGTCGCCGATCTGGACGACGCTGCCGACAGTCTGCCCGGTGTCGTGCGTCAGTTCGGCGGAGGAGAACGTTGCGCCGTGGAGTCCGTCGCGGCCCGTGCGCCCGCCGAGCGCCACGCAGAGGTCGCCAGGATGCGCCGTCGTGCGGTGGCGGCCCTTCGGCGCGATGCCGACGCAGCCGCAGTAGACCAGCGGGTTGGCGACGTAGTCCGGGTGGTACAGAATCGCGCCGTTGACGGTGGGGATGCCCATCTTGTTGCCGTAGTCCTTGATGCCGGCCACAACGCCGCGTGCGATGCGGCGCGGGTGGAGCGTGCCGCCGGGCACGTCGGCGTCCGCCATATCCAGCGGGCCGAAGCACAGCACGTCCGTGTTGGCGATGGGCTGCGCGGAGACGCCCATCACGTCGCGGATGACGCCGCCAACGCCGGTGTTCGCCCCGCCGAACGGCTCCAACGCGGAGGGGTGGTTGTGCGTCTCGACCTTGAACGAGACTTCGTACTCGTCGTCGAAGTCCACAATCCCCGCGTTATCCACAAACGCCGACCGCACCCACGGCTTGGCCAACCGCTCCGTCACCGCCCGCAAATACGTCTTGATTAGACTGGGGATCATTTCTTTTTCAGTACGCAGATTTCCACCGATGAACGCAGATTTTTCCTCTTTTATCTGCGTAAATCTGCGTGAATCTGCGTCCAATATTATCCGCGGCATCCCGCCGTGGCAGGTGTAGTCAATTTCGGCTTTGAAGGTTTTGTGCTGGCAGTGTTCTGACCAGGTTTGAGCCAGGATTTCCAGCTCGACGTCGGTGGGATCGCGCCCCAACGTTTGAAATTCCGCCTGAATCGCCTGCATTTCCGCCGGCGAGAGGAACAGCACGCGCTCTGCGCTCAGGCGTTGCAGCGCGTCGGCGTCCAGATCGCGGAGCGGGATGATGTCTACGGCATCGCTCGGCGCGGCGTCGGGGACGAATTCCGGCTGTAGCTCGCCCAGCGTGTATGATTGGATCACAGGATTGCACAGCAATTCCTCGGCGATGCGTCGCAGGTCGGCGGGGGGAACGTTGCCCGCGAAGGCATAGCGCGCGCCGGTGACGACGGCTTCCAATGCGCTGACGCCCAACTGCCGCGCCCGGTGGAGCAGGTGTTTGGCGACCGGGTCGGTGACGCCGGGGTGAAAACCGACTTCGATCTCCCCCCCCGCTTCCCTCCCAACGGGGGGGACTGAGAGGGGGCGCCAGCGGTAGCCTTCGACGATGGGGTCAACCAGAAATTCGACCGCAATGCGCTGGACTTCGTCGGTGGTCAGCGCGCCGCGCAGGAAGTAGAGGTTGCTGATGGTCACTTGCTTGACGGCATTCAGGCCCAGATGGGCGATCTGACCGAGCAGGTCAGCCGCGCGCCCGTCCGCGCCGCCGCGCCAGAAAACTTCAATGCGATAGGTTTGTGTCATAGCCCCTCATCAGTGTGGAATAGGATTTTCAGCCCTCATTCTACCTGAAAATTGGAGAGTGGCTATTTTGAGGTATCAAGCCTCAAACGTCAAACGTCATGATTTGACGTTTGACGTTTGACGTCACAAATCTTGCAACACCCGCGCCAACACGGCGATGGCGCGATGGTATTCGGCAAGATCGAGGTGTTCGTGGGGCGTGTGATCGAGCGCGGAGTCGCCAGGGCCGTAGGCGAGGATGGGGCACTGCCACACCGGGCCGACGACGTTCATATCGGAGGTGCCGCTTTTGACTTTGAACTGGGCCTCGCCGCCCTCTTCGCTGATGGCCTTGAGGAAGGCGCGGGCCAGCGAGGTGGCTTTGGAGGCGCGGAAGGCGATTTCGTGGCCGTAAAAGCGCAGGTCGGCGTCGCCGGCGGCGGCGCGCAGGTGGGCTTGCAGGGCGTCCGCGTCGCAGTCCGGCGGCAGGCGGAAGGCGACGGTCAGCCGCGCCGTCTCGACGAAGCCGTCGTCCTCGGAGTGCATCCGCCGTAGGGAGGGCGCGAGCTGGTCGAACATGCGCGGGCGCGAGGCGTTGGCGGCGGCGGCGTAGTCTTGTGCGGCCTGCCAGAACGCGCAGGCATCCTCGCACGCGCTGCCGTCGGGCCGGGCAGTGTGGCCGATCTCGCGGGCCAGCGTGTAGTCCACGAGCAGGCGGCCCTTGTACGCGACGGTCAGCCGATCCCAGGCGCTCGGCTCGCCGATGACGACAGCCTCCGGCGCCAGCTTGTCGAGGAGGAAGCGCGCGCCCTTGGAGGTTGCGGCTTCCTCCTCGACTGCGCCCACGACGATGATGCGCTTGCCCGGCTGCGCGCCGGCCCGCGCGGCGGCCGCCACAAACGTCGCCAGCGGGCCTTTTGCATCCACCGCGCCGCGCCCGTAAAGCAAGTCCCCCTCGCGCCGCACCGGGATGACGCCCGGCACGGTGTCAATGTGACCGAGCAGCAGGATCACGCGCTCCCCATCGCCCAGTTCGCCCACCGCGTTGCCCGCGCCGTCCACGTAGGCGCGAAAGCCCAGTGCGCTCATCTGCCCGACCAGATACTCCACCGCGGGCCGTTCCTGCGTTGAAGGACTGTACCATTCTACCAGCCCAACCAGCAGCGCGTCGGCGTCCTGCATCGTGCATCCTGCGTCTTGCATCCTGCTTCCTGCCTCTTGCATCTCACGCCAGCCGCTTCCCCAGCCCTATCACGTGATCGCTGGTGAATCCCAGGCTTTCGTAGAAGCCGCGGACGCTGAGGTTCGTCTCGCGCACTTGCAGGTTGAGCTTGGGACAGCCGAGGTCGCGCAGCACGGTTTCGGCGTGGGCCATCATCTGCCGCCCGAAGCCGCGCCGTTGGTGGTCAGGGTGGACGGCCAGGTAGTTGACCCAGCCGCGATGGCCTTCGTAGCCCACCATCACACTGGCGATCACCTGCCCGTCCAGCGCGCCGACGAAGAACATGTCCGGCTGGAAGGCCAGCTTGGCGGCGATGTCCTTGTGCGGATCGTTCCGTGGGGTGACGAGGGCGCAGCGCTGCCACAGGTCTACTACAGCGGCTTCGTCCTCCGGTCGGAAGGGGCGAATATTCAGGGTTGTGTCTGTTGTCATTGTTTTCTCTCTATCTCATGGTTTGCACAAGCGGGCGAAATTTCACCGCAGCGTGCGCAGCGTGCGCAAAGCTTTTATAATAGCTCTGCGTTCTCCGCGTCCTCTGCGGTGAAAAAGCCTTATCGCTTCGCTACTTGCAGCGTATAATCCACCACCTTTGCCGGGATGTTGACGCCGGTGGTGTCAATGCTGTTGCGGAATTCCATCGTGTAGTTGATCTCGTTGACGAGCAGGCCGCGCTCCGGGTCTTCAAAGATGTCCAGCGCGACCACGCCGCCGCCGACCGCCGCCGCCGCTTTGAGGCACAGGTCGTTGAGTTCGGGCGTGACTTCGCACTTGGTGGCCTTGCCGCCGCGCGCCGTGTTGGTGATCCAGTGCTCCGACGTGCGGTAGATGGCGCCGATGGTCTCGTCGCCGACGACGAAGGCGCGGATGTCGCGGTTCGGTTTGTGGACGTATTCCTGGATGTAGTAAATCGAGTGGTGGTAGGAACCGAGGACTTCCTTGTGTTCCAACACTGTCTCGGCGGCGTCGCGGTCGTTGATTTTGGAGAGCAGCCGCCCCCACGAGCCGACGCCGGGTTTGAGCACCACCGGGTAGCCCATCCGCTCGATGGCTTCCAGGGCCGACTCCGGCGTGAAGGCGACCACCGTATGCGGGGTGGGGACGCCGGCTCGCACGAGCGCGCTGGTCGTGAGCAGCTTATTGCCGCAGTTCTCGGCGACTTCGTAGGTGTTGACGGTAGGGATGCCCCAATCCTGGAACAGCAGCAGCGCAAACAGGGCGCGCGAGTGGTTGATGCAGCGCTCCAGCACTACGTCGTAGTGCCAACCGTTGTTTTGGATGTCAAAGGTCATTGTGCGGTCGTCCAGAATATCGAAGGGCACGCCGCGCCGTTGTAATTCTTCAATTAGCAGTTTTTCCTCCACGCGGATGCGGGAGCAGAGTAAGCCGACTTTAGTCATAGTAGGTTCTCCTTTGGGGTAGACGGTAGACGGTAGACGGCCTGTCTACCGTCTACTGTCTACCGTCTACTATCCCCCTATTCTCCCCAGTCTTCTTCTTCTTCCGGGGCCGCGTCCACCGCCGGAGGATCAAGGTTGACGACCTCCAGCTCCATTCCGCAGTCGGGGCACACGACGATTTCGCCAACGATGGCGTCCGGGGCCAATTCGATTTCAGCAGCACATTCGGGACATTCGGCAAACATAGTTAGACTCCTTTTCTTGGGTTAAATAATGGGTAATGGGAAATGAGTAATGAGGACTGAGGACTGAGGACTGAGTGGTCACACTCATTACTGTTGACTCATTTCTCATTACTCTTTTCTTGTGATACTACGCTGTAACGGCGGCGCTTTCCGGCAAGGCGTGCCCGTTGTTGACCCAGCGGAGCAGGCCGTCTACGTCGTCCAGCGAGATTTGGCGCTCGTCGGCCAGGGCTTTGATGTGTTCGGTGATGGCCTTGATTTTCTCGTCGCTGAGCGTGAGGCCGAGTTGTTCGGCGCGGTTCTTGATGGCATTCCAGCCAGTGAGCCGGTGGGCGATACTGATGTAGCGCGTCATCCCGAAGTCCTGTGGGTTGAGGATTTCGTAGGTCTCCGGGTTGTTGAGGATAGCCTTGGCGTGGATGCCGGCCTTATGCGTGAAGGCGGTGATGCCGGTGATGTAGTTGTTGAAGGGGATGTCCACGCCGACCATCTGCGCCACGGCGCCATCAATTTTGCGCAACAGCGGCAGATCGTACTTGTGGACGAGCGCCGGGTTGCTGGCGTAGACCCGCGCGATCAGCCCGCCGAGCGGCGTGATGCCGTTGCGTTCCCCGATGCCGAGCACCGTCGTGTCCACATGCGTCGCGCCCGCGTCCAGCGCCTCGAAGGCGTTGGCGATGGCGCAACCGGAGTCGTTGTGCCCGTGGAACTCGATGTCGCACTTAACGCGCCCGCGCAGCTCCTTGACCAGCTCGTACACCTGGCGCGGCGTCGCCACGCCTACCGTGTCGGCAATGCCCACGCGGTTCACGCCGATGGCATCCACCGCCTCGTAGACGCGGAACAGGTCCTCGCGCGCGCTGCGGAACGAATCCTCGGTGCTGAAGCGCACGGCCACGCCCTGATCGCGCACGAACGACACGACTTCTCGCGCGGTGTCAATGATCTCGTCTATCTCCTTGCCGTGGCTGAACTTCCGCAGCAACGACGACGTGCCGATGACCACGTCCACGCCATCCACCCCCGTGTCAATGGCGACTTTGGCGTCCTCGATGCGGCAGCGGACGTGGGTGAGGATGCGCGCCTTCAGCCCCAACGCGACGATGGCTTTGGCGTCCGCGCAGCTCTGCGGCGACGCCAGCGGCGAAGTCAACTCCAGACATTCCACCCCGAACGCATCCAGCAGCCGCGCAATTTCCACTTTCTGCGCCGTGGAAAAGCTCGCCCCCACGAACTGTTCTCCCTCGCGCAGGGTGGATTCAATGATCCGAAAATTGTCTAATGGCATTTCTTCCTTTCCCCCTTCTGATTGATGGTTTCCTGAAATCCATTTCCCCTGCGCGCGTTAGACTGACGAAAAGAGCCAGCTTCCGGTCTTGCGCCTGGGAGCTGGCTCTGGGTTTTCAGACAAACACAGCTATCCAGACGATACGTCCGGCTTGCTGCACTTGTTTTTCTTGATGATGGTATGGGACTGCGTTTCTCTCATTTTTTTTGCCTCCAAGAAAAACCGGCCCTGGTTCGGAGAACGCCAGGGCCGGTTTGTGGATTGAATCAACCAAAAAACCCGGACCTAGCGGTCCAGCTTCTTGGAGAAATTGAGACAGTGTGGTTGTTTTAACATGACTTTCTTCCTATCAAATGGGTGACATTTTACTTGACATCCTGGTTTTGTCAACTTTCTGACGCCAACGGCAACCAAAGCGTGACGGTGAGGCCTTCGCCTGCGGGACTTTCTAGCGTGATCTGCCCGCCGTGCGCCCGCAGCACCTCCCAGGCGAAGCTCAACCCCAGGCCTGTGCCGGGCGTATGGCCCGACTCCGCCAGGCGGCCCTGGAAGAAACGTTCAAACACTTTGTCCTGCTCGTCGGTAGGGATGCCCGGCCCGGTGTCCTGAACCCTCAACGTGGCCCAATCGCGTTCGTCCTGCCGGACACTGCCGGTGTGCAACGTGATGTGGCCGCCGGCCGGGGTAAATTTCAGGGCATTATCCACGATTTTTCCGAGGGCTTCCATAAGGCGCCCCCGATCGCCCTGAACACACAGCGTGGGGGGCGCTTCCTCGCCCATGGCGAGCGTCACGCCGGCCTTCTCTGCGTTCTGGCTATAGCGATCCAGCATTGTGAACGTTAACTCGGCCAGTGAAACCCGTTCCCAGGTGCGCACGATTTCACCGCTGTCCAACACCGTCATAGCGATGATGTCCTCAATCAATTTGGTCAATGTGCCGATCTGTTCCTGCATCATGGCGAGGTAGCGCTGGGTCTGTTCTGACTGGGGGATGTACTGCATCACGTGAGCTTGCGCATTGAGGGTGGCTACGGGCGTGCGGAACTGATGGGAGACATTCCTGATGAATTGGCGCCGCGCTTCGTCCAACTCTTTGAAACGGCTGATGTCCTGGTGACTGACGACGTAACCGAGTAGGACGCCGTCAGCGTCGCGGATGGGCGCGGAAGTCAGCGCCACCTCGCACGTGCGGCCATCTTTGCGGCGGATGGTAACTTCGCCCTGCCAGCTCGCGCCATTTTTCGAGCCGTTCAGGATTCCTTGCCGGACTGGTTCGCCCACATCTCCAAGCAGTGTGTCCAGGGGGTGATTCCAGGCCTCGGCAGCGGTATAGCCGGTGAGTTTCTCAAAAGCTGGGTTGATGTAATGGACTTGCAACGCTGTGTTCACCATAGCAATGGCGTCGCCGACGCTGTGCAGGATGGCTTCGCTTTTGTCCCGCTCGGCTGCGATTTCCGCAGTGCGCTCTGCCACTTCTTTTTCCAGGTTTTCCACCAGGCGCGCATTTTCGATGGCGATAGCGGCGGCAATCCCCAGTGGCTCCAGCAGCGTCAAATCACTGCTCCCGAAGCGGTTCACTTGCTGATCTACTACTTGCAGCACGCCGATCACTTTTTGCTTGGCTTGTAAAGGAACGGTAAGCAACGAGCGCAAATCTTGTTGGATCCGCTGCGCTACTCCCCAGAAATGCCGGTTGTCGGTTGTCGTATCGGATACCAGCAAGCTCTGGCCGGTTTGTGCGACCCAGCCGGCCACGCCCTGTCCGTTTTTCAACCGCCAACCCAGCACTAGCTGGCTTTGCGTCCCGGTGGCCTGGCGACACACCAGTTCGCCGGTTTCTTCGTCTACCAACCAGAGCGAACTGGCATAGACATTGAGCAACCGTCGAACTTCTTCCAGCACGATGGTTAGAATTTGGTCTTGATCTAGCGTGGAATTTAACGCCTGGATGGCGCGATTGAGCATGGATAACTCGCGGGTGCGGCGGGCCTGGACGGCTTCCGCTTTTTTGCGCGTTGAAATGTCACGCACCTGGAGCAGCAGCGCCGGCTTCCCCCGGTATTCGATGTGGCTGGTGCTCATCTCAACTGGGATGGATTGACCGTCGGTGCCCAGGCTGATGCTTTCCAGTCGGCGCGTTTTTCCGGCGATGATGTCAGGGAAGTCGCGCCGGATTTCGTCCCGGTGCGCCGTCGGCGTCAAGTCCAGGATATTCTTGCCGATGAGCTGTTCCATCGGCAGGCCATGCAGTCGGCATGCCGCCGGATTCGCATCCAACACGTTACCGGCGAGGTCTTCCACCAGGATGGCGTCTGGGGCGTTTTCAAACAAATTGCGGAAGCGCTGTTCGCTCTCTTTGAGCGCTTCCGCCGTGTGTTTGTAGGGAGTGACGTTGCGCGCCAACTGTGATACGCCGACGATTTCATCGCCTTTGAAAACCGGGCTGTAGGAGACCTCGTATACCTGGGGGGTGTTGCCGTTGATGTGATACGTGTATTCCTTGCAAAAATGCTCACCGGCCAGTACATGGGCGAAATCGTCCTGAAGGGCAGGATAGAGCGCCGGCGGTGTCAGCATATCCAACGGCATTCCAGTCTGGGGTTCCCGGCCGCAGAGGGTTTGGATCAAATGCCGGTAGGCGGTGTTGCACATCAGGAGGTGCATAGCGCGATCGAACTCCGCGATCAAGTCGGGTGTGTTTTCCAGCAGCGCCCACCAATGCGATTGAAGAGTATGGCGTCCATTGGGAAAAGGCCAGGGTTGTATTTTTTCTTCGTCTAGCTGTAACGTCACATAGCCCCCTGTCGTCATTTCAGTTTCACGCGCATCACCGTTTTCACATCAATCTAACTATATACGATTTGACGGTAACATGTTGTTACAAAAAGGTTAAAGTTTCTGCTGCATCATCTTGCGTAGTATACTCAAGTCGGCGCGCAGGGCAATTCGGCTCGCCGGTATTGGACAAAAATTCCATTTCGTGTATTATCACTTTGGCAAGAGTATCTTCCAGGGAGAAAACACCCACTATGGCGCTGGTAGAAGAATTAGGCATTGACTTGGGCACGGTGAACGTGCTGGTGTATGTGCGGGGGCGCGGTATTGTGCTGCAAGAACCATCCGTCGTGGCCCAGCAAATTGACAATGGCGAGGTGGTCGCGGTCGGCGAGGAAGCGCGTGCGATGATGGGACGCGCGCCGGAAACAATCCAGGTGCGCCGTCCTCTGCGGGCAGGCGTGATCGCAGATTACCGCGTGACGCGCGATATGTTGTTTCACTTTATCAATCGGTCGGTGGGCAAGATGCGGCTGTTCAAGCCGCGTGTGGTGCTCACCGTACCGTTTGGTGCGACACAAGTGGAACGACGTGCGGTCCGGCAAGCTGCCCAAGATGCCGGCGCCAGCCGCGCTTACCTGATCCCGGAGCCGCTGGCGGGGGCTATCGGCGCCGGTTTACCTATCCACACTCCCGGCGGTCATATGATCGTTGATCTGGGCGGCGGCGCGAGCCAGGCTGCCGTGTTGTCGGTTTATGGCGTCGTGACCTCACTGGCAGTGCGCGTGGGCGGGGTGCGGATGGATGAGGCGATTGCTGCTTACGTGCGCCGCAAGTACAACTTGATGCTCGGTCTGCCGACGGCGGAGGAGGCCAAGATTCGCATCGGAACGGCGCTGCCTATCGAGGAGCCGATCGTGATGGAGGTCCAGGGGCGCGACCAGGTGACGGGCCTGCCCCGCAGCGTCGAAATCACGTCGGACGACATTGCCGAGGCGTTGGAAGAGCCGCTGGCGCTGGTGATCAACATGGTCAAGTCGGTGTTGGAGCGCACGCCGCCGGAACTGGCGTCGGACATCATTGACCGGGGCATGACGATGATCGGTGGCGGCGCGCTGTTGCGCAACCTGGATCAGATGTTGACGCAGGAGACGGGGGTGCCGGTCTACGTCGCCGACGCGCCGATGGCTTGCGTGGCGGTGGGCGCCGGGAAAGCGCACGCGCTGTTGCCCTACCTCAAACGCACCCTCAGCAAACTCTAAAAACTCCGTTGTTTTGTCAACGGATTGAACGGAGTCAATCTAATAGAGGAATCCATTAAACCTGGCACAATCCGTCCCATTGTGGCCGTCTACGCGTAGGAGATGCTTCGCAAACAGCGCTCAGAAACTTGTCCTGAGTGTAACGCAGGATGACGAGGAACGTCACCCTGAACGGAATCCCGGTGCTATTCCGGGGTGGAGTGAAGGGTCTCTGATTGTGCCATTTCTAAATCATTTGTCTATAACACTCTGCCGAATCGGCTAGATTGGCTGACAAACAAATCGGCGAGCTGCCCATGCTCGCCGATTTGCTTGTCAGGATCATTTTATCGCGCGCAACGGAAACCGATGTTGTCGGGGGTCTCGGTGGGGCGCACGGCGTTGGTTTTGTACATCTGGGTCCAGTCGGCGATGGCGTTCCACGCGCCGCCCCGGATGATTTTGCGCACCTGTTCTGGCTCGGCCCAATCGTCCACCCATTCCCACACGTTTCCGGCCATATCCAGCGCCCCGTAAGGACTGGCGCCATCGGGGTAACTTCCTATGGATTGCGTCGTGCCCACATTGGCCTCTTTGGTATTTGCCAATCCATCTTTCCACTCATTTCCCCATGGATAGATAAGGCCCAACGGTCCGCGCGCGGCCTTTTCCCACTCTGCACTGGTCGGTAAACGTTTGCCGGCCCATTCGCAGTAGGCGCGAGCATCCTCCCAGGAGACGGCGACGACCGGATGCGCCGCGCGTTCTGTCGGGTAAGTGCCCCACGGCGCCGAATGCCCGGTTTCGATGACGAAGACTTGATATTGGGCATTGGTCACTTCGTATTTATCCACCTTGAAGGCTGGCAGCGTCACTTCCTGTCGCGGCGTTGCGCCGGCAGTGTCCGCGCCGAGGATGAAGCGTCCGCTGGAAACGGTCAGCATATCACCCACGTCTGGACGCAACGGCTTCTCCACCGCCGCGTCCGGCAGGGCCGCCGGCTTGATCAGCGTGCGCGTTACCCATACGGTGAGGCCGATAATCAGGGCCAACAAGAGGAGTGTAAGGAAAGGATAGGGAAAGGGGCCGAATTTACCGCGCCAGAAGGCCCGCAACATTCCGCGCCAGGTCCCCGGCCCGTATCGCCCGGTCAGTTCAGCGACACGCTTCAACTTTCCACGTACAGCAGCCACGACATCTTGCGGATCAAATGGCTTGGTGATGTAATCGTCGGCACCCATCTCTTTGCCTTTGCGGATGTCTTCTTTACTGGTTTTGGCGGTGAGGAAAATAAAGGGGATGTGTAGCCAGCGCTGATCGTTGTGAACCCGCACGTACAGCTCATATCCGTCCAGATTGGGCATCATAATGTCGGCCAGAATTAAATCGGGGGTGATGCGTTGCAAGGTATCCAGCGCTTCTTTCCCGGAAAATGCCGTTAAGACCTGAAATCCTTCCATCTCGAGGGTTAGTTTAACCCCATCTACGAGATCAGGATTGTCATCAACGACCAGGATAATGCCACCCATGAATTGCCTCCTTGAAAATAGTCGAAAGTCAAAGGTCAAAAGTCGGACCTGGTTACGTTACGACGCCCGGTAAAATAACTTCAAAGGTGCTGCCCTTTCCCGGTGTGCTGTTGAGTTGCACTTCACCGCCATGAGTTTCTACAATCTCTTTGACGATGGCCAGTCCCAGACCGGCGCCAGGGATGGTGTGGGCTGGGTCTACGCGATAGAATCGCTCAAAGATACGTTTATGCTGTTCAGGTGGAATTCCGATGCCGGTATCTGTGACCCATAGGTGAACTTGAGGTCGTCCGCCATACGCTGTGGGCAGGGCTTCAACTTCAATGCTGCCAACTGCGGTGTACTTGATCGCATTGTCCACCAGGTTGCGGACGACGCGTTCTATTTGAGGCGGGTTGGCGGTGATGAACAAGGCCGTGGGTGGCTTTTTCCACCGCAGGGTCAGGTGCTTTTGTTCGGCCAGGGGCCGCAACTCGGTCATAAGCTGGTCAACGAGCTGCGCCAGGTCGAGCCGCTGCCGCTGCAAGGTAATGCCGGCATCGAGCCGCGCCACATCGAGAATTTCACCGACGAGACGCTCCAGGATGAGCGTTTGTTTTTCTACGGCAGCAATCAGTTCTTTGCGTTTGCGATCGGGAAGTCGGCGGTAGTAGGTGGTCAGGTTGTTGGTGTGGGTGCGGATCACGGCCAGCGGCGTTTTCAATTCGTGCGTGACGCCGGCCATAAAGCGCGCCTTCATGCGTTCCACTTCTTTGAGGGCGGTGATATCCCGCAGGACGATCACGGTATCACGTTGTCCGGATTCGCTAAGGATTTTGGCCGATCGTGACTGAATGGATAGCACCTCTTCCGGTCGGTGTGGGTGGGGCAGGTCTACTGCTGCGCCGGAACGCAGTTCGACGCTGCGGGCCATCGCATCCAGGGAGCGCCAAAGGGCATTTTCCAGAAAATCCGGGGGGATAGGCTGCCCCAGCATTTCGGTCAAGCGAAAGTTTAGCAGTTCTTCGGCGACGACGTTAGCCAGTAGGATGTGTTGTTCGCTGTCAATCACGATCAGGGCATCGGCCATATTGGCAAGGATACCCCAGGTGCGCTCTTTCTCCTGTTCCAACTGGCGCGTGCGCTCCACGACCATGCCTTCGAGTTGTTGATTGAAAACCTGGACTTCCTCAAACAAACGCGCGTTCTCCACTGCAATACCCACCGCACTGGTGACGGATTCAAAGAGTTGAAGATCGCCGGCGGAAAAACGCTGTGGCTGCTGGTGCAGCGCTTCAATGACGCCGGTCACGCGCCCGCCGACGCGCAGCGGCACGCACAGGATGGAGCGGGGGCGGTAGGGGCTGACATCCGTGAAGGTGGGACGATGGTTTTTATCTTCCAGTACATCGGCGGAAAAGTACGGCTCGCCGGTGTGCGCGACGTAACTGGCGATGCCCTCTTCCACCGGTAGCCTATATCCCACCAATTTCTCGCTGTCTTCCTCAGACGAGGCCGTCAAGATGAGTTGCTGGCCGGTTTCATCCAGCAACCACAGGGAAACGACTTCGACCCCCAGAAATTCTTGAACCAGCCGTGTGGTTTTGTCGAAGACCTGCTGGGTGTTCAGCGTTGAAGTCAGAGCGTTTCCGACCTGATACAACAGGGTCAAGTCCTGATTGCGGCGCTCGGCCAGCAACGCCTGTTGCCAGGCTTCGACCTCGGCGCGTTTGAGCCGGGCAATGGCGCGCGTGCGCGCCAACAATTCCTCACGCTGGAAGGGCCGGTAGATGTAATCGTCGCCGCCCAGGTTCAACCCCTTGGCGAGATAGTCGGTGCTGCGGTGATGCGCTGTGACGTAAATGACGGCAATGTTGGCTGTCTGAGGTGTCTTTTTGATGGCTTCGCAGAGTCCGTACCCATCCATGATCGGCATTTGGACGTCAGTGATGATCAGGAACGGCAATTCAACCTGGGCCTTTGTCAGGGCTTCTTCTCCACCTTCGGCCTCGATGATGGAGAATTCGGTGTTATGAAACATCATGGTCATCAGGCGTCGGTTGAGAGGGAGATCGTCCACAATTAGGATTTTGTCCAGGTCAAGATCGTAAGGACTGCGATTATCGGGATTATTCATACATCATCACATTTCAGGTAGATTGGGACAAGCGATAGTTTGCCAAACTTATCGAAGATTATACATCAATGCGTGACTTCTAAAAATCCCACGCGTTACCGTCTGGGGGGCGCTGCGCCAAATTTAACTTTCCCCGGAACTTCGTGAGATTCGGCATACTTTGTGGTAGAATGGAGTTAAAATTGTTCGTCTCTGAAAATATTCTGGATACAGACTGATGCGAAAAGTATTACCCTGGTTTATCGTTATTGCAATTTTTCTCGGCGCTGTCGCCGGATGGGGGTGGTGGCGCGACCGCCAGGTGCAGCAACAGCAAATTGCCGAGATTCTGCGCACGGCAGGGGTGCGGCGCGGCGATTTGGAAATCACGGTGGCCGCGAGCGGCAACGTCGCGGTGAACGACAAGGTGAATCTCTTCTTCCGCCGCGCCGGGACTGTGGCCCTGGTTGCGGTGGCAAATAACGAGCGGGTCAAGGCCGGGCAGGTTCTCGCACGGCTCGACACGGCAGATTTAGAACGGGCGGTGCAGAACGCCGAAATTGCTCTGGAACAGGCGCAACTCAACCTCAAGACGCTGACCCAGCCGGCGGACGAGGCCGACCTGGAACTGGCGCGATTGGCCGTGCACAGCGCGGCGCAGACTCTGGAGGCGCTGCGCCTGGGCAAAATAACCGCCAAGGCCGATGCCGACGCTGTCATTGTGCAGGCGCAGCGCGCCCGCGAGAATGCTTTTAAGGATTACCAGAGCCTTCAGGAGAGGGGCGGCAATACAGAGAACGCCTACGCAAAATACGAGAACCTGGTAGAACAGGAGCGCATCGCCCGGACTAATGCCGAGTTGATCATCAAGCAGGCCGACGACCAATGGCTCGCAGCCTATTATCGCTATCAACAGGCGCAGTATGCGCTCAAAAAGCGGGAGCTGGGGCCGGATGAGACGCAGATCGCGCAAGCCGAATTACAGATCGCGCAAGCTGAACTTAATCTGGAGCAGGCTCGCCACAATCTAGCTGACGCGGTGCTGATCGCGCCGGCGGATGGCCTGATCGGCGCGTTGAACGTTCAGGCGGGCGTCCCTGCGCCGTTGCAGGGCGCGGCCCTGGTGCTGGTGGATGACAGTGTGTTCTACGTGAACGTCATGATTGATGAGATGGAAATCGGAAAAATGGCCCTGGGGCAGGCGGCTACGGTCACGCTGGATGCTTATGCCAACCGGCCTTTGACCGGCGTGGTCGAGCGCCTGGCCCCGGCCCCGACCAACGTTGGCGGTATCATCTCCTACCATGCGCGCATCCGCATCACCGCTGCCGGCGACGTTGCCCTCCGCGACGGGATGACGGCCAACGTCATGGTCGCTGCCCGCCGCATTCCCAACGTGAACTTGATCCCCAACTGGGCCATCCGCACCGACCAGAGCGACAACACTATCTACACCTATCGTCTGGAAAATGGCGTTCCTGTGCGTGTGAGCCTTGCCTTGGGGCAGCGCAACGACACGTATACTGAGGTTATTTCTGGCCTGGAACCGGGCGACCAGGTGGCGTTGCTCGCTGAAGAGCGGAACCTCTTTGACGCGTCGCAACGACCGTAGCCGTTGGGCGCCGCCAGAAGATCGGTCACTGCCAGATTTCCGTTGAATCCGTTAAATCCGTTGAGGGAGAGATGAAGGGAAAACAAGAACGCTCTGCTGCGAAACCGCGAGGGCGCTGGGTTAAGAAGGCTTTTGGCTGGCTGATCGTGACGATGCTGGCGACGTTGGTCAGCGCCGGGGTTTTGTGGTGGCGCGACCGACAGCAGGCCCAGATGCAGGCCCAGGATATTTTGCGCACGGCTCAGGTGAGTCAGGGCGACCTGGAATTAAGCGTCGTGACCAGCGGCGCTGTCGCCGCTAACCGCCGTCTTGACCTGCGCTTCAGCGCACCCGGCGTGGTCGCCGCGGTCGCCGTCGAAGTTAGCGACCGGGTAGCGCCAGGGCAGACGTTGGCGCAATTGGATACCACCGCCCTGGATTTCGCCGTCCGTCAGTCCGAGCTTGCCCTGGAACGCGCGCGGCTGAGTTTGCAGGCGTTGACAAAACCGGCGTCGGCAGACGACGTGGAGTTGGCTGAGCTGGCGATCCAGGATGCGGCGCAGTCCCTGGCCGTGGCGGGACTTAGCCAGGACGTCTCTGAGGCGCAGCGGGCTTACAGTGTGCGCCTCGCCCAGGAAGTGCGGGATGACGTGAAGGACGCCTACCTTAACTACCAGGACGTCCTCAAAAAATACGGCCTGCCGGAAGCCTATGGCGCGGGTATGACCGTCGCCTATCTCGAAGCGGAGGGCAACGTAGGGATCACGCAGGTCAAGTCCGACTATCAGGTGGTGCAGGCGCAAAGCCAATGGCAGGCCGCGTACCTTGCCTACCTCCAGGCGCAAGAGGCGTTGAACCAGCTTCAGGAAGGCGCCGATGCGGATCAGGTGCGCCTCGTAGAATTGCAGATTGAGCAGGCGCAGCTTAACCTGGCGGAAGTTCGCGCAGGCCTGTCCGACACGGCGCTCATTGCGCCCTTTGGCGGCGTGGTGGCCGGCGTCAACCTACAGGTGGGCGCGCCCACGGCGGCCGGCGTGCCGGCCATCACCCTGTTGGATGACAGCGTGTTCTTTGTGGACACGACGGTGGACGAGATTGACATCGGCCGGATCGTGGTGGGGCAACCGGTGGTCGTGACCCTGGATGCGTACCCAGATGTCGTATTGTCCGGCGTGGTGGAGCAGATTGCGACGCTTCCCGACGCGGCCAATCTCAGCGGCCTCATCGCCTATCCTCTGCGCGTGCGCCTCACCGATAAGGGGGGCGCGGATGTGCGCGAAGGGATGACGGCCAGCATCACTATCAGCACGCGCAAGTTGGAGAACGTGGTGTTGATTCCCAACTGGGCCGTTCGCACCGAACAGGCTACCGGCGTCACCTATGCGTATACTCTCGTAAACAAAGTGCTGCTGCGCCGTGACATCACCGTCGGCGAGCGCAACGAAAGTTATACGGTGGTGCTTTCTGGCGTGGCGCCGGGGGACACGGTGGCGTTGGTCACAGAGGAACGCAACCTGATGGAGATGACGGGGCCGCCCTCGAGAGGAGATTAGCATGGTGCATCCCAGTGATATTGTCATCTGGATCGAGCAACTGCACAAAGTCTACAAGATGGGCGAAAATGAAGTCCATGCATTGCGCGGCGTGTCGTTGGCTGTGAAGTACGGGGAAATCGTGGCGATCATGGGCCCGTCGGGGTCGGGGAAGTCCACGTTGATGAATATCCTGGGCTGCCTCGATCAGCCGACATGGGGACAGTACACGCTCGATGGCGAGGATGTGAGCCAGATGAGCGACGACGCGCTGGCGACAGTACGCAACCGGCGGGTGGGGTTCGTCTTTCAGAGCTTCAACCTCCTGCCGCGCACCACGGCGCTGGACAATGTGTTGCTGCCGCTCGTTTACGCGGGCATAGCGCCCCGGGAGCGCCGCCGCCGCGCCGTGGCGATGTTGGAGGCCGTGGGCCTCGGCGACCGTATCCAACACATGCCCAGCGAGCTGTCCGGCGGTCAGCAGCAGCGGGTCGCCATTGCCCGCGCCCTGGTCAACGAACCGGCCATCATCATGGCTGACGAACCGACCGGCAACCTCGACAGCAAATCGGGCAAAGAAGTGATGGAGATTCTCCAGCGTCTCAACCGGGAGCGCGGCATCACGGTGGTGTTGGTCACGCACGATTTGCGCATCGGCCACCACGCCCAGCGCGTATTGCACCTCTTCGACGGCAAGCTGCGGAACGAGGAGATAGTTGAAAATCCCATTCGGGCTGCTGACACGCTGCTGGATACGGAGGAGGAATCGCTGCCATGAAGGTGTTGGAAAGCCTGCGATTGGCCGTCAAGGCATTGACCGCCAACAAGATGCGCTCATTGTTAACGATGTTGGGCATCATCATCGGGGTGGGCGCCGTCATTACGCTAATGTCGGTGGGCGAGGGTGTCCAGGCCTACATCACGACGCAGTTTCAATCCATCGGAAGCAATCTATTTTTTGTTATCCCCGGTTCCTTCGAGCAGGAATTGAAACGCCCGGCGTACCTGACCCTTAAGGATGCCGAAGCATTGATGAATCCCCTGGAAGCGCCGGATGTATTGCGGGTGGCGCCGCTGGTGCAGGGCAACGAGCGCATCACGACCCCCGGTAAGGACCGGCGGGTGGACATCAACGGAGTGACGCCAGATTATGCGGTGGTGCGGGATTGGGTTCCGCGCGTCGGTGAATTCATCAGCGAGGCGGACAATCAGGGCATGGCGCGGGTGGCCGTGTTGGGCCAGGATACCGCCGATTATTTCTTCCCTGACGATCCCGATCCCACTGGCGAAGTGGTGCGGATCAAAGGCATCCCCTTCCGCGTGATCGGTGTGATGGCGAAACGCGGCGGCGGCAGCTTTGGGAGCGAGGACGCGGTGATCCTTGTGCCGCTGGACACGGCGCTCAGCCGGATCACGCCGCGCCGCACCAATACGGGCGAGCCGCGCCTGTCGTTTCTCTACGTGCAAGCGGTGGCGGAAGAGCGCATGAATGCCGCCATCGAAGAGGTGGCGCAAGTCCTGCGGCAGCGGCACCGCATCCTGCCCGGTGAACCGGACGACTTCACGGCGATCAGCCAGTCGGACATCATCGGCACTTTCCAGCAGATCACCGGTGTGCTCACCGTGTTCCTGGGGGCGATTGCCGGCATCAGCCTGTTGGTGGGCGGTATTGGTATTATGAACATCATGCTGGTTTCTGTGACTGAACGCACCCGCGAGATCGGGTTGCGCAAAGCTGTGGGGGCGCGCCGCCGCGATATTCTGATGCAGTTCCTCACCGAGGCGGTGATGCTCTCCTTGCTGGGTGGTTTGATCGGGATCGCGTTGGGGGCGGGGGGGGCGACGGCCATCAGCTACTTTCTGCGCGACGAGGGCTTTCAGGCCGTCATCACCGCCGGCGCTGTCGTGCTGGCGACATTGTTCTCGGCGGCGGTGGGGTTGTTCTTCGGGATATACCCGGCGCAGCGGGCCGCCCGGCTTAATCCGATTGACGCACTGCGCTATGAGTGATTGCCGCCGAGGGGCGGGGGGCGTGGGCATTGGCTTAACGCGGTCTGGAAGGACCGCGTTTTGTTTTTGCGCATTGGGTGGGGCGCCGGCGCCCCAGACTGTGAACGCTAACTTGTCGTCCATTATTTCTGGAATACACTACAGTGACTATCCGATGGACTAATGAGGAAATTATGCAGGGGAGCGAGGAAGCCGGGACCTGTTCCGCCGCGGCAGCGGAAATCAACGCATTAAATCGTCAACTGGAAAAACAGCAAAGCCAGATGGCTGCGCTCCACGCGGTCAGCTTGCGCGTGAGCCGGAGTTTGGATCTGGAAAGGGTCATGCAGCAGGCCGTCGAGGAGGTCGTGCGCGTGCTGGAGGTGGCGGCGGCGGCCATCAGCGTGATTGAATCTGAGACGGGCGATCTCGTGATTCGGATGCAACGTGGCCTTCATGTGTTCGCCCACGCGCCGGTGCGGATCCCCAAAGACAAAGGGCTGGCCTGGCAAACCCTGAAGACCCAGCAACCGCTCATCATTGATTCGTGGGAGAACGAGCCGCGCCTGGCCGTGCCGGAGTTCCGCGAGGAGCAAGTCCGCACCACGATCCTTGTCCCGATGTTGACCGGCGGCGAGCCGGTGGGCGTGTTGAGTGCGATGAGCCGCCAGCCCCGCCAGTTTGAGCCGGACGAGATTCGGCTGCTCACCAGCATCGCCGACCATGTCGCCATCGCCTTGAAGAACGCCGCCTTACACGAGGAAACGCGCCGTCAATCCCACGAAAGGGCCTTCTTGTTCGATCTGGCAGCGGCCATCGCGCCGCGGCAATCCCTGGAAAGCCTGGCGCAGGAATCGTTGCGACACACCCTGGATTTTTTGGGCTGGCCGGCCGGCGTGTTCCTGCTGGAAGATATAGCCAGCGGCGCGTTAACAGCTCAGGCCAGCATTGGCGACGAGGAGTTGATTCGCAGCTTTATCAACCAGATGCGGGAGACCACACCTCCGCCGCACACACCGCCTGCGGTGTTGATCCGGCGGGCAGTGACGCCGCCGCGCACAATGGCCCACATCCCCATTCAGACACATGGCCGGTTGCTGGGCTGGTTGTTCCTCGCTACGCCGGACAATGTGGAAACATCGCCACAGACTCAGGAAGCCCTGGAGACGGAGAGTAATTACCTGGGTATTGCCGTGGAAAATGTGCAACTCTACCAGGAGACTGTGGCGCGCGAGAAAAGCGTGCGCGCTTTGTATCAGATCACGCGGGCGATGACCGGCCATGATCTGTCGGAGATGTTGAAGCAAATCCTGGAAGAACTGCACGACGGCATCCCTTACGAGGTCAGCGGCATTCAACTGAACGGGCCGCAGCGCATGAAGGTGATGCGGCAGCGCGTCGTTATGACCCCACTTCAGTTTGAGCAGCTTCAAACGCATTGGCGCGCCTCTTTCAATGCGCTGTCCCTCACGATACCCACCACTGCCGAAGAAACGCAAATCATCATCCGCGGGCAGGAGGCAGGGACGTTGCCCCCAAATGCCCTGCTTTCGTATCTGGAAGTCCCCGTGCTCCTGGAGGGAACACCGGTGGGCGCGCTGTTGTTGGCGCGGCGGCAGCCGTTTCAGGCGCGGGATCAACGCATGTTGTTTATCGTCGCGTACCAGTTGAGCAAGGTGCTGGCAGCGATCCAGCTTTTTCAACATACCCAGGAACAGACGCGGCAACTGGAAGAAACCAACGCTTTATTGCGGGCGCAGGAAACCTCGGAGGCCGAGCTGTTCAACGACGTGGCCCAGGAATTTCGCACCCCGATCACGTTTATCCAGAGCTATGCCGAATTGTTGTTGGAGGACACACTGGGGACGTTGACGCCGGCCCAGGAAGAGACGCTGCGCCATTTGCAGGAGCAATCCCGCCAACTGGCGGAGTTGGTGCGCGACCTGGGGGCCATGAAATCCATTGCGCCACACAATCTGCGTCGGCAGGGCACGGCCCTGACCAGCCTGTTGGCGGATTTGATACGTGCGGCGCAGCCCAGGGCTGCCGCTAATCAGCAGACGCTAGTGTTTGACGGCGTGCTGGACCTGGAGATGGTGTGGGTTGACCCGGAGCGCATCGCCCAGGTTGTCACGATTTTGCTGGATAACGCTATGGAACTTACCCCGCCGGGCGGCGTCATCACCCTTTCTGCGCACGATGAAGCTCGCCATGTCCGGGTGACCGTCAGCGACACCGGCCCTGCCGTCGGTGGGGAGACGCCGGCGCTGCTTTTTAAGCGGCTGCACCAGAGCCAGATCGAGCGCAAGTATCCCGGCCTGGGCGTGAGCCTGATCCTCGCGCGGTTGATTGTCGCCGCCCACGGTGGAACTATCGGTATCGAACCTTTTTCCGGCAAGGGCAACACGTTTTATTTCTTGTTACCGAAATAGCAGTAATGAGAAATGAGAGATGGGTAATGTGTCAAAACCCATTACTCATTTCTCATTACACATTTCTCATTTCCATAAATAACCTGATGAAAGGAGCGGCTATGATCACCCAGTATGCACCCATTAACCCCAAATTCCCTTTCTTCTTCCATGGCGGGGATTACAACCCCGACCAATGGCCGGAGACGGTGTGGGAAGAGGATATGCGCCTGATGAAATTGGCGCATTGCAATGCGATGTCGGTGGGCATCTTTGCCTGGTCGCGGCTGGAGCCGGCCGAAGGGCAGTTCGACTTTGCGTGGCTGGATCGCGTGATGGACATGATCGCGGAGGCCGGCGGCGTGGTGGTGCTGGCGACGCCCAGCGGCGCACGACCGCACTGGCTGGCGGACAAATACCCGGAAGTGCTGCGCGTGCGTCCTGACCGGCAGCGCAACCTCTTTGGCGGGCGGCACAACCATTGCCTCACCTCGCCCATTTACCGCGAGAAGGTGCGTATTATCAACCGTAAGTTGGCCGAACGTTATCAGGCTCATCCCGCGCTGGCCGTCTGGCACCTCTCCAACGAGTACAGCGGCGATTGCCATTGCGACCTATGCCGCACCGCATTCCGCCACTGGCTCAAACACAAATACCAGACCCTGGACGCGCTCAATCAGGCGTGGTGGTCGTCTTTCTGGAGCCACACGTACACGGACTGGGAGCAGGTCGAGCCGCCCAGCCGTATGGGTGAAACGTCGGTTCACGGCCTCAACCTGGATTGGATGCGCTTCACCACCGATCAGACCGTGGATTTCATCCTGAACGAAATCGCCGCCCTGCGCGAGTTCACGCCGGACGTGCCGGTGACCACCAACCTGATGGGCACATTTCCTGGCCTCAATTATTGGAGGCTCGCGCCGTACCTGGACGTGATCGCGTGGGACAGCTATCCGCGCTGGCACGCGGGCGACGACGTGGCGCTGGCATCCGACGTGGCCTTTGTTCACGATCTGAACCGCTGCCTCAAGGGCGGCAAGCCCTTCATGCTGATGGAGAGCGTTCCCAGCGCCACCAACTGGGTGGAGGCCGCTAAGGTCAAGCGCCCGGGGATGCACGTGCTCTCCTCGCTGCAAGCCGTGGCGCATGGCTCAGATACGGTGCAGTACTTCCAGTGGCGCAAGAGTCGCGGCTCCGCCGAAAAGTTCCACGGCGCGGTGGTGGATCACGTCGGCCATGAAAACACCCGCGTCTTTGCCGACGTGTCCGACGTGGGTCTCAAGCTGGAAAAACTGGAGGACGTGATCGGCACGACGGTGCGCCCGGATGTGGCGATCATCTACGATTGGGAGAATGCCTGGGCCATGAACGACGCGCAAGGCCCACGGCGCGGCGACAAGGGGTACCTGGAAACCTGCCAGCGCCACTATCGCGCGCTGTGGGATCGGGACATCCCGGTGGATATCCTGGATGCAGAACAGCCTCTCTTTTGGGAAGATGGTTCGCGCCGGTACAAGTTGCTGATCGCGCCAATGCTTTATATGCTTAAACCGGGCGTGGATGAGCGGATTGCCGCATTTGTCAAAGCCGGCGGCGTCTTCGTCGCCACGTATTGGAGCGGCATCGTGGATGAGCACGACCTGGTACATCTGGGCGGCTGGCCCGGCGGCAAGCTGCGCGAGGTGTTGGGGATTTGGGACGAGGAGACTGACGCGCTGTACGCGGGCGACGTGAACCACGTGGTGCCCGCCTCCGAGGATGTTTTTCGCCTTGAGGGTGAGTACGAAGCCCGTGATTACTGCGCCCTGGTTCACGCCGAAACCGCCGAAATATTGGCCGTCTACAAAGAGGACTTCTACGCCGGGCGGCCTGCGCTCACCGTAAACCCCTATGGCGACGGCTTCGCCTACTACCTCGCCACCAATCCCGACGACCGTTTCCTGGCCGACTTCTACAGTGCGCTGCGCCTGGAATTGAGCTTGCGGCGCGCGCTCGACGCCGACATGCCCGGCGGGGTCAGCGCGCAGGCGCGCAGCACCGGTGAGAAGGACTATATCTTCCTGATGAACTTTAACGCAGTGACGGTGTCGGTGGACTTGGGGGAAACTTCTTATACCGATATGCTTGAAGGCGCTATTTTGACCGGGCTGGTGGAGTTAGGGCCTTACGACGTGAAGGTGTTGACCCGAATTTAGCCTATTTTTGACAGGGAAGTTGTGGGCGGGCGACTTCGTCG
>DAOUGD010000129.1:0-40535 GCA_034429475.1 Anaerolineae bacterium
TCGCTGGCATGCCACTGCGAACTTGCACCCACACCCAACGTAGTTGCGCATCGTCTCGATGCCGGTGATGTGTTGCGCTGCATCACCAGCCACTTTGTGCGCTTGCCGCGACTCCCCCGGCACAAACATCGTTTGCAGGGCCATTTCCACTTGATGCACCATTGACGGTTTTCCCATAATCTTGTCCTCCTTGTTCTCAATTGCATAAGCGCGTGGTCAGGCCCACCGAAACGAGTCTTCCCACCGTTTCTATTCACGCCACTCGCCATCCAAGACTCCGGTTAAGGGCTTGCCGCCCGCGCGGCCTTGTGGGCCACGAAAAGAAGAAGACGCCTTCCGGTGCAGAAGCTGCTAAACTCGGAGCACGCTCAACTGTGGGGCAGCCAGGCCACAGAGAACGAAGGATGAAACAAGCCGTGAAACTATCGCCATTCGTGAAACGCTCGCTCAATAATCCGTGGAACAATCGAAACACCGTGAAACGCCCATTCGTGTGTTCCTATTTCAGGAACAGACTAACTAATCGTGCTGCCGGGGTGGTCTGACGATGGTTGCAGACCTCGGCCATTGTGAGGGTGTCGCTGAGGACTCACTATGCTCTTATTCTAGCAAAAGTGCCCACGATGTTTCAAGTCTTTTGACGATCATTTTCACACATTCTAGGAAACAACGTCGCCGAACACCTTTGTGGATTTGCTACAAATTGCGCAGGGCCACTTCTGATAGTACAATGCGTGTACTGAGGCTAAAAACTGTGAACAATTGCGTTCAGGAATACAAAATCGCCAGTGTTTGAGACACTGGCGATTTCTCTATCTACTTCTGGTGGTTATTCGTAGGGAGTGAATTGTGCCACACAGCTCGGTGTTGACATAAGAACCTTGTTGATTTTCAGTAATGCGAAACCACTTTCGTATTCATTGGCGCCCAGTTGTAGAACCATTCGGCATCGGGCAGGGAGAGATTCACACAGCCATGACTCATTGGCGTTCCAAAATTATTATGCCAATAAGCCCCGTGTAATCCATAGCCTTTGAAAAAGTACATGACGTTGGGTACATTGGGCAAATAATAACCAGGGCCAGACATGGGGGCTGAGACATATTTGGCATAAATGTAGTAGGTTCCCACTACTGTTGGTGTACCCCACATCCCGGTTGAGGCCAGGGCGCTGTAAACTGGCGTTTGCCCTTCATAGGCGGTCACGGTCTGCGTGGTTAGATTGACATCAATCCATTTCTCACCAGCGGTGCCGGGGGTGAGCGCTGGCTGGACAGGCGTTTCTACCGCGCCCTGACCGGGAATCTTCAGAGCTTGCCCCACATAGATGACGTCAGTTAACAGACCGTTGGCAGCGCGCAGCGCGGCAAGGGAGACGCCGTGATTCAGGGCGATGCGAAAGAGGTTGTCACCCGGCTGGACAATGTAAGGCCCATCCGTAGCGGGCGAGGGTGTCGGTGCAGCCGATGGCTCGCCGCCGGGAATCAGCAAACGCTGCCCGATGTAAATCCAGCCGTTCCACGTCAGGCCATTGGCGGATGCCAGCGCGTTCACCGTGACGCCGTGGCGGATGGCGATGGTGGTCAATGTGTCACCAGCCTGAACGATATAAACCGATGCATTACTCACTGGCGTGGAAGCCGTATTCCCGGTCTCTCCAGGAATAACCAACGATTGCCCCACGTAGAGCCAGGTAGTTGCCGGCAGATTGTTAGCCGTGGCCAGGGTTTCTACCGTGATGCCATAACGGCGTGCGATACTAAACAAGGTGTCACCCGGCTGAACAGTATAATCGTATTCGCGAGCAGCAAATGCTGAAATCGTACTCGTTAAAAGACTGATCAAAAGTATACAGACCAGCAAGACACGTGTTTTCATCTTATACCTCACATTTCAATCAATCACAATGACAAAGTTGTTCAAAGACTATGCAAGTCGGACCATTAAGAGAGGACAATCCGAGTCGAAAAGGTGATCGTTGGGTGTGACTTATGTTCCACAGTACAAGTACATGATATGGGGAACATTGGGCAAATAATAACCAGGCCCAGACATGGGGGCTGAGACATATTTGGCATAAATGTAGTATGTCCCCACCACCGTCGGCGTGCCCCACATCCCCGTGGAGGCCAACGCACTGTACACCGGCGTCTGACCCGCGTAAGCGGTCACGGTTTGCGTGGTCAGGTTCACGTCAATCCATTTTTCGCCGCCGGCGCCGGGGTTGATGACGGGTGGGGAGGGAGGCTCGGCTGCGCCCTGGCCGGGGGCCGGCGCGCCTTGTCCAGGGATCTTTAGAGCCTGGCCCACGTAGATGATGTCGGTGAGTAACCCGTTGGCGGCGCGCAGCGCCGCGACCGTGACGCCGTGGTTCAGGGCGATGCGGAAGAGGTTGTCGCCCGGCTGGACGATGTAGGGGCCATCCGTAGTGGGTGCCGGCGCCGGCGCGGCCGACGGTTCGCTGCCGGGAATCAGCAGCCGCTGCCCCACGTAAATCCAGCCGTTCCACAGCAGGCCGTTGGCGGATGCCAGCGCGCTCACCGTGACGCCGTGGCGGATGGCGATGGTGGTCAGTGTGTCGCCCGGTTGGACGATGTAGCCTTGATTACCCGTCGCCGGCGTTGTCACCGGCGTCGTGGTGTCGTTTCCGGGGATGACCAACGGTTGGCCGACGTACAACCAGGCAGTTGTCGGCAGATTGTTGGCGGTCGCCAGGGCGTCCACACTGATGCCGTAGCGCCGCGCTACACTGAACAATGTATCGCCCGGCTGCACGGTGTAGGCAACCTGGTTGAGCGCTTCTACCGGAGCCACGATTGTCAATAAGAGTACAAAAGTCACTATAAAGGCACCCAAGCGTTTCATTTCACTCTATCTCCTTGCGCCGAGATAACCGTAAGGCTAAAATCTTCCTGATCATACTGCAATTTGACCGTGAAGTCTAGGAAACCAAAAACGGGCAGTCGCACTTTATGAGTACAACTGCCCGCTGCGTTAACGCAACTATGTGGATGTTAACGCGGTTCCCACTTCACCGCGTCGAAGGCGATCAGGCGCGACCGGTAGGTTTCGTAGGTGATGTCAGAAAGGGAAACATAGTCGCTGCTGTTGCCCTGGAAGCGGTAAGTTCCCAATGACACCCACTGGGCGCCAGTAGTGGATTGGTTCACGACCTTCAAGGTGTACCCATCGGCGTGGCTGATCCAATACCGGGCATTGCCGGTGGTGGTGAACCGCTCTGGTATGTAGACGAAGACCTCGTAGCGGCGCGCTTGCAGGCCGGGATACCAGCGCGCCCAGTTGTAGTTGGGAGCCTCGGTGTTGTTGTTGTACGTCCACGTCAGGTGCGTGTTGTACCCCTCGGCTTGAGTGCGCCAACCGGTCGGCGAGCCGCCCTTGACGAAGCCGGCGTCTACGTCATCTACAATCACCGCGCCGGTTGTCGGTGGTTGCGAACCGCCGTCGGACGTCCAGGAAAGCTTGGCCGTTGCTTCGCCGGTGTTCTCGTAGTACTGGATTTCGATGGTGACGGGGCCGCCAGGCAGGTAGATTTTGTTGGTGTACATCGTCGCGGCCTGATCCACCCAGGCATCCACCAACAAGTGCCCGTTGACCCACATCCGCGCGCCATCGTCCACGGTCAGCGCGAAGGTGTACATCGCGGCGGCCATGTCGAGCGTGCTCGTCCAGCGCACCGAGAAGCGGTCAGCGTTGACGCCCGAGGCCGGCGCGCCGGTCCCCCAACTGTAGTTGACGGCTGCCTCATTGCGCACGAGGGCGGGGGTGCCGCCCAGAGTGATGTTGTTGAAGTATTCGGCTTTCCAGTTGCCTGTCGTTGGCGGTGGGGTTTGCAGCAGTTGCCAGTTCAGCTTCATCGTCGCCAATCCCGTCTTCTCAAAGTATTCGACTTTGAACAGGTGATGGCCGCTGTCCAGGGTATGATCCGCAGTGTAGGTTTGCGCGGGATGTTCGGTCCACTGATCAATGATCAACACGTTGTCTATCCACAGCCGTACCCCGTCGTCACTGGTGGCGGTGAAGCGGTACGTTCCCGGCGTCACGTCAACGTAACGGGTCCACCGCGCCGCGAAGTAATCGGCGTTGACGCCGGATGCCGGCGCGCCGGTTCCCCAATCGTAGCTCAGATTGGTTTCCGCGCGCTGTAGTACCGCTGTGCCGCTGAGGGTGACATTGTTCCAATAGGACGCCTGCCACGTCGGATCGGAATGTTGCGGCTCAACCGGCCCTTGCGCCAGGCTGGGGGGCGCCGCCATCAACAACACCAAAAGCAAAGATATGAGACTAATTCGCTTAACCATATTAACCTCCTTAAATTTAGGTGAATGCTGGACTGATGGAGCGGCGCTCTTCCGGCTCCATTTTGTCCATACGTAACTTTTTAACGCCGCCAGCGCAAATGAAGTTCCGCTTTCTACTTCCTATTATGGTTAAAATCGCATTGCAGGGAGGTTAAGAATGTGTAACATTCGTGAAACGTGCGGGGTTACTGACTTCCCATTTAATGATATAATGCGTAGCGGCAAACGTAGAGAGTAAAGACGAAGGCTGCGTCCTGTGTTGCAGTTTATACTCAGGACGCAGTTTTTTAGAAGCACTTATGGGCTAATCTGCTTTACGTTGCTAAAAACCCAAAGGAGCAAGAAAAATGAAAGCCATCAAATGGGGACTGATCTTAATGTTGTTAGCAGCCTTCGGGCTGAGCGCGTGCGGCGGCACGCCGCCGGCCACACCGACGCCGACCGTAGCGCCCACAGCCACGCCGACGCCGACTGTGGCGCCCACGCAAGGGGCGGCTCCGGCCAGCGCTGATCCGTTGGTCATTACTACGCCGGAAGCTGCCGGCATGTGCGAGACGGTGCCGCTGCCAGAGGTGGACGTGCGTCCACCGACCGCGGAAGACTGGAGTAAGGGCGCCAGTGCGGATGAGGCCGAATACACCATCATAGAATATTCCGACTTTCAGTGTCCCGGCTGTTCCGGGATGGCCTCTGTGATGGATATGTATCTTCAGGAGCACCCCGAAGCGCGGTTGATCTACCGGCACTTTCCCTTGAGCTTTCACGCCCTGGCTTCGTTGGCGGCCCAGGCGGCTGAGGCGGCCGGTGTGCAGGGTAAGTTCTGGGAGATGCACGATCTGCTCTTCAGCTCACAGTCGGAATGGAGCGCTCTGACGGAAGACGCCGCGCGCGCCAAGATGAGCGAGTATGCGAAGTCGCTTCAGTTGGACGTTGCCCGCTTCGACCGGGAACTGGCCGATGGTACGTATCAGGCAAAAGTAGAAGCGCAATCCGAGGAAGGGGTGATGATGGGACTGCCCGGCACGCCCTCTTTTATTTTCGACACCATCCTGTTCCCTTCGGACCTGGGGCTTTCATATCAGAGCCTTGCCGGGTTTGCGCAGTTGCTCTCGGACCGGGACAAGTTCTTCCAGTCTCCGCCAGAGATGACGGTGCAGGCCACCGATAAATACGTGGCGACGTTTAAAACCACGCAGGGCGATGTGGTCGTCGAACTGCTGCCGGAATCGGCGCCCACCCATGTCAACAGTTTTGTATTCCTGGCCGGGCAGAACTGGTACAATGGCTCCGAATTCTTCTTCGTGCAGAACGACTATGTGGCTGTGACCGGCGACCCGACCAATACAACAATGGGGTATCCCGGTTACTATTGCTCCGGTGAAGAACGCGATTTCCACGGGCAGACTGGTCTTATGTGGCTGATGTACAACGGGCAGTTTTTCTTCACATTGGGCGAGGCTGCTTACCAAAACCTGGTGCTTGCGCCACAGTCCCAGGGTGGCGCGGGTGCTCAATTTGCGCTGGTCGGGCGGGTAACGCAGGGGCTGGATGTGCTCAACAAACTGGCCGTCCACTCGCCCGTTGATCCGACGATACCGGCCGATATACTGGAAACCATCACGATCGCTCGACCGTAGCGCGGTTTAAGCCCAATTTTGCCAACGGATTGCGCGGATTACCACGGATTCTTCTTGTCCGTCCTATCCGTGCAATCCGTTGCGTTATTAAAAAGGATGGTTAGTGCAGATAGCGTATCTATGTTCATACCATCTTTATCACGGCTCGTTGTAGCGGGTTATTTTTTGCGGGGGTAGCAAAACTATGAAGGAATCTCATCGAAAAAACGCTATGGGCTATGGAGTCGCCCTATTGATGCTGGTAGGCCTGTTGATTGTCCTGGGGAGCGGCAGGAACGTGCAAATTGTTCGTTCCCAGACCTTCCCCCCGTACAACAACGGCAGGTTTGGTTTCGGGTTTACCGGCACCGGCGGCGGACCGGAGAACTACAACGTGGCGATGCTCAACGCCGGCTGGTATTGGGACTGGAGCGCGACCTCGACCAGCCGCATTCCGCCATTGGAGTACATGCGCACCATCCGCTTGAAACCCGTCAAGTCCGGCAGCACGCAGGTCAGCTACACGGCCACGCCGACCGGCACGACGCTGCTCGCCCGCATCGCCGCCGCGCCGGGCGCGACCTGGCTCATTGGCAACGAGCCGGACTGCGTGAATATGGACAACATGCAATCGCAGTGGTACGCGCGCGCCTATCATGATCTGTACACCACCATCAAGGCGGCCGACCCGACCGCGCAGGTGGTCGTGGGCAGTATTGTGCAGCCGACCCTACAGCGGTTCATGTACCTGGATCGCGTGTTGGCGACCTACCAGCAAGAATACGGCGAGCCGCTGCCGACCGATATGTGGGCCACCCACAGCTACATCCTGTGCGAAAATTGTTATCCCGAAAAAGCGCCGGGCGAGCCGTTTGCCTGGGGCGCGTGTTGGGTGCCGGACTGGCCGAGTTCGCAGTCTTCCAAGCCCTACGCGACGTTCTACTCCGTTTATGATCATTGGGATATAGACGTCTTTGCCCAACGGATGCTCGCTATGCGCCAATGGATGTACGACAACGGCTATCGCAATCATCCCTTGATCATCACAGAATATGGCGTCCTGTTCTACGAAGGATTGGTCTACAGTGGGGCGACGTACAATACCAAAAACCAGGAATTTATGTACGCCGGTTTCGACTGGATGCAAACCGCGCGCGACCCGCTGCTGGGCTACGCATCGGACGATGCCCGCCTGGTGCAGCGCTGGGCCTGGTTCAGCCTGGATCACGACGACTGGTACATGGGCGGCGCGCTTTTCAACTGGCGCAATCATCAGCCGACCGCATTGGGCACGTCGTTTGGCGCGTATACGGCGCAGGTGACGCCAACGACGCAGTTATTCCCCCTCAGCGTGAGCGCCTCCGGCGATCCGGCTTCCGGCGGCGAGTGGATGACTGCTACCCTTGGCGCCACCATCGCCAATGCCGGCAACATTTTCTTATCTTCGCCGGCTACAGTGACATTCTTCAATAAAAACAATCCGGTCGAGATCATTGCGCAGGAACTCATCACCGGATTAGGTTGTTGTGGGGATTACGACTCTGTGACCACCCTTTGGACTAATCGTCCAGGCAACGCGGCTAACGAATTCTGCGTCACCATTGCCCCGGCCACTGAGCCGATGACGAAGTGCGGCGCATTGAATGTCGGATTGGATGTACAAGAAACCTGGGGAGCTATCCCTTATCAGGCGCATAGCGGGGAAGCCGTGACGGCTACATTGTATGCCCGTGTGAGAAACGCAGGGCTGATGGTCACTACGAACCCCGTGACCGTCACCTTCACGGCGGATTACAGTAACACCATCCGCCAGCACAGCACCGTCATTTCACCCCTGGGATGTTGTGGGGCCGAAAGCGTTGCAGCAGTCGTCTGGCCTGATTTTCGACGCGGCATTCCTTTTTCTGTGACTCTGGCCACATCCTACACCCAGACAGAACCGGTCAGTGTGACCATCGCTAGCCGGTTGGTCGTCCATAATGCTTGGGCACCGGATGTTGAGGGCGACTTGCCGGTGACCGCGACCTTATATGCCACGGTCGCCAATGAGGGCAATCTGAATACCGGCGAGCCGACAACCGTGTCTTTTTATATCCCGGAAACCGTCGTGTTGCCACACACCGTTCTGACCTCAGACCTGAGCACTCTCGGGGGGGCGGCCACAGTCTCCATCACCTGGCCGTATGGCGAAGATGGAAGTCACGTATTTTGCGTGCGGGCTGCGACTTCGTATACTGAGACCCAAGCGGTGTGTGCGCGTTTTATTGTCAACCCCAAGCATCTGTACCTGCCGGTCGTCGTCCACACGAGACCTTGAGGTTCGTCCCAAAAACTACCGGGAAGCAGTACTGCTTCCCGGTAGTTTTTATCCCCTGATAGTTTCAAAAAGACGGTTCTGCCACAAAGGTGTCGCTTTCTGGGTCATACGCCCGCACGCGCCCGCAGTGGAAGTCATACACCCAGGCGTGAATCTGCACCTGCCCTGCCGCCTCCGCCTGCGCGACGAACGGGTAGGTGCGCAGATGCCCGACTTGCACCAGCACATTGGCCTCGATCAACGCCGCCATCCGTTCTGCCTCTGTCAGCGCTCCGGGGATGTGGTCGGTGGCCGGGCGCGCGTAAACCAACCACTGTTTCAGCGCCGGCTCCAGGTGGCCATGCGCGGCGCCCAGCGCCTGAATGCCGCCGCACAAGCTGTGCCCGCACACTACAATGTGCGCCACGTGCAAATGCTGCACGGCGTAGGTCAGGATGGCGGCTACCGTCTGATCGGGCGCCGTAGCCGGGGGGACAATGTTGGCAATGTTGCGGAGGACGAAAACCTCGCCGGGCTTTGCCCCCAATATCCGGCTGGGCATGATCCGTGAGTCGGAACAACCGATGTAGAGAATTTGAGGATGCTGTCCCTGCGCCAACTCCGCCAGCAGGTCCGCTTCCGCGCCGAAGGCTGCGGCGCGGCGCGCTCGCGTTGCCCACAATAAATCGTCCATGATGCCCTCCATTTCACCGCCTCAACGGATGAACGGATGCAACGAAAAGATCCGTTAAAATCCGTTCAATCCGTTGAGCGAGCGTTATCCGCCGCCTTTAATTTCCAGCGTGCGTAGATGCCCGGTGTCGTTCATCCGCACCAGTGTAAAAGCCTGTCCGTCGAATTCCAGCAGATTGATGGCGGCCAGGTCTTGCCCCAAATGCCAGAAATGCTTCAAGCCGATGTCGAAAATGCCTAGCAACAGCAGCCGGTTGAGCGTGGCATGGCCGACAATCACCACCGTCTCGTTTGAGTGACGATTGACCACCTCGCGCAGCGCCCCCATCGCCCGAAATTGCGCCATCGCTAACTGCTCCCCGCCGGGGATGGGCGCGTTCTGTGGCTCCGTGTGCCACGTCCGCAGCGCCAATTGCCAGCGAGCGCGCACCTCGTCTTCCGTGTGCCCTTCCCACGCGCCGAAGTGCAGATCCAGGAACCCTGGATGCGCCCGTTCGTGCAGGATAAACGGCTCGGCAATTATCTCTGCCATCTGGCGCGCGCGCCGTAGGGGACTGGAGTAGACTGCCGTAGGCTTTCCCTGGGCCGCAATGCTTGCTGCCGTCGCCTGAGCCTGGATTATGCCCACCTCATCCAGAGGAATATCAGCGCGTCCGCGAAACCGATTTTCTACGTTCCACGCAGTTTGCCCATGACGAATCAAAAATATCGTTGTGCGCATCATTCATCCTTTAAACACGCAGAGCTGCGCCACAGTTGACGCACAAGGAAGCCGTCGGGTCGTTCAAAGCGCCGCACTTGGGGCAGACGACGGGCTGCGCTTCGGCCAGGGGGGCGCGGCAAGCCTG
Source organism: Anaerolineae bacterium (assembly GCA_034429475.1). Classification (GTDB taxonomy): domain Bacteria; phylum Chloroflexota; class Anaerolineae; order B4-G1; family SLSP01; genus JAKQHY01. Next base: position 9,773 of record DAOUGD010000129.1, read on the forward strand.
GCAGGTGTGCACGCCGAGGTCATTGGGGGTGCCGCAATACGGGCAGACGATGCTGCTGAGGAGCGGGGCCGCGCCGCGCCCGCTGCCTTGACTCTGGCAGTAGGCATCCACCGCCTTCCAGATTTCAGAGCGCAGGCCCAGCCAGCGCACGTTGCGGGCGATGTCGTCCAATTCGCCCAACAGCCGACGGGGATTCAACCACCCCATCACCCCGGTCTTGGCCAGGTCGGCGGCCACTCCCAGCCATTGCTGTTCGGTGACAGCTACCGTGACGCCGGTTTTGGTGGGGACGATGTGGACGGTCACCGCCGTGTTGGGGTCGCCCGGCTCAACGTTGCGGCTGCGCACCTGCACAATCGCGGCGCCGCCATCGCCGCGCGTGGCCTGCGCGTAGGTCTCGCCGGCGTTGAACTGTAACGTCAGGGCGCGCGCCATGTCGCCCGGCGTGATCTTGCCGTGATACAATCTTTGCTCCGTCTTATCGGCCATACCGGTTTTTACCCAAGCTGTACGAAATCTTCTGCCTGGAGTACAAAGATAGTGGCTTTATGTTCGTTGGGCGATTGCGGCGCGTGACAAGCTTTCGTAATCGTCTCAAACAGACTTTCCAGCGCGGGTTCTTCCACCCCGATCAACAACGTCACATTGCCCCGACGGAGAAAACCGCCGCTGCTGGCAATGCGGGTCACGCGGAAATTGTTTTCCACCAACGCATCGGAGACATCCATAGCATCCGAATCTTTGATAATGGCTACGACAAGTTTCATGGGTTCTCTCCCTCACAATTGGATAAAGCGTTCGACCGGAAGAATGAAAACGGTGGCGCCGCCGACCCGCGCCTCGATCATCATGGGGTACCCCGGCGCTAGTGACAGTTCCACGCCCATCGGCACGTAGCGGATGCGGCTGGGACAGCGCTGCCGGACGGTGGCGAAGAATTGCGGCAATTGGTGGTGCGGCATACCGATCATCAGTGTAACCAATGCCTCGTGCAGAAAACCACCTATTGCGTCCAATATCGTCACGTAAAATCCCTGCTCATTCAGGGCTTTGATGAGGTCCTTGGATTGTGTACCATCTACAATGGTAATTGCCATTCGATCCGTAACTGATTGTTGCATAGTTTCTCCCCTCAATACCCACGGTCAGGTCAGTCCGACTGGTTAGAAGTTGCCGCGATCTCTGCTTTGATTATAATCCGTTTATTCTGATTGGAAAAGTAAGGGTGCTATGACAAATATAAACCTTTCACACTTTGTGCAACCCGGTGATCTGGTATTGTTGGTGGGCAACGACCACAAAGAATTTATTATTTTGATGGAGCCGGGCCAGGTGATTCAAACTCATCGCGGCGTGCTGCCGCACGACACGGTGATCGGCACGCCATGGGGAGAAACGGTCAAGACGCATATCGGTTACGGCTACATAGTGCTGCCGCCTTCCCTGGAACAACTGATCCGTTCTGTGCGCCGCGCCACGCAGATCATCTACCCCAAAGAAATCGGCTATCTGCTGATGAAAATGAACATCGGACCGGGAACCCGCATCATTGAGGCCGGTACGGGGAGCGGCGGCCTGACGCTGGCGCTGGGGCGGATGGTGCAGCCGGACGGCCATGTCTACACTTACGAGGCGCGTTCCGACATCCAGAATCTGGCGCAAAAGAACATCGCTCAGGTAGGATTGGATCGCTACGTCACCTTCAAATTGCGGGATATTGCCGAGGGGTTTGACGAGCGGGATGTGGACGCCGTCTTCCTGGACGTGCGCGAACCCTGGGAGTATCTGGCGCAGGCGCACGCGGCGCTGAAGGGCGGCGGGTTCTTCGGCGCGCTCGTCCCCACCACCAACCAGGTCAGCGCGTTGCTGCGTCGCCTGGAGCCGGCATCTTTCGGCTTTGTGGAGGTGGAAGAACTCATCCTGCGCCCCTACAAAGCCGTTCCCGATCGCTTGCGGCCTTTCGACCGGATCGTCGCGCACACCGGCTACCTGATTTTCGCCCGCGCGTTGTCGGCCGCTTCGCCCGTGACCACCGTGATGCCCCCCGATGAACCAGAGTGGGAATGAATCAGCCCCCAAGCTTGGGGGCTGATTCGGCGTATCAGGCTGGTACGGGCGCCCACTGTAGCGGCGGATGGGGTTGGCTTACCATCTCGGTGAGCCAGCATCGGCACGCCAGCAGCCACATCGGGCGCAGATAGGCGGGAATTGCCAGAACCAGACGACGCTTCCAACGCGCCAGCAGGCCGCGGTCACACAAAACCACCATGCACTCCAAAAACTCCGTTGCCAACCGCGCCAATTCCTCTTCGGTGGCCTGCAAGTGATGCATGGTCACTTCTGCCTCGATGCCGTAGTATAAGTCGTTCAGGATCGTGCTGCGCGGCTCCCCTGCCGAAACCCGGTGGACGACGTCGCGCGCCAATTCGGACCAATCAATCTTATAACTCTCCACGTTGCAACCTCCTGACCTGAATTTAAGCGGGTCAACCCGGTCTTCTAACGGGCCGAGTTGGGTTTGCCCCGCATAGAGAACCTAAAATAAGGCCCAGGAGCTATGTTAAAAGGGTGATCGGCCAACAACACCGAGGCCACAACGTTGATTCTGTTCGAGGCTGGCGCCAGTCCGCCTCAACTAATCCGTTCACTACCATACCACCGAATTCCGCCGTTTACTTGATGCAGCAATGACGGTTTCCTTATGAAACCCTTGTTCTACCCACAAAAAACCGGCCGGTTCTGCGCAGAATCGGCCGGTGGTACAAAGCCCATCGTGAAAATCAACCTTCGAGCATACTCTTCAAGTTTTGCAGGGTCTTTAGCGTCATTTCCTCGAAGCCTTTGATCACGCGCCCTTCCGCGATCTTGGCCGCGCCTTCCAGCTCGGCCTCCACGCGGAACGTCAACTTGGTGCGTGGTCCCATATTCATATAGGTCCACAGCATAAACCCTTTGGTCACGCCAGGACTGACAAACTCCCCCCGCCACCGTTCCCCAGGGACTGTCTCTGTCACCGTCAACTTCGTCGGGATTTCGATCTTGGCGACTGTCATCGTGATTTCCACCTGAGTGCCGGCGGCGCCGCTTCCCGTGAGAACTTTCGGCGTCGAGGCGCCCTCGAACCAACCCGGCCAACCGGCCGGGTCAAGGACCTTGGCCCAAATCTGATCTGGCGAAGCATTAATGTTGATACTCTGTTCCGCAGATGGCATGCTCATCCTCCTCCAAATGGTGAAATCCCTGAATTCTCCACATTATATACGGTCTTCTAAAAAGTGACAATAGCATAAAGGTGCTGTTAAAAATGCGTTATCGAGAAGGCCGCATCGGCAGCCATACCCCGGTTTTTCCGGCAAATTCAAGGGCCAGCGGATAGCCGGCGTCGGCGTGACGCACCACGCCCATGCCGGGATCGGTGGTCAGCACACGCTCCAGGCGGCGCGCCGCCGCCGGCGTCCCGTCGGCCACGATGACCTGCCCGGCGTGCTGCGAGTAGCCAATACCCACCCCGCCGCCGTGATGGAAGCTCACCCACGTCGCGCCGCCGACCGCGTTGATGAGCGCGTTGAGGATCGGCCAGTCGGAGATAGCGTCTGAGCCGTCCCGCATTGCCTCCGTTTCACGGTTGGGGCTGGCGACCGAACCGGCGTCCAGGTGATCCCGCCCGATGACGATGGGCGACTTGAGGCGGCCCTCCGCCACGGCTTGGTTGAAGGCCAAACCCGCTTTGACCCGCTCCCCATAGCCGAGCCACCCGATGCGCGCGGGCAGCCCTTGCCAGGCGACGCGCTGCTGCGCCATGTCAATCCAGCGCGTCAGATGCGTGTCTTCGGGGAACAACTCCTTGACGATGCGATCCGTCTCGTAAATGTCCGCCGGATCGCCGGAGAGCGCCACCCAGCGGAATGGCCCTTTGCCCACGCAGAACAGCGGGCGGATGTAGGCCGGCACGAAGCCGGGGTAGCTGAAAGCCTCGCTCAGGCCGTTGTCCAGCGCACGCTGGCGGAGATTGTTGCCGTAATCAAAGACAATCGCCCCCTGCTTTTGCAGCGCCACCATCGCCGCGCAGTGAACCGTCATCGTGCGCAGTGCCTCGGCCTGATAGCGCGCCGGGTCGCTCGCGCGCAGCGCGACGGCTTCTGCCAGCGTCATCCCGTTGGGGACGTAGCTCAACGGGTCGTGCGCCGACGTCTGATCGGTCACAACGTCCGGCGTGATGCCGCGCCGCACCAGTTCCGGGAACACGTCGCCGGCGTTGCCGATGAGGCCGATGGAGCGCGCTATGCCGCGCGCCCGGTAGTCCTCCACCGCGCACAGCGCTGCGTCGAGGTCGGGCGCGATTTCGTCGAGGTAGCGGTGCTTGAGCCGCCGCTCCGCCCGCCACGGATCCACCTCGACGATGAGGCCGACGCCTTCGTTCATCGTGATTGCCAGGGGCTGTGCGCCGCCCATTTCGCCCAGGCCGGCGGTGAGGACAAACTTCCCCTTAAGCGACGCGCCCGCGCCAAAATGTTGCTGGGCCAGCGCCCCCAGCGTTTCGTAGGTGCCCTGCAAGATGCCCTGGGTGCCAATGTAAATCCATGAACCGGCGGTCATCTGCCCGTACATGATCAGGCCGGCCTGCTCCCACTTATCGAAGTTGGCCTGGGTGGCCCACGCCGGCACGATGTTGGAGTTGGCAATCAACACGCGCGGCGCGTCCTCGTGCGTCTTGAAGACGGTCACCGGCTTGCCGGACTGCACCAGCAGCGTGTCGTCTACGTCCATCGCTTGCAGCGTCGCCAGGATCGCGTCGAAGGACTCCCAGTTGCGCGCGGCCCGGCCCCGTCCGCCGTACACGATGAGATGGTCAGGATCGCCGGCCACTTCGGGATCGAGGTTGTTCTGGATCATCCGAAAGGGCGCTTCCAACAGCCAGTTTTTGCAGTGCAACTCTGCGCCGCGCGGGGCGCGGATGGTGCGTTGACTCATGGTTTACCTCCCTGTAAAGTACAAGAATGTTTCACGCAAAGGCGCAAAGACGCAAAGTAAAAAAAATAGAAACTTGGCGAACTTGGTGGCTTTGCGTGAAATTTTCATGCAACCGCCGGTGGCCCTCCGGTTGATGAAGAATTCCTTTAAATAAAAACATAGGCCGGACACCATGTGTACCGGCCTATGCTTACCAATAAGTCCACCCAATTTACAGCAGCTTGGTGAGCGTTTCCACCGCGCGGCGCATTTCCAGGAAGATCAATCCCAGCTTGGCGTTTGCCATTGCCAGCGCTGTCAATACTGCCTCTTCACCCACCGACATCAGCAACACATATCCTTTGTCACCCTTAATATATACCTGTTCCAGATTGCCGCGCCGCAACTCAATGGCGATGCGTTCACCCAACGACAGCATGGCCGCTGACATCGCCGAGACGCGGTCTTCTTCAGCGCCGGCGGGCAGCGCCGAGGCAATGATCAGGCCGTCCACACTGACAATCGCCGAGGCTTCAATTTCACTGGCGGCGGCTTGCATATTATATAAGGCTTCGGTCAACCGATTTGTGCGAGATGTTGCCATAATGTTTCCTCCGTAAACGCGCTAGAAGCAGTACTATCGTATCATAAGAGCAAGGCATGTCAATGTGGGATCAAGAGCATGGGTAGTTGACAGTCTATTTTTTAATTCTACAATCGAAACCGCGATTTGCAAGTAGAATACAGGCCATCCATTATGACAGATCCCAATCAAATAGCCCTGCGGGGCAATCCCTCTTTTGTGTGGCGCGCCGGTCAGGAACGGCGGCTAACTCTGGTACGCCGGTACGCTCCTTTGGAAAACCGGCGCGTGTTGGACGTGGGCTGCGGTCTAGGGATGTACACCACCGCGTTTCTGCGCTCCACACCGCACGTCTTCGGCGTTGAGATTGAGAGTGATCGCGTCCGCGATGCGCGTGGCCGCACGACTGGCGTCGCGCAGGCGGTGGGGGAGACGCTGCCCTTCCACGACGCCATGTTTGACGTGGTGTTTTCCCACGAGGTGTTGGAGCACGTCAGCGACGACGCCCGCTGCGCCCGCGAATTGGTGCGGGTGACGCGGCCCGGTGGACGGATTGCCATCTTCGTCCCCAACCGACTCTATTTCTTCGAGACGCACGGGATTTACCGGCACGGCGTCTACCACTTCGGCAACAAGCCGTTGGTGAACTGGCTGCCCGACCGCTGGCGCAATCGCCTGGCGCCGCACGTGCGGGCGTATACGGCGGGTGGATTGCGGCGACTCTTCGCCGACCTGCCGGTGCGGGTGGTGACGCACACGCAAATCTACCCCGGCTACGATAACATCGTCGCCCGGCGGCCCCGGCTGGGGCGCGTCTTGCAGGCCGTCACTTACACTCTGGAACATACCCCTTTGCGCGTCTTCGGCCTGTCGCACTTCCTGGTGTTGGAAGTATGTCCCTGAATTCCACCCAGGATGCCGCGTATGTGGCGATGGCTGCGGTGCGCGACGAGAGCGACCTGTGCCTCCTGGCGTCCCTGGCCTGCTATCTGGCGCGGGCGCATCACGGCCGAGTCTGCCTCCTCACCGTGACGCCGTCCGCCGCGCCGCCGACCTGGCTCAAACTGCCGGAGGCGTGCGGGGACGTGCCGGTGGACGTCGTCACCCGCTCCGACCGCGACATTGCCGCCACCATCCTGGCGGAAGTGCGCCGCTGCGAGCCGGACGTGCTCATCCTGGGCTGGCGCGGCCAGTTAGGCCAGGGGCGTTATCTGCTAGGGCGCACGCTCGACCCGGTGGTGCAGAGCGCGCCGTGCGACTTGATTGTGATGCGCGGCGAGTGCGGGGACGCGGTGCGCCGCATCCTCATCCCGGCGGCCGGCGGCCCAAACGCGCCGGAGGGCCTGGCGCTGGCGCGCACGCTCGCTCCCGACGCCGCTATCACGACGCTGTACGTGGCCTCGGCGGACGCGGGCCAGGCCGGGCTGCTGGCCGGCGAAGAACGGTTAGAGACGATGCGCGAGGGGTTGCCGGCGGCGGACCGCGCGTATGTGCAATCCCGCGTTGTGGCGGCGCCCAATCCGACGCGCGGCATCCTGGACGAGGCCCGGCAGGGATACGACCTGCTCATCCTGGGGGCGGGCCGCGAGAATGTGGTGGGCCGCTTCCTCTTTGGCGACATCCCCCAGGCGGTGCTGGCGGGGGCGCCCGTCCCGGTGATGGTGGTGCGCGGCCGGCTGACCGATCTGGGGTCTTTCTTGCGGCGCGTTTGGGCATTCGTCTTTGGGTTGACGCCCAAGCTCACGCTGCAAGAGCAGGCCGAGGTTTACAAGTCCCTGCGTCGGGGCGCGCGTCCCAGCACGGACTTCTTCGTGATGATCACGCTGGCGGCTTCCATTGCGGCGCTGGGGCTGTTGCTCAACAGCCCGGCGGTGATCATCGGGGCGATGTTGGTGGCGCCGTTGATGACGGCCATCCTGGGCATGGGCCTGAGTCTGGTGTTGGGCGACGTGCGCTTCTTCTGGCCGGCGGGCGCTACGACACTGCACGGCATCGCGCTGGCGGTGTTGACCGGGGCCGTGCTGGGGCTGCTGATGCCGGGGGCCTCCGTAACCCAGGAGATGCTCAATCGCGGCAGCCCGTCGCTGTTAGATTTGGGCGTGGCGCTGATTTCCGGCGCGGCGGCGGCTTACGCCCTGAGCCGTCGTGACGTGTCGGCGGCGCTCGCGGGCGTCGCCATCGCCGTCGCGTTGGTGCCGCCGCTCGCCACGGTGGGTATTTGCGCGATGTTGTTGGATTGGCGGACTGCCGGCGGCGCGTTGCTATTGTTCTTCACCAATATGGTTTCGATCATCGCGGCGGGCGGGTTGATGTTCTTTATGCTCGGTTTCCGACCAGAACCAGGCGATCCGCGCCGTAAGCGGGTGCTGCGGCGGAGCGTCAGCGGGGTGCTGCTGCTGCTGGCGCTGGTGACGGCGCCGCTGCTTCTGTTGACGCGCCAATCCCTGTCGGACGCGCTGCTTGATCGCGCTATCACGCAGGCCCTCACGGCTGAAATCACCCAATTTCCTGGCAGTGAGTTGGTGCAGTGGACGGCGGAAGCGGATGAGGCCGGCACGCTTTATCTCGATGTCACGTTGCGCGTGCCGGATACCTTAAGTTATGTGGAAGCGCGCGCTCTTCAAAACAACGTTGCCGGGCGGCTTAAGCGGCCAGTGGCTCTCTCATTAGGAATGGTGCCGGCGACGCGCCTGCGCGCGCACATCCCGCCGACGGACACGCCCACGCCGACGCCCACCAGCACCGGCGCGCCCACCGCAACGCCGACGCCCACGCCGACCGCCACGCCCACGCGCACGCCCTCTCCCACGCTCACGCCGACGGCTACCCCCACCTTCACCCCCACGCCGACGCCGACGCCCACGCCCACGCCCACGAATACGCCCACGCCGACGCCGACGCCCGTCATCCGCGCCATCGTCGGCGCGCCGCGCGGCGGGCTGCCCGTCGTCTACGCGCCGAATGGGCTGCGGGTGGGCCGGCTGGTGGAAGGGGCCGCCGTTGTGGTGCTCGAAGGCCCGGTGGAAATATCCGGCGCACAGTGGTATCATGTGCTTTCCCTGAGCGACCGGCTCCAGGGGTGGATTGAGGCGGCCTATCTCAGCGAGACGGCCCCGTGATCCAAGTGGAAAATATCCAACATGGATACACAGGATACACAGGATATAGTTTAAAATCCTGTCTATCCTGTTTATCCATGTTAGTCTGAAAGGAGGCCCCTATGCCTATCCCCAAAATTGTCCGTCAAAGCGCGTTCAATCTGGCGCGGGAAGACCTGGCGCTGTTTTTGGAGGAAAATGAAGACGTTTTATTCGCCATTTTCCGGGAGGAGATGCAGAAGTTGGACGATCAACTGCCGGAAGAAGGCGTCTACATTGACATTAATATGACGGGCGTCGGCAATATGTTGCTTAAAGCGGTGTTGAGCACCCTCAAACGCTTCCTGCGCGAGACGCCGGCGACGCCCGACCGCCGCACGGTGATTCGGGTTCAGGGGAAATGAGAAATGAGTAAGGGGTAATGAGTAACTTGTCACTCATTACTCATTACTCATTTCTCGTTACTTTATTTAGGAGGAACCAATGGCTGACTTTCAACTTGTCTCACAGTTCAAACCCACCGGCGATCAGCCGGACGCGATTGAGAAGCTGGTCAACGGCCTGAACCAGGGCTACCGCCACCAGGTGTTGAAGGGCGCCACCGGCACCGGCAAGACGTACACGATGGCGCAGGTCATCGCCGCAACGCAGAAGCCGACGCTGGTGATGGCGCACAACAAGACGCTGGCCGCGCAGTTGTACTCGGAGTTCCGCGAGCTGTTCCCGAACAATGCGGTGGAGTACTTCGTCTCGTACTACGACTACTACCAGCCGGAAGCCTACATCCCGCAGCACGACCTCTACATCGAGAAGGACGCGGACATCAACGACGAAATTGACCGGCTGCGGCTGGCGGCGACGGCGTCGGTCCTCACCCGGCGCGATGTGCTCATCGTGGCGTCCGTGTCGGCCATTTACGCGCTGGGCGACCCGCAGGAGTGGGGGCGCGTGCTGCTGGCGCTCAAGATCAAGCAGGCCATCCGCCGCGAGACGGTAATGCGGCACCTGGTCAGCATCTACTATTCCCGCAACGACCTGGAATTCAAACGCGGCACGTTCCGCGCGCGCGGCGACGTGCTGGAAATCCGCCCGGCCTACACCGAGACAGCCTACCGCGTCTCGTTCTGGGGCGACGAGATCGAGCGCATCACCGAAGTGGACCCGCTCACCGGCGAAGTGCTGGACAACCCGGCGGAAATCCAAATTTTCCCGGCCAAGCATTACGTCACGTCGGATGAGAAGGTGAAGCAGGCCATCGAGGCGATTGAAAAGGAGTTGGAGGACCGGCTGGCGGAGTTGAACGCGCAGAACAAACTGTTGGAGGCGCAGCGCCTCGAACAGCGCACCCGCTACGACCTGGAGATGATCCGCGAGATTGGCTACTGCTCCGGCGTGGAGAACTACTCGCGGTTGCTGGATGGCCGCGCGGAGGGGGAGCCGCCCTGGACGCTGCTCGATTATTTCCCGGCGGACTTTCTGTTGATTATGGACGAGTCGCACATGAGCGTGCCGCAGGTGCGCGGGATGTTCTTCGGCGACCGGAACCGCAAGCAGACGTTGGTGGATTACGGCTTCCGCCTGCCTTCGGCGCTGGATAACCGCCCGCTGACCTTTGACGAGTTTGGCGAGCGGCTGAATCAGATTGTCTACACCAGCGCGACGCCGGCCGAGTACGAGATGGGGCTGGCGCAGCAGGTGGTGGATCAAGTTATCCGCCCGACCGGCATCCTTGACCCGGAGATCATCGTCAAGCCCAGCATCGGGCAGATTGACGACCTGGTGGCGCGCATCCGCGAGCGGGTGGCGAAGGGGCAGCGCGTCCTCGTCACCACGCTCACCAAGAAGATGTCGGAAGACCTCTCGGACTACCTGCGCGAACTCAACATCAAGGTGAACTATCTGCACAGCGAGGTACAGACCATCGAGCGCGTCGAAATCCTGCGCGACCTGCGCCTGGGTCAGTACGACGTGATCGTGGGGATCAACCTGCTGCGCGAGGGTCTCGACCTGCCGGAAGTGAGCCTCGTCGCCATCCTCGACGCGGACAAGCAGGGCTTCCTGCGCAGCGCCACCGCGCTCATCCAGACGATGGGGCGGGCGGCGCGGCACACGGAGGGTCAGGTAATCATGTATGCCGACGCGATGACGGACGCGATGAAGGAGGCCATTGACGAGACGACCGCGCGGCGCGCGAAGCAGCAAGCATACAACACGGAGCACGGCATCGAGCCGCAGGCCATCATCAAGGCCGTGCGCGACCTCACCGACCGGGTCCGCGCGACGACGCAGGACAAAGAAGAGCGCGATCTCAAGCCGGAGCAGTTGGAGCCGGCTGCGTTGGAGAAGCTCATCCGCGAGCTGGAGAAGGAGATGAAGTCCGCCGCCGAGAACTGGGAATTCGAGAAGGCCGCCGCCCTGCGCGATCAGATCATCGAGCTGCGGGGGATTTTGGAGGAGAAGTCGCCGTTGTGGAAGCGGGATAAGAAGTAGCGAGTAGCGAGTTGCGAATTACGAATTGCGAATTGCGGGCTGCGTTTCACACGGTGATGATGATGGGACGCGGATGCACGCGGATTTTCGCAGATGAAAGAAAAATCTGCGAAAATCTGCGAAAATCTGCGTCCTAAGTTTTCTTTTTTTGTTTACAGGACGTCGCTAATCTGTGATGGGACACGGAGAAATACGGATGAACACGGGTTTTTTGTGGGGGATGCGAGGGGTTAGCCGTCGGGCAAAACTGCTGCGCCGGTTGGCGGTGTTGGTGTTGCTGTTGGTCGCCGGGTGCAGCGTTCCCACGCCAAGCCCCGTCGGAATGGCGGAGCGCACGCTCGCCAGTCTGGAAAAGGTGGACGATTATCCGCTGTACACGATGACCTACTATGGCGCTTACGGCAGCGACGAAACCGGCGAGACGCTTCCTGCCGCCACCTCCGCTTGGGCTTGCTCGCTTTTTGCCGCGCTGGGCGACCCGGAGCAGCGGCTCTATGGGCGCAACTTCGACTGGGATCACAGCCCTGCCGTGCTGCTGTTTACCGCGCCGCCCGATGGGTATGCGTCGGTTTCGATGGTGGATATCGCCTTTCTGGGCTTCACGGGCGAGCGGGCGCGCAAGTTGGACCAGCTCTCGCTGGAAGAACGCCGCCCGCTGCTGCAAGCGCCGTATCTGCCCTTCGACGGGATGAACGAGCACGGGCTGGTCATCGGCATGGCCGCTGTAGATAATGTTGAGATGCCAACCATGCCGGACGCGCCGGCCATCGGCTCGCTGGGCGTCATCCGCGAGATGCTGGATCATGCCAAGACGGTGGATGAAGCCGTTGAGATTTTGCGCGGCTACAATGTGGACATGACCGGCGGGCCGACCATCCACTATTTGATCGCCGATGCGACGGGCAAGGCGGCGCTGGCGGAGTTCAATGAGGGCAAATTGCACGTCATCCCCAATGAGACATCCTGGCACGCCGCCACCAACTTCCTGAACACGGCGGTGTATGATCCGGCAGGGCAGTGTTGGCGGTACGATACGCTCACCAAACGCCTGACGGAGACGGGCGGTAGCCTCACAACGCAATCCGCGCTGGAGCTGCTGAAAGCCGTTTCGCAGAATGGGACGCAGTGGAGCATCGTCTACGGCATCACAAAAGGGACGGTGGATGTGGCGATGGACCGGGAGTACGGGCAGGTGTATCATTTTGAGGTGAGGCCATAACTTGCGTGGTGATAAGTCAGCCGACCACGAATAGGTGCCATTCGTGTATTCGTGACTGATTCGGGGTCAGTATTACATGTGAAGAAATGATAGACGCCTATGCTCGAAAAACCCAATCTTGATGACGCAAACATTCTCTCCTGTTTGAAAGATGCTTACAGGCTGACCGTTGATACGCTGGCCTTCCTTCCGCTTGGCGCGGATTTTAATACGGCCGTGTATCGCGCCGTAGCTGAGGATGAAACCCATTATTTTGTAAAGTTGCGGCGAGGAGCGTTGGACGAGGCTTCCGTCGCAGTTCCTAAATACCTGAGCGATTTGGGTATCAAGCAAATCATTCCCCCGCTGCCTACCCAAACAGGACACCTTTGGGCAAGCCTGCCTCCCTACAAAGTGATCCTCTATCCCTTTGTGGAAGGGTGCAATGGCTTTGAAGTGACTTTGTCGGAGCGCCAGTGGATCGAATTTGGCGCTGCGCTGAAGCGGTTTCACACTGCCGACATCCCCCCGGCCCTCACCCGCACGATACCACGGGAGGACTTTTCGCCCCGGTGGTGTGATGCCGTCAAGAGATTCCTTGAGCGCGTTGAGAACGAGTCTTTTGACGAGCCTGTAGCGGCGGAACTGGTCACTTTCTTGAGTCTCCATCGTGATGAAACCCTCGCGCTGGTTCGGCGGACGGAACGACTGGCGCAGATTCTCCGGGTGCAGCCGCCCGACTCCATCTTGTGTCACGCCGACATCCACGGGTGGAATCTGCTCATTGATGGCGGCGGCGTGCTGTACATGGTGGATTGGGACACGCTCATCTTTGCCCCCAAAGAACGCGACTTGATGTTCATTGGCGGCGGGCCTGGGGATAGCGGCTACACGCCGGAGGAAGAAGAAGCCATGTTCTATCAGGGATACGGGCCAGCCGACGTGAATCAGGGCGCGATTTCGTATTATCGCTACGTGCGCATTCTCGAAGATATTGCGGTATACTGTGAACAGCTTCTTTTGTCGGATGAAGGCGGCGAAGATCGAAGGCAGTCGCTTGAGAACTTGAAATCCAATTATCTGCCCGATGGGACGATTGCGAAGGCGTACCGGGCCGATAAGACGGCGGTGAGCGCCTAACTGTGCCTTTGTATCAGGTAGGCCGTCACCCTGAGCGGAACGCAGTGGAGCGAAGGGTCTTTCCGACGTGGGGAGAGATTCTTCGCAAAAAACGCTCAGAATGACGGCATACACTAGAGTTATTCTTGAAGGAGACGACACAATGAAACGCAATTTAGGACGTTCTGGCATCGAAGTGAGTGCGCTGGGGATGGGGTGTTGGGCCATTGGCGGGCCGTTTTGGGCGGGGGAGACGCCGCTGGGTTGGGGCCAGGTGGATGACGAGGAGTCTATCCGCGCGATCCACGCCGCGCTCGACCGAGGCGTGACGTTCTTTGACACCGCCAACGTCTATGGCGCCGGGCACAGCGAGCGGGTACTCGGCCGCGCATTGGCCGGTTGCCGCGCGCAGGTCGTCATTGCCACCAAGTTTAACGCCTTGTTTGACGAAACCACGCGCCAGGTGACAGGCTCCGATTCATCGCCGGAAGGCATCCGCAAGGCGTGTGACGAATCCCTGCGCCGCCTGGACACGGACTACATTGACCTGTACCAGTTTCACGACAACGGCTTCCCCGCCGAAAAGGCCCTGCCGGTGCGCGAGGCGCTCGAAGGGCTGGTGCAGGCGGGCAAAATCCGGGCATACGGCTGGAGCACCGACTTTCCTGACCGGGCGGAGGTCTTCGCGCAAGGGGAGAAATGCGCCGCCATCCAATTGCAGCTCAACGTGCTCGACGACAACCCGGCCGTGATTGCCGTCTGCGAGCGGTACAACCTGGCCGCCATCAACCGCGGCCCGCTGGCGATGGGGCTTTTGACCGGCAAATATACCGCCGAGACCAAGCCCTCCGCCGACGACGTGCGGGGTGAAAAAAGCCCGGAATGGATGAAGTACTTTGTAGATGGTCGTCCCAACCCGGAATGGCTGACGAAGCGCGACGCCATCCGCGAAATTCTTATGAGCGAGGGGAGAACGGTTGCCCAAGGCGCGCTGGCCTGGTTGTGGGCGCGCAGCCCCCAGACTCTCCCCATCCCCGGCTTCCGCACGGTGCAGCAGGTGGAGGAGAACGCCAGAGCCATGGAGTTTGGCCCGCTGACCCCGGGACAGATGCGTGAGATTGCGGGGTTGTTGGGAAGGTAGTAACGCTATGGCCCGACCAGTGATTTCAACGTCCGGCGCGTGACCGAAGCCATTTCTGAGATTGTGTTGCCTTTGAAAGAAAGAGAAGCGATGAAATGTGATATTTGTAGAGCCGAAGGCGCGCGTGTTTGCCATGTAACGCGCAGTTACGGCAGAGACACGAATTTATTGCTCATTGAGAATATTCCGGTGATCAGTTGCCCTCATTGTGGAGAGAGTTATTTGACTGCCGAAACTCTGCACGAGATTGAGCGCATCAAACTTCATCGCCAGAGTTTTGCGCATGAACGTCCCGTACCTGTAGCCGCGTTTGGGTAGAACAATGGAACCGGAATACGATTTTTCAAAAGCCGAAAAAGGTAAATTTTACCATCCTGACACGGTCTTCAGTTTCCCCATTTACCTTGAACCCGATGTGGACGACTTTATGACTCAGATCGCCGAAGAAAAGCACATTGACTTGCAAACCCTGGTCAATGAATGGCTGAGAAGCAATATTAAAGTCGTGCAGAGTGTGCAAAACTAGCTGTAAAGGGTGTTTCCACCATTCAGCGCGTGACCGACATGGCGATTGGGATTGCGTTACCATTGCAGGCGGTTATTCTCAAGTGGCATATAGATCAGAGGTTATAATGTCAGATCGTGTAGCTATTCCAAAACCTGTTAGAGAAAAGGTATTAAAGGAATTCAACCATAGGTGTGCTATATGTGGAGGGGACAATCCGCAGATACATCATATTGATGAAAATCCATCAAGCAACGATCCTATGAACTTGATCCCACTTTGCCCAAATTGCCATTTATCTGACCAACATGATCCGACACGTTCAAGGGAACCTGCATTGCTCGGGCTTTTTAGAAAATATAGAGATCCAACAATTCTCAAACCGCAGTTTTATCCACTTTTTACTCGCTTAAGATTCCTCGATGATGCTATAAGTCGTACAAATGTGTTAAGCTTACCGCATAAGGCATTCGAATTGGTTGATTTTGTTAGGGAATTGGAAATGGGAAAGTTTTATGCTGGTCGGATTGATGTGTTGGTTTGTCATCCAGGCCCATTTCCTCCTACTGAAGAAGTCCTCAAAATGCGTATGAAGATAGATGGAGTGGGTATGAATGTACAAGATGAGGAAAATAATGATGCCTTGTATGAATCAAAATTGCGTGACGCTGAAATGAGTATAGAGGACTATCGACAAAAACTGTGCGATGTGTGTGATCAAGTCTATGATTTAGCCATCGAATTACTACGATTTCAACCCTGGTAATGCAGTGCAAAACTAAGGTATAAACGCAAATGATGTCACAGAAAGATGCGACTTGGCAAAACTACGAAGAAGTAGCTAATTATCTTCTTAATCAATTTGCGGAAGAGTTTGGGATCATCAGGGTTGAAAGTAAACAAATACTCAAAGGCCAAATATCAGATACAGAATGGGAGATTGATGCTAAGGGAATAGGTTCAACAGAGGATATATTTCTGATTATTGAATGCCGCCGATGCACTACCTCCAGACAAAGCCAAGAAAAAATAGCCGCACTAGCGTATCGAATCCACGATACAGGCGCTACAGGCGGAATTATCGTGAGCCCACTTGGCTTACAAGAAGGAGCAATGAAGATTGCCAAAGCAGAAAATATCCATAGCGTGATTCTCAACTCCGAATGTACCACTACAGATTATATTCTGGAGTTTCTTAACAGAGTAAAGATTGGCATAAATGACGGAGTTGTACTTCGGGAATCATTAACCATTGTAAAAAAGGATAAAGATGGAAATGTTGTCGAGAAACGAACATATGGATCTGTTTAAACCGTCACACAGTAGAAATGCTTTAACACCAACTTATAGTAAGTTTACTCAATCCGGTATTCGGGTTGGTGCAGTATACTTTGCCTAGCTAATGTGGTAATTGATGTGCCTATTATTTTGTTCTAATCATCAGGAGACACCCCTTTGACCAAACGCGAATTCAAAATCGAAAACGAATACCCTTACAACCGCTCCGGCCCGGTGCAGTGGATCTGGTCGCACATGATGCGCTATTCGCACCATTGAACCCTATTGGCCGAGCATACCCTATATTATCCCCCTTTCAAATAGATAATCCCTGTATAACGCTTGACGTTTAACGTAAGGCGTTATACAATAGAACTATGATCAAAACCTTCCGCGACGCCGAAACTGAAAAAGTCTTCCATCGTCAGCTTTCGCGTAAATTGCCGCCCACCATTCAACAGACTGCTCTGCGAAAATTGCGGATGTTAAATAACGCGGCAACATTGGCGGATTTGCGAGTTCCACCGGCAAATCGCCTGGAGAAATTGTCAGGGGATAGAGCCGGGCAGTACAGTGTTCGCATCAATGACCAGTGGCGGCTATGTTTTGATTGGTTGGAGAATGCTGCTTACAATGTGGAGATTACCGATTATCATTGATGAGGTGAACTATGACTGAACAATTAGCTCCCATTCATCCAGGTGAGGTATTATTGGAAGAATTCCTGAAGCCTATGGGGATCAGCCAAAATCACCTGGCGGTGAAGATTGGCGTACCCGCGCGCCGTATCAACGAGATTGTGTTGGGCAAACGGCGGGTGACTGCGGATACTGCTTTGCGTCTGGCGCGTTATTTTGGCACATCCGCGAAGTTTTGGTTGGGATTGCAAATGGACTATGACCTGGACGTAGCCGCTGATGCCTTGGGGCCACGACTTGAATACGAAGTTTTGACGTATGCAATCGCCGGCTAGTAAAGAATGAAAATTTAAACGCAAAGCCCCAGAGGCGCAAAGACACTGAGTTCCTTTAATTTCTTTGCGTCTTTGCGCCTTTGCGTGAGATATTTTGTCTTTGGAGGAACCCTTCCTTGACCAAACGCGAATTCAAAATCGAAAACGAATATCCTTACAACCGATCCGGCCCGATGCAGTGGATTTGGTCGCACATGATGCGCTACCCCCTCTTCCCGCTGATTCTGGTGGTCGGCGCGGTGTTGAACAATATGGCGTACAGCCAGGTGCAGATCAACGTGGGCCGCGGCTTCGACGTGATCACGACGCCGGGGTGGACCGGCCCGATGCTGCTGGCGGTGGCGCTCAGTACGCTGTGGGCCACCATCAGCCAGAGCGCGACCGGCCTGCTCCGCAACTACGCCAGCTCCTTTATGGCCGAGCTGATCGAGCGCGACGGGCGCGACGAGTTGTACACCAGCCTGCTCGGCAAGAGCCAGACGTTCCACGGGCGGCAGCGCATCGGCGATATCATGGCGCGCGCCACCAACGACGTGCGGATGCTCAACGCGATGTTCAGCCCCGGCCTGATGCTGATCATTGACGCGCTGATGGGCACGATTGTGCCGGTGGTGATGATGGGGCGCATCAACCCCCGCTTGCTACTTGTTCCGCTGATCTTTCTGGTGGCCCTGATCCTCACCGTCTACGATTACAACCGCCGCCTCAAGCCGGTGACAGTGGCGCAGCGCGAGCAGTTCGGGACGATGAATGCGGGCCTGGAAGAAGCCGTCGCCGGCATCGAGGTAGTCAAGGCCAACGCGCAGGAACGTCAGGAATGGCTGAAATTTGTGGACAATGCGCGGCTGTTCCGCAAGTATTACGTCCAGCAGGGCGTCATCGAGGCGCGCTACTGGCCGATGCTGGCGTTTAGCTTCGCCTGGGCGGCAGGATTGCTCCATTCGCTACTCCTCTGGCGGGCGGGCGATATCTCACTCGGCAGTGTGGTGTCGTTTATGGGGCTGCTCGGCGCACTGCGCTTCCCTACCTTCATGTCCATCTTCACCTTCAACCTGGTGCAGATGGGCGTCGCCAGCGCGGAACGCATTCTCGAACTCATCAACACCGAGACGGAGATGGACGAAAACGCCGGCGGCTGCACGCTCCCGATGCAGGGCGAGGTGGTCTTTGAGGCCGTGCGCTTCGGCTACAACGGCAAGGACGTGCTCAAGGACCTCAGCTTCCGCGTCAACCCCGGCGAGACGATTGCGATTGTCGGGCAGACCGGCTCCGGCAAGACGACGCTGACGCACCTCATCAACCGCATCTTCGACGCGGACGCGGGCCGGGTGCTGGTGGATGGCGTGGACGTGCGCGACTGGAGCCTGGAAGCGCTGCGCTCGCAAATTTCGACGATTGAGCAGGACGTCTTCCTCTTCTCGCGCAGCATCGCCGACAACATCGCCTTCGGCTGCGCCGACGCCACGCCGGAAGCCATCGAGCGCGCCGCCCGCGAGGCGCAGGCGCACGACTTCATTATGGGCTTCAAGGACGGCTACCAGACGGAGATCGGCGAGCGCGGCGTGACGCTTTCCGGCGGACAGCGGCAGCGGCTCGCCATCGCCCGCGCCTTCCTCACCGACCCGCGCATCCTCATCCTCGACGACAGCACGAGCGCGATTGACAGCGCCACCGAGGACGAAATCCAACGCGCCATGCGGCGCATCAGCCGCGAGCGGACGACGTTCATCATTACCCACCGCCTCAGCCAGATTCGCTGGGCCGACCGCATCCTCGTCCTGCGCCGCGGCGAACTGATTGACCAGGGCAAGCACGAGGAGCTGATGGCGCGGTGTGCGGCGTATCGGAATATCTTTGCGCGCTACGATTAGATTTTGACAATAGCTCGAATTTAGACAGGATTTACAGGATTCACAGGATTTTCCATCTTGTAAATCCTGTAAATCCTGTAAATCCTGTCAAAGAAAAATATTGGGGGAAGTATGGGCTTTATTTTAGACGGACTCGATTCTGAATCTTACGACCGCAGTTATTCCGACCGGGAGTTGTTGCGGCGGATTGTGGACTACTTCCGGCCGCACACGCGCGCGATGATCGTGACGGGCGTGCTGCTGCTGGTGAACTCGGCGACGAGTACGGCCGGGCCAATTCTCATCGGCAGGGCGATTGACTGGGTGGCGACCGATTCGTCCAGCCGGATGATCTGGCTGCTGGCGGGGGCGGTGTTGCTGCTCAACGTCATCGCCTGGATTGCCAACTACGTGCGGCGCAAACTGTCGGCGGAGGTCATCGGCGACGTGGTGCTGAAGGTGCGCGCGGACGTGTTCGACGCGACCGTGCGCCACGATATGTCCTTCTACGACGAGCACCCGTCCGGCAAAATCGTCAGCCGCGTCACGTCCGACACGCAGGACTTCTCCAACGTCGTCACGCTGACGATGGACTTCATCAGCCAGGTGCTGCTCATCGCCATTCTGACGGCGTGGCTGGCGGCCATCAATATCTGGTTGACGCTGCTGCTGCTGGCGATCACCCCGTTTGCCATCTTCGTCGCCCTCAGCTTCCGGCGGATCGCCCGCGCGGTGACGCGGCAATCGCGCCGCATCCACGCCGTCATCAACGCGCAGATTCAGGAATCCATCAGCGGCATCGTCGTCGCCAAGAGCTTCCGCCAGGAGCCGGCCATCTACCAGACGTTTGCGGACAACAACCGGCAGTCGTACCGCATCGGCCTCAAGCGCGACCTGACCTTCAACTCCATCTTCCCTGTATTGACGCTGGCTTCCGGGGCGGCGAACGCGCTGCTCATCTACGCCAGCGGCATGGCGACGCGCGGCGTCGGCGGGTTGGCGGGGATTTCGCCGGGGAACTGGTATCTGTTTATGATGGCGGTGGGCTTCTTCTGGTGGCCGCTGATCAACATCGCCTCGTTCTGGAGCCAGTTCCAGGACGGGCTTTCGGCGGCGGAGCGCGTGTTCGCCCTGATTGACGCCGAGCCGAAGGTGCAGCAGACCGCGTCCGAGCCGGTGGCGCAGGTGGAGGGCGGCCTTGAGTTCCGCCATGTGGGCTTCCGCTACACCGACAAGGAAGTCGTGCTGCCCGACTTCTCGCTGACCATCCGCCCCAAAGAGACCGTGGCGCTGGTGGGGCACACCGGCGCGGGCAAGAGCAGCATCGCCAAACTGCTCACGCGCTTCTACGAATTCCAGGACGGCGCGCTGCTGGTGGACGGGCGCGACATCCGCACGCTGGATTTGGGGCAGTACCGGCGACACATCGGTCTCGTCCCGCAGGAGCCGTACCTGTTCTCCGGCACGGTGAAGGACAACATCCGCTACGGCTACCCGGAGGCGACGGACGACGAAGTCTGCGCGGCGGCGACGCACATCGGCGACGGGGACTGGATCGCCGACCTGAGCCACGGGCTGGACACGGACGTGGGCGAGCGCGGCGCGAACCTCTCGATGGGGCAGCGGCAGCTCGTGGCGCTGGCGCGCGTGTTGCTGAAGAACCCGGCCATCTTCGTGCTGGACGAGGCGACGGCCAGCGTGGATCCCTTCACCGAGGCGCAAATCCAGGAGGGCCTCGACACACTGATGCGCGACCGCACCGCCGTCGTCATCGCGCACCGGCTCTCCACCATCAAACACGCCGACCGCATCATCGTCATGCGCGAAGGGCGTATCATCGAAGAGGGCACGCACGCCAGCCTGATGACGCAGGGCGGCCACTACGCGGAATTGTACAACACGTACTTCCGGCACCAATCGCTGGAGTACGTGGAGCAGTTTGGGGAAGTCGCGGTGTGAAAAAATAAAAAAGCGGAAATTAGGACGCAGATTCACGCAGATTCACGCAGATAATTTTCAAAAATCAGCGTTCATCAGCGTTTATCTGCGTCCTATTTTTTTTGTGGTTATAGGAACAAGTCTACTGTTCCGGCAGCGGCCCCTCAATCCCCCAATCCACCAGGTTGCGTTTCTCGGTGCTGAAGTTCAGCCCCATCAGAAAGACGCGCTTGCCGCTTTGCCGGTAGCGGTCGGCGTAGCCTTTATCTCGAATCTGCTGGAGCGCGGCCTGGACGCTCTGGTCGCACTTGAATTCCATCACAAAGACTTGGTCGGGCAACTCCACGGCGAGGTCAATGCGCCCGCGATTGGTGAGCAGTTCGGGCGTTGCGGGCATCCCCGCTGCCGCGACCATCAAGTAGAACAGCGCGTGGAAGTGCGCCTCGTCCTGGTGGGCCGTCGCCGGGTAGGGGATGTGGGCGAAGAGCGCCTGGATCGTCGCCGCAAAGGTGGCGAAATCCTCTCGGAGCAAGTGCTGTTTGAGTTGGAGCACCAGTAACCCCACGGACTGCCGTTGCTGTCCGGCGAAAGTGTACAGAAGTTGAGTCACAAAGGCCGTGCGTACCTCGTCATTGGGATAGCCGAAGGTGTAAACCATCTCTTGCACATCTTTGATGGTGGTATAGCCGGTTTGGAACAGGAGCGCCTCGGGCTGGAGGTTGTCCAGGCTATAGGTTGTAAAAACCATTTCGGGCGCCTGGAAACGTTCCAATTCCGGCAGAGGATAGTGACGCTCGCGGAGCAGGTCTATCAAAAAGGTCGGGGTGCCAGTCTCGAACCAGTAATGAGAAAAGGTACGTTCTCGTAACGCGCGCAGCGTAGAAAATGGATTATACACAGTCACTGCACGTCGAGAGAAGCGATAGCCATTGTAGATGCGCGCCAACTGCGTCAACAATGCTGCCGGGGTCATAGCTTGCGCCTCGGCAAAATGCGTGAGGTAGGGCGCGAAATAGGTTTCCAGTTCCGTTTGTGTGTAGCCCAATAACGTGGCATATAACGGACTCATGGTAATGTCTTCGAGGTTATTCAGTTCGGAGAAGATGGAGACTTTGCTAAAGCGCGAGATGCCCGTCAAGAACACAAAGCGCAAAATGGGCGTGATGTCGCCGCCTTTGAGCACGCCGAAGAATTGCTTCATTATCTGTTGGTTGGCCCGCGCGATGTCCAGCGCCGCCGCCCCTTGCCCCAAATGATCAATGATCGGCTTATCGTACTCGTCTACCAGCACAACCACCGGTTGGCCTGTAACCTGATGCAGGGCCAATAGCAATTCGCCGAAACGTCCTTTGAGCAGTTGTGCATTGAGTGTAATTTGATATCGCTCGGCAGTGTCTTGTAACATTTGGTCAAGGCTTAAACGGAAGTTTTCAGGTATATCGTGCGTACTTCGGTTGAAATCGAGCAACACCACCGGATGTTTCACCCACTCCCAATCCGCCTCCGCAATCCACAGTCCCTCAAACAGCTCGCGCTTGCCTTCAAACAAACACTGCAACGTTGAAACCAACAAGGATTTGCCAAAGCGCCGGGGCCGGGCCAGGAAGTAGTACCGGCCTTCATCCACCATCCGGTAGATGTCCTCCGTCTTGTCCACGTACACGAAATGCTCCTGCCGCATCACCTCAAATGCGGCCAGGCCGATGGGTAAACGGGGTAAGTGTGCCATAATTACTCCTTCAACAATGGCTCATTAACGCAAAGACGCTATGCCACCCAGTCGCAATGGAATTAAAAATCAGCGTCCTGACATCCTTGAGGCCATTATACTGCAAAACACCATTCGCTATATTGCGGGAGGAAGCTGTACTGCTCGATACGGTGTCCGCAGTGATCAGACAAGTCATTGCTTTCATAAGGGAAGGGTAAAGTAAACATCAGGAGGTTCGCAGAATGAAAGTTCAAAACAAAGTGGTCGTTGTCACCGGCGGCGGAAATGGGATTGGGCGGGAATTGGTTCTTTGCCTGCTTTCCAAAGGCGCCGGCGTCGCGGCGGTGGACATCAACGCGGCGGCTCTGGAAGAAACGACGGCTCTGGCGGGGGATAGGCAGCCCAACCTGAGCACCCACGTCGTGAACATCACCGACAAGGCCGCTGTCGCGGCGCTGCCGGAGCAAGTCATCGCGCAGCACGGGGCGGTGGATGGCCTCATCAACAATGCCGGCATCATCCAGCCGTTTGTGAGATTCCAAGACCTGGCGTATGACACCATCGCGCGGGTCATGGACGTCAACTTTTACGGCACGCTGGCTATGCTCCGAGCCTTTTTGCCCCACCTGCTGGCGCGCCCCGAAGCGCACATCGCCAACATTTCCAGCATGGGAGGATTTATGCCGTTTCCAGGGCAAACCGTCTATGGGGCCTCCAAAGCCGCCGTCAAACTCTTGACCGAGGGTCTCAGCTCCGACCTCTTGCACACCTCCGTGCGGGTTACGGTGGTTTTCCCCGGCGCCATTGGGTCGAATATCGTTGGGAACTCTGGGGTGGGGATCAGTCAGCGAATGGCGCAACTGCAGAAAGTCATTAGACCGTTGCCGCCCGCGAAAGCAGCACAGATCATCATCCGGGGCATCGAGAAGAACCGTTACCGCGTCCTCGTGGGCGTGGATGCCGTGTTCATGGATTTTCTGTATAAACTAAGCCCCAAACTATCGGCGCGGCTGATGTATCACCTGATGAAATCGCTGCTGGCTGCATAGCGAATGAAACTAAAGTTTAGCAAGAAGTACGCGCTCGCTTTTGCCATCATCTTTTTGGTAGAAGTAAGTATCGCCTTGTTCTTCAAGGATCAGATTATACGCCCCCTGGTTGGCGATGTATTAGTGGTCGTGCTGATGTACGCCTGCGTCCGTATGCTCTTCGAGGTGCGGAATCCCAGGCGGTTGGCTCTCGGCCTCCTGCTCTTTGCCTATAGCGTCGAGTTGAGCCAGGCTTTCGACTTGGTTGCCCGGTTGGGTTTGGCCGGCTCAAAACTCGCGTCCACAGTGCTGGGCACAACCTTCGACTGGCGCGACCTGCTGGCCTACACACTTGGATTTGTGCTCATCCTGGTTGAAATACGCACTAAAACGCCCCCATCTCCTGGATGGGGGCGTTGAACGCGCGGGCAAATTCCTGCTCATGGGACTCAAAATTGCAGCGCCTGTCCTACGCCCAGGTCCGTCGGCGTGCAGACGCGGATGGCGGCCTGCCCACCGAGCGGACAGTGGTTCTCGCAAATGCCGCAGCCGATACAGCGCTCTTGCACTACATACGGGCGCTTGAGGGTGAGGGTCTCTCCATCGGGCCGCACCACCTCTACCTCCTCAAGTTGGATGGCTTTCTCCGGGCGCGGGCACATTTCCTCGCAGGTGATGCAACTGCGCTTACTGGCCCACGGCAGACAGCGGTTGCGATCAACGTAAGCGTGCCCGATCACCGTCTGGCGTTTCTCCTCAAGCGTCAGCCGGGGGATGGCGCCGGTCGGGCACGCTTGCCCGCAGGCGTTGCACGAAAAATCGCAGTAGCCAATGCGCGGCACGAGCACCGGCGTCCAGATGCCGGGCCAACCGGCCGCCGTCAGGCTGGGCTGCAAGGCCGAAGTCGGGCAGACCTTCACGCAGACGCCGCAGCGCACGCACTGGCTGAGGAAGTCGGGGTCTTTAGCGCCCGGCGGACGCAGCAGGAACGGTTGGGGGCGCTCGGCAGGCGGCGTCACCGCGCTCAGTCCCACCACGGCCACCGCCGCGCCGGCCGCAGCCAGGAATTGCCGCCGCGAAGGATCGTAAGGCTGCCAGGCCGCCGGCGTCAGATGCCCGTGAAACTCCTGGGCTTCCTGGGCGCAGGCCGGGGCACATTCCAGACACATAAGGCACTCGGACGGATCGCTGGCGAAGGCCCGTGCGTTGTCAATCGTCCCGGTGGGGCAGGCGCGCGCGCAGCGGCCACACGCGATACAGCGGTCGTTCGTTGCGCGCCGCAGCCAGCTCACCTTGCTGACCAATCCGAGCAGCGCACCCAGCGGGCACAGGTAGCGGCACCAGAAGCGCGCGCGGACGGTATTCAGGGCCAGCACGGCCACAAACAGCAGCATGGTCAAGCCGCTGAGGTCGTAGACCGGCTGGTACATCGGCAGGATGGCGCTCCGCAGGAAGTTGTCAACGGTTACGACGGCATCCAGCAAACCGGGCACGGGCAGCCGGATTAGAGCTTGTTCGAGGCCGGAAATGAGCGCCACCAGCGCCGGCCAGACGGCAGTGGCGATAGTTCGGTAGAGCAGCGTGATGGGGTCC
This sequence comes from Anaerolineae bacterium, assembly GCA_034429475.1. Lineage (GTDB taxonomy): Bacteria > Chloroflexota > Anaerolineae > B4-G1 > SLSP01 > JAKQHY01. Next base: position 35,228 of record DAOUGD010000129.1, read on the forward strand.
AGGACTATTGGGCTGAGGTTGCCCAACAGGGCCGCCACGAGGATCATTCCCAGCAGGAAATACTTGACCTGTCGCCACCGTGGATGAAGGTCCGCCTCTTTCGCCTTCGGCTTGTGCGCCGGCGTCCAATCCAGCACCGTCCCCAACGGGCAGAGCCAGCCACACCACACCCGCCCGGCTGCCACAGCCAGCGCCAGCGCGATCAACCCGCCGACCAACAACGTCGGTATCACCCGCCGGGCTGTCAGCATCCCCGCCAGCCCGGCCAGCGGATCCAGGCGGAAGAACAGGTCCGCCGGTAAGAAGGCGATCCGTCCAGCGCCCACCAACCCCACGAGAAAGAGGATAAACACGCCGGCCTGCATCCACGGGCGCAGCCGGCGCAGGGTGCTTGCTTTCATCTTATCTGCGAAAATCTGCGCGAATCCGCGTCCGGTTTTAGGGGATTGCGTCTGTTGCGTCATCTTATGCGTTGATTTCTTCGATCTTGATCGAATCCAGATCCATCGTGCCCAGTCCTCGCTCGCTGGCTAACTTGATGTGGGCGACATCGGCAGCGGTCAGACCGAACAGGGTCGCCGCGTAGGCATCGGCGGCCACCACGTCGGCGCTGGCGATGATCGTGTCCATCTGCTTGACGTCGTTCAGGTTGCCGCCGGTCGGGCCGTTGGCGACCAGGATGCGGGTGGCATCAATGACGGTCAGTTGCGGCTTAACGACGGTCGCCAGGTCTACGATGGACTGAGGCAAGCCGCTGGCATGGAGCGCGCCGCGATCTTTGACTGTCCCCATCAGGTTTTTGAGACCAAGCGTGAGCGTAGCCATGCTGTGGTGTTTGGCGATGGGCACGTTGATGATCACATCGGCGGTGAGGATGTCGCCATAAATTTCGGTCTTTTTCAAGGCCTGCGCGTTGGGGATGTCCATTGTCTGGTACTTGAGGGCGTTCATCAACTCCATTTGCCCCCCGGCAGCCTCGACGGCCTCCGCGACGCCGCTTGTTTTGTAGGCATCCTTGGCCGTGCCGCCAAACGGGAAGTCCATCACGCGCACGCGTTTGGCCCCGGCGCCCAGACACAGCGCGACGATGGCGGCCACCACCTCCGGGTTCGTGGTGCTGGCGTACTCGGGGCCGTTGTAGGCATTGCAGATGTTCGGCTTGACGATCACATCGGCGCCCTTCTTGACGAAGCGCTCGATACCGCCCACGGCGGCGATGGCCCGCCGCGCGAGTTCCGCCGGGCCGGGCGCCTGACCGCGCGCGACCGCCAGATAGACGCCTCCTGTGGGATCCGGCGGCGCGGCGACCGCAGTCGCCGCTGCGGGGGCCGCGGATGACGTGGCAGCCGCTGCGGGTGTGTCTGCGGGCGGAGGCGGCGCGGCCGGCGCCTCGGTCGGCGCTGCTCCTGCGGTTGGTGCAACGTCGGCGGCTGGCGCCGGTAGCTTGGGGGGCGTTGGCGTTGAGTTACAGGCGGCAAGAATGTTGCCGCCAGCCAAAGTCAGCGCGTAGAGCATCGAACGACGAAGAAATTCACGACGCGAAATCATTTTTTCCTCCCTATTTTATCTCATCCCGATGAGGCATGACTATATTCTATCACAAAGCCACACGAGGAAGCCGACCGCGCTACAGCATCTTCTCGGTGTATGCGCCGGGCGGCAATATGTAGATATTTTGGGTTCCATCATTGTCGTCGGCTACCTGTTGTGGAACGGGTTGAAGTAGCCAGGCGACTCGGCATTCATAGACCTATTTTGCGCAGCCACGCGGCCACTTCGGCTTGTACGTTCCCCGTGCCACTACCGTAGACTGCAAAGCTGCTCAGGAAGGTGGACTGAGGGCACAACTTTGCCATATCCTGGGCCACTCTATCCAGTCCGCCGCCGCCGTGCGTGCAAAATGGCGCGATGGTTTTCCCCGACCAATCGTGTTCCGCCAGAAACGCGGCCACCGGCGGCGCGATCGTGCTCCACCAATTGGGCGAACCGACGAAAATCGTGTCGTAGGCTTCAAGATGGTCGAGGGTCGCGCGTAAGGTCGGTTTGTATCCCGCCTGTATCTCTTGCTTCGCCTGTTCCACGACCGCGTTGTACGCCGCGGGATAGGGCGCTGCAACCTGTATCTCGTGAAGCGTCCCGCCCACCTCTTGCTGAATGAGCTGGGCGATTTTGCGCGTGTTCCCGGAACGGGAAAAATAGACGATAAGGATAGGTTCAGCCATAGGTAACACCTCTCAGGCAGTTTTTAGTACGGCTCTAATAGCGGTCGCCGACCACCGTGATCTGCGACATGGCCTCTTTGATTTCACCGAGATCGTCCGACGTCAACGCGATGTCCACCGATCCGATGTTCTCCTCAAGCCGATGGAGCTTACGCGAGCCAGGAATAGGCACGATCCAGGGTTTCTGCGCCAGCAGCCAGGCCAGGGCAATCTGGGTTGGGGTGGCGTCATGCTGTGCCGCAATCTGCTCAAGCAGGTCAACCACCACCCGGTTGGCGCGAATCGCCTCCGGTGTGAAACGGGGATTATGGCTACGGATGTCGTTAGCGGCGAAGGTCGTGTTCTCGTCAACCTTGCCGGTCAAGTAACCCCGTCCCAGGGGGCTGTAGGGCACAAGCCCGATGCCCAGGTCTTCGCAGGTTGCCAGCACGCCGTTTTCTTCGATGGCGCGCCACCAGATGGAGTATTCGCTTTGTAAGGCCGAGACGGGGCACACAGCGTGAGCGCGGCGGATGAGGTCGGCTGGCGATTCGGACAGGCCAAAGTGTTTCACCTTTCCTGCCTGAATCAGGTCTTTCACCGCGCCGGCGACATCTTCAATAGGCACATTGGGATCAGGCCGGTGCTGGTAGAACAGGTCAATGGCCTCTACCCGCAGCCGTTTGAGCGACGCCTCGACGACGCGCTTGATTTGCTCCGGGCGACTGTCCAGACCTACGCCCGGCCCTGGCCCCTTATCGCCGTCGTGTTTGAACCCGAACTTGGTGGCGATGACCACTTTGCCGCGAAACGGTTCCAGCGCCTCGCCTACCAGCTCTTCATTGGTGAATGGCCCGTAGACCTCCGCCGTATCGAAGAACGTGATGCCGCGTTCCACTGCCGCGTGCAGGAAAGCGATCATCTCCTGCTTATCCGTCGGGGTATCGCCAAAGCTCATGCGCATACACCCCAACCCGAGGGCCGAAACTGCCAGATTGCTGTTGCCCAGATTACGTGTTTGCATTTTTTTTCTCTCCTTTTGCTTAGACACATTCACAGTATTGTGGGCGGCGAAATAGGTTGAAAAAGCGTTCAATCCAATGATTTCGCCTGGATGGACGAACCGGTTTTTCGTTCACAAAATCATCTCTGTATGGCATAGAGAGGCGGCGTTGCGCCTCCGCTTCATGTTCAATTCTCAACGTCAACTGAATAATAGGAACCATTGCGAATCTCCTGTTCTTACTTTCTAAGAACATTCTAGCACCCTGATGGGCAGGATGGTATAATAATTCTCGAAGATCATTGTACAATCCTGCAAACTTCAGAAAAGGGGAGTTAAGAATGAGTGCAGCCGTCGTTATGAATTTGCGGCCCTCCGATCTGGCAATGGAAAGCCACCGAGAGCAAGCCAACCGCAGTGAGTTGGTTGAGCGTGTCGCCCGCGTTGTCCGCGAAGATAGCGGCGTGGAGCCGTTGAAAGGCTTGTATCTCCATCGGGCCTCTGCGCCCAAGGGATTGGTTTACAGCGTATCCTCTCTTGCCTTTTGCGTGATTGCCCAGGGCAGCAAAGAAGTCTTTCTGGGTGATGACCGCTACCAATACGATCCTATGAACTACTTGTTGGCCACCGCCGAACTTCCCATCGTCAGTCATATTCTCGAAGCCTCGCCAGAGCGACCTTACCTCAGCCTCAGTGTCAGGCTCGATCCTGCACTCGTCGGCTCCGTCATGGTTGAGGCGGGATACAGCGCGCCGCGCAAACCACCCAACGTGCGCGCGCTCAATGTCAGTTCATTGGACGCCGGCCTGCTGGACGCGGTCGTGCGGCTTGTCAGACTTCTGGACACCCCTGCCGAAGCGCCTTTCCTCATGCCGCTGATCACGCGGGAGATTGTCTACCGGCTACTGAAAGGAGACCAGGGCGACCGGCTCCGGCACATTGCGCTCCAGGAAGGCAACACCCACCGCATCGCCAGGGCCATTCAACAGCTTCGCAAAGAGTTCGACCAGCCGTTGCGGGTGGAAGCGATTGCCCAGGAGCTGGGCATGAGCGTGTCGAGCTTCCACCACCACTTCAAGGCCGTCACCGCACTCAGTCCCTTGCAATTCCAAAAGCAGATACGCCTCCAGGAAGCCCGCCGGCTGATGCTCGGTGAGGACCTCGACGCGGCCAGCGCCGGCTTCCGCGTGGGGTACAACGACGCCGCGTACTTCAACCGGGACTACAAAAAGCTCTTCGGCCTGCCGCCCTTGAGCGACGTGAAACGGCTGCGGGAAGCCAGCGGGGAAAGCGCCGTATCGTAAATTTGTAGGGTTGGATAAAAAATAAAGCCGCACTTCATCAAAAGTGCGGCTCTTGCTTTGGAATTATTACGTTTCACGCTTTACTTCGACGGCGCAACAATGGCTCTCCACCACCGCTCCCAGAAATACTGCGGCGTGGGCGTCGGCGTGGGGATGGGCGTCGGTAGGGGTGTCGGTGTGGGCGTGGGGGTAGGGATGATGGGCACGACCAGCGTGTCGCCCGGCTGCGTCATCCCGGCGTGCGTGCGCGACCATTCTTCCACGTAGGCGTCGCTTTGCACATAGGCCAGTTGCGCCTGAAGCGTGGCCTGCTGCTCCCAAACGGCGGTCAACATCGGCTCCAGCGCGTCCATTTTAGCCTGCAAGGCGCGATTCATCTGCCAGGCGCGCAAAAAGGCGGAACCGAGGAACACGATCAGCACCGCCATCACGCCCCAGATCACCCAGGAAATCCGCTTCAACGCGGGGGATTCATCGTTCGTCTTGGTCATCAAAAGCAGTGTAGCATGATCTGCGGTAAAGACAAGACAAGGTGACAGGGCGACAAGGTGATCAGACGGCTACGCGACTACATGACTACACGCCTACACGACAGAGAATTTGAGCGGACAAATCTGAATCACTGGTATACTAGGGGGTGAAAAACGATATTTTCCGGTGCATCCGTTTAATCGGTGTTGTCCCTGATTTTCCTTGATGGACATCATTCTTCCAACAGGGTGAACAAAGGTTTGAGTGTCGACAATTGATCCAAGAATTGTGCGGGCACTCGGTAGGAGAGCAGCTCAGCAGTCGTCCAA